>DASQAL010000019.1:0-25448 GCA_035635775.1 Candidatus Acidiferrum sp.
GCCTGGATCGGCGTGGGCTCGCGCCGGCGGGAGGCGAAGTAGGCCGCGACGTCGTCCACGCCCAGGTTCAGCACCTGCTTGGCGTAGGGCTCCATCTCGGCCGAGAGCCGCTTGCCCGCCGCGTAGTCCGCGATCTGCTTCTTCAGGTAGGCCGCGTCCTGGCCGGCGATGATCGGCATCGCGCCCGAGCGGCTATTGCCCGCCTGCCCGTGGCAGGCCGTGCAGGTGACGGACTGGAGCGCGCCGCGCTCGTCGAGCGGGCCCGCGGCGTGGGCGGCGCTCCCGGTCAGCGCGCCCAGGGCGAGCGCGGCGGCGAGGGCGATCCCACGTGGCGTGAGACGCATAGCCAGACGCATGATCAGACGCATAGCCAGACGCATGGCGCTCATGCCAGGATGTCCGCCCAGATGGACTGGGTCCAGCCGACGGCCCGCTCGGCCACCAGCGGGCTCTGGGCCGGCGTGAGCTTCTGCTCGATCTGCACGACCTTGCCGTTCTCGATCCGGTAGGCGTTCACCACCGCGATGGCCTCGCGGTCGCTCACCCAGCTATAGCAGGTATTGCCGGGCGCGAGCGAGGGCGGCTGCTTGCCGTTGATCAGGCTGACCACGGAGGCGGCGGTGATCTTGCCCATCGCGTTGGCCACGTTGCCCGACTTGGGCACGGGCAGGCCGATGGTGGCGTCGCCGATCACGTGGATGCCCGGCTGCTTCACCGACTCGTACGTCACGTGGTTGACCTCGCACCAGCGCTTGTCGCCGCCGACCAGGTCCGCCTGCACCGCGATGGCGCCCGCGCGCTGGGGCGGGATCACGTTGACCACGTCGTAGCGGATCTTGTCGAACTCGGTGCGGACTTCCTTGCTCCCGGGATCGACCGCGATCACGCGGCTCGCGGGCCGGTAGTCGATGTTCGGATAGGCCTGCCACGCCGCGCGGAAGAGCGCGGCCTTCGAGATGATGTTCTGGTTGGCGTCCAGCACGATCAGCTTGGACTTGGGCTTGTTGGTCTTGAGGTACCAGGCCACCAACGAGGTCCGCTCGTAGGGGCCGGGCGGGCACCGGTAGGCCGCGAGCGGGATGCTCAGCACGAAGACACCGCCGTCGGGCATCGATGCTAACTGCTGGGCGAGCTGCACGGTCTGCGGCCCCGCCTTCCACGCGTGCAGGACCTTGTCCTGGTTCTGCGCGAGGCCCTCCACCTGCTCCCACTGGAAGTCCACGCCGGGGGAGACCACGAGGCGGTCGTACTGCAGATACCCCTCGCCGAGCCGCACCCGCTTCTGATCGGGCTCGATGGCGGTGGCGGTCTCGTGGATGATCCGCACCCCGTGCTTGCGCAGGCCGCCGTAGCCCATGGTGAGCGAGTCGATCGTGCGCACGCCGGCCAGGACCAGGTTGCTGAACGGGCAGGAGATGAACTTCCGGTTGGGCTCGATCAGGACCACCTCGATGTTCGGGTCGAGCAGGCGCACGTACTTGGCCGCCGTCGCCCCGCCCCAGCCGCCGCCGATGACGACGACCCGCGGGCCCTTCTTGGGGGCGAAGTCGCCCTTGATCGCGGTGGCGCATCCGGCGAGGCCGGCGCCGGCCAGCACGCCGAGGCCGAGCCCGGAGGACCGGAGGAATGCCCTTCGCGTGACCACGCTCATCGTTCTTGCGCCTCCCTGTTGCCGCCTGAAATGCTCGATTCTCGACCGGGATCGACGTGAATCTACCGATTCGACGGCAGCCCTGTCAAGAGAATTGGGGCCTTCCGGGCGCTAGTGCTGCTTCTCTTTCTCGGCCCGGTGGGCGGCGACGACCTTCTCGGCCTGCTGGTTCGGCACTTCCTCGTAGTGGGAGAACTCCATCGAGTAGCCCCCGCGCCCGCCGGTCATCGAGCGCAGGCTCGACTCGTACGTGAGCATCTCGGACATCGGCACCTGGGCGCGCACCGCCACCACGTCGCCGTCCGGCTCCATGCCCACGATGCGGCCGCGGCGGCCGTTGAGGTCGCCGATGACGTCGCCCGCGCCCTCCGCGGGCGCGGTGACCTCCACGTTCATGACCGGCTCGAGCAGGCAGGGCTTGGCCTCCAAGAAACCCTTTTGCAGGCCCATCGAGGCCGCGATCTGGAAGGCCATGTCCGAGGAGTCGACGTCGTGATAGGAGCCGTCGTAGAGCGTGACCTTGAGGTCCACCACCGGGTAACCCGCGAGGATGCCGCGCTTCATGCACTCGCGGACGCCCTTCTCCACCGAGGGGATGAAGTTGCGCGGGATGGCGCCGCCGAAGATGTCGTCCACGAACTCGAACCCGCCGCCGCGGGCGAGCGGCTCGACGCGGATCCAGGTGTCGCCGTACTGGCCGCGCCCGCCCGTCTGCTTCTTGTACTTGCCCTGCACCTCCGCGCGGCCCTTGACCGTCTCCCGGTAGGGAATGCGCGGCGGGAGCAATGAAACATCCACGTTGTACTTCCGCTTCATCCGCTCGACCACGACCTCGACGTGGAGCTGTCCCATCCCCGAGACGAGGAGCTGCTTGGTCTCCGGGTCGTAGTGGTGGTGCAGCGTGGGGTCCTCCTCGGCCATGCGATGGAGCGCGATCGAGATCTTGTCCTCGTCGCCCCGGCTCTTGGGCTGGACCGCGAAGGAGATCGCGGGCTCCGGGAAGGAGATGCCGGGCAGCACGATCGGATGCGCCTCGTCGGAGAGCGTGTCGCCGGTGAGGGTGTCCTTGAGCTTGGCGATCACCCCGATCTCGCCCGGCCCGAGCGCCTCCACCGGCTTCTGGGTCTTGCCGGAGAGCCACCCCAGGTGGCCGATCCGCTCGCGGCTGTCGCGACTCGCGTTGAAGACCTGGCTGTCGGACCGCAGCGTCCCCGAGTAGACCCGGAAGACGGAGAGCTTGCCCACGTGCGGGTCCGAGATCGTCTTGAACACCACCGCGCTGAGCGGCGCCTTGGGATCGGCGGCCCGCTTGGCCACCGCCTTGGTGCGCGGGTCCGTCCCCTCCACCTCCGCCGCGTCGGCGGGCGACGGGAACTCCTTCACGATGAGGTCGAGCAGCGGCCCGATCCCGATGGCGCGCGTCGCCGAGCTGGCCAGGATCGGCACGAGATCGCCGGACGTGATCGCCTTGCGCAGGGCGGCCAGCATCTCCGGCTCCCCGATCGAGCCTTCCTCCAGGTACTTGGCGAGGAGGTCGTCGTCGGTCTCGGCGGCGGCCTCGGTCAGCTTCTCGCGGTAGGACGTGGCGGTCTCCACGAGCTCGGCCGGGATGTCGGCCTCCTTGATCTTGCCGTCGGCGAGCACGAGGGCCCGCATCGCGATCAGGTCCACCACCCCGCGGAAGCCGCTCTCGCTCCCGATCGGGAGCTGCAGCGGGACGAGCCGGCCCTTCAGCCGCTTCTGCAGCGACTCGAGCGTCCGCTGGAAGTCGGCCCGCTCGCGGTCGAGCCGGTTCACCACGATCGCCCGCGGCAGCGCGTAGTCGTTGGCGAACTTCCAGACCTTCTCGGTCTGCACCTGCACGCCCGCCACCGCGTCCACCACCACCACCGCGGCCCCCGCCACGCGCAGGCCCGCGCGCGCGTCGGCCACGAAGTCGCCGTAGCCGGGGGTGTCGATGAGGTTGAGCCGGTGGCCCTGGTGATCGGCGAAGCCGACCGCGGTGTTGAGCGAGATCTTGCGCTTGATCTCGTCGGGATCGAAGTCGGTGGTGGTAGTCCCGTCGTCGACACGGCCGAGCCGGGTGCTCGCTCCGCATGCGAACAGGATCGCCTCGACCAGAGAGGTCTTGCCCACGCCGCCGTGGCCGACGAATGCGACATTGCGAATCTTGGCGATGTCCATGCCTACCTCCTGGGGAGGAAGAAGGACGGTGCGGTCAGTGTGGCGGGGATGCTACCACAGCGTTACGGGGCCTTCCAGCCCTTACGATGCCGCGCTGTGCCGTACCGCTTGGCCGACGGCGTGGAGCAGCCGTTCCGGCGTGTCCGGATTGATCGAGCAATCGGGCCCGAGCAGGAAGCCGCCCCCGCCCATCTCGCGGGTGGCCGCGCGCGCCCGCTCGACGAGCTCGGCCTCCGTCATGCCCGCGATCTCGGGCTTGGCGGGCAGCCCGCCCACCACCGCGCGGCCGGTGCGCGCCCGCACCTCCGCGAGGGTCGGGTTGCCGGGCACCGTGGCGAAGCTCCACGCGGTGACCGGATAGTCCGCGAACTCCTCGACCTGGATGCCCGCGCCGCAGACGTGGAGCAGGTTGAACGGGGCGCGCTCCACCGCGGCCAGGATGCGCAGGTCCCACGGGCGCTGCCAGCGCCGGCACTCCTCCGCGCTCATCAGCGCCCGCGTCGCCACGTTGGTGGCGTAGAAGAGCCCGTCGGCCCCCGCGGCCAGACAGAGCCGCGCGTACTCGGCGAGCGTCTCCGCCATCACGTCGAAGGCCCGCGCGGTCTCGCGGGGGGCATCACGAAGGAAGCGCATCGCCTGGTCGCGGCCACCCCGGGCCAGCATCGGCAGGATCATCGGCGGGGCGAACACCGTCCAGATGATCGGCACGTCGGGGCCGACCGCGGCGCGGATGAGCCGGAGGGCCTCGAGCTGCTCGCCGAGCGCGCCCTCCCGGGGATCGGCCGCGGGCAGCCGCGCGAGGTCGTCGGCCGAGGCCACCGGCGCGTGCGTGACGGTGTACGGCGTGGCCTTCTCCCCCGACGGGGCGTAGGTGAGCCCCCACATCTCGGCGAAGCACTGGGCGCGCGACTGGGGCTTGAGGAAGTCCCAGTCGAAGGTGCGCGCGAGCCGGATCGTCTCGTCGGCCAGTCCCTTCGCCGAGTTCTCGGATGTGAAGTTGTGGAGCCAGAACGCGAGCGGGACCCGGTCCACCGCCTGGCCGCGGAGCGCCGCGGTCACCCGCTGCCGCTTGGTCATCGTGCCGGTGGGGCTCATCGCGCGCGGATCCTCACTCATGCGCGCCCCGCCCGGTGGATGGGAAAGGCGGGCGGGATGATCTGGTCCACGCCGGCGCCGTCCCAGCGCCACGCGGGCACCCGGCTCCAGTAGTGCTGGGTGGCCTCGCGCGCCTTCGCGTAGACCGCGTCCTCGTCCACGCGCGTGGCTCGCCCGCCCTGCACCAGCACCTGGCCGTCCACGATGGCGGTGTCCACGTCGCGGCCGGAGGCCCCATCCACCAGCGCCTTGATCGGGTCCGCGTAGACCAGCCCGCCGACGTGGTCCAGGTTGATCAGCAGGATGTCGGCCTTGGCGCCCGGGGCCAGGCGCCCCAGGTCCTCGCGCCCCAGGAAGCGGCAGCCGCCGACGGTGGCCGCGTTGAAGACGTCGCGGGCGAGACCGGCCTGGTAGTTGGCGTCGGTGACCTTGGCCAGGATGGACGCCCACCGGAGCTCCGACACGATGTCGAGCGGATAGGTGTCGGTGCCGAGCGCCAGCGTCACGCCCGCGTCCACGTAGCGCTGGAAGGAGTGGAGTGTCATCGCCATCTTCGCGTACTTGTACGGGCAGTGGCCCACCGTCGAGCCCCGCTCGGCCAGCACGCGCAGGTCGTCGCCGAACGGATAGCGGGTCCACTCGTGCGCGGTGGTGAAGACGGCGTGCCCGAGCAGGGTGCGCTCGTCGAGGAAGCCGATGTCGGCCAGGAACCGGATCGGCGTCTTGCGGTACTCGTCCATGATGCGCTGGAACTCGACGAGGTTGCCGCCCGCGTGGGTGTGGATGGGCGCGCCCTGCGCGCGCGCCGCGTCCTTGCCGGCCCGGAGCAGCGGCTCGCTGCACGTCTCGACCTGGGCCGCGTTGAAGAGGGCGCGCAGGCGGCCCCCGGCGGCGCCGTCGAACTTGCGCGCGAAGTCCACCGCCTCCTGCAGGCGCGACCGGCCAACCGCCGCGTCCTCGTCGTAGTAGAGGCGGCCCTGCGCGTCCGTGTAGGTGTCGCGGTCGCGGAACGGAGGGCCCCCGTAGACCCGGACCCCGAGATCGTCCACCAGGCGCGCGTAGCCCTCCCAGTCGCCGCGCAGGCCGCCCACGTCGATGACGGTGGTGGTCCCGTTCTTCAGCGCGTGCAGGAAGGTGAAGGCGCGGAGCGCCGCGGTGGGCTCCGCGGGAGGCGGCGTCATCTTGCCCTTGAGCGGCGCCGCGAAGGCCATGTAGTTCGCGGTCCGGTAGTCGTTCTTGGCCATGTCGAGCAGGAGGTAGTCGCCGCCACCGCCCGCGGTGTGCACGTGGGTATTGATGAACCCGGGGGAGACCAGCTTGCCGCGCGCCGAGAGGCGCGCGTCCGCCGGGCCCGTCCACGCCGGCCCCGCGTGCACGACCCGGTCGCCTTCGAACACCACGCTGCCCTGCTCGTGGACCTCGTGGCTCCGCCCGTTCCACGCCACCACCCACCCGCCCTCGATCACCGTTCGCATGGCCGCGCGCCCTCCCGGGCCAGCATGCTAGCCCGGCGGAGGGTCAACCCGCAATCAGGGCCGAACTTTCGGAATGAGGCGGAAGCCGTCCGCGCCGTCCTGCAGTTCCCAGCCGAGCTGCTCGATCTCGGCCCGAAGGCGATCGGCCTCGGCGTAGTCCCGGCGGGCCCGGGCCGCCCGACGCGCCTCGACGAGGCGGAGCGCGGCGGGGGGGGCGACGGCACCCGCCGTGTCGATCGCGAGCCCGAACACGCCCAGGCCGCGCGCGAGAAGATCGAGCTGACCGGCGGCGCGCCAGCCGTGGAGAACCGCGAGGGCCCGGGGCGTGTCGAAGTCGTCGTCGAGCGCGTCGGCGAAGCGGTTCCAGGTGAGATCGCTCGGCCGCGCCGCGGCCACGCGGAAGGCCTGGCGGAAGTCGTCGGCCTGGGCGCGCGCCGCCTGCATGGTGACGTCGGAGTACTGAAGCGCGCTCCGGTAGTGCCCGCCGAGGAAGAAGACGAGGACGGCCTCGCGCCCCCATCGGTCGAGCGCCTCGCGGAGCGAGACGATATTGCCGATGGACTTCGACATCTTCTCGGCGCCGAGCTCGATCATGCCGTTGTGCATCCAGGTGCGGGCGAACGGGCGCCCGGCGCCGCGCGACTGGGCGAGCTCGTTTTCGTGATGGGGGAAGCGCAGATCGAGCCCGCCGCCGTGGATGTCGAACCCCACGCCCAGGTGCTTTTCCGCCATCGCCGAGCACTCGATGTGCCATCCCGGCCGCCCGCGCCCCCAGGGCGAATCCCACCCGGTGTCCTCGTGCGGCTTCCCGCCCTTCCACAGCGCGAAGTCCCGCGGATCCTCCTTGAGCGGTCCGGGCTCTTGCGCCGCCATGTCCTCCGGGCGCGCGCCCGAGAGCCGACCGTAGTCGCCGAAGCGCGCCACGCGGAAGTACACGTCGCCCCCCGATTCGTAGGCGAGCCCGCGGGAGATGAGCTCCCGGGTGAGCGCGACGATGTCCCCGACGGCCTCGGAGGCGAGCGGCTCGACATCGGGACGGCCGAGGCCGAGGCGGTCGGTGTCCTCGACGTACCAGCCGGTGGCCTGGCGGGCGAACTCGGCGCTGCCGATCCCGAGCCGCCTCGCGGCTTCGTAGATCTTGTCGTTGATGTCGGTGACGTTCTCCGCGAGCGTCACGGTGTAGCCGCGGAGCTCGAGCCACCGCCGGAGCCACATCGACAGGACGAAGGGGCGGGCATTGCCGATGTGGATGCGCTGGTACACGGTCGGGCCGCAGAAGTACATGCCGATCGGGCCCGGCGGGGGCGGGAGATCGTCCTTCCGGCGCGCGTACGAGTCGTACAGCTTGATCAGGGCTCGGCTAGGGCCGGACGACCTTGCTCGGCAGGATGCCGATGTGCTCGATCTCGGCCTCGATGCGGTCGCCCGCCTTGAGGAAGGTGCCGCTGGCCGCGCCGACACCCTCGGGGGTCCCGGTGGCGATGATGTCCCCGGGCAGGAGCGTCATGCCCTGCGAGAGCACCTCGATGCACTGGGCCACCGGGAAGATCATCTTGGAGGTGTGGCTCGACTGCCGCAGCTGACCATTCACCCTCAAAGATATCGCGAGGGCCTGCGGGTCCGGCAGCTCGTCGGCGGTGACCAGCACCGGGCCCATCGGGCAGAAGGTGTCGAGCGACTTGCCCTTGAACCACTGCTGGTGGCGCTTCTGGAGGTCCCGCGCGGTCACGTCGTTGATGATGGTGTAGCCGAAGACGTGCTTGAGCGCGTCGGCGCGCGCGATGTCGCGCCCGCCGGTGCCGATCACCGCGGTCAGCTCGACCTCGTAGTCGAGCTCCTTGGTGATGGCGTGGTGCACCACGTCGTCGCCCGGCCCCACCACCGCGGTCGCGGGCTTGGTGAAGTACACCGGATGCTCGGGGGCGGCGGCGCCCCGCTCGGCGGCGTGGTCGGCGTAGTTGCGGCCGAGGCAGAAGACATTGCGGGCGGGCGATGGGATCGGGGCGAGCAGCCGCACCCGCTTGACCGGGTAGGCCAGCCGCCGCTGGGCCAGGTCCTCCGCGGCGGTCTGCCCCACGAGCCGCTGGCCGTGCTCCCACGCCTCGCGGGTGAGCGCCATGATCGCCTCGCCGCCCTGGACGATCTCGAGGATTGTGCGGGGAAATCCGCCACGTCCCCGGCGCACGGTACCCCGCTGGGTCGCGAGATCCTTGGCGAGGCCGGTCAGGTCGAGCACGTGCTCCTGCCAGAGCGCGCCCGGCTTGGGCTCGCCGCGCCCGCGCCGGAAGGTGACGAGCCGCATGGCCTAGCCGCTCACCGCCACCGCGCCGCTGCGCGGCGGGAGGGGCTTGCCCGCGGCCTTGGCGATGTCCTCCAGCTCGCGGGGCAGGCCGAAGCGCACGTCCTCCTCGACCACGTGGACTTCTCTCACGTCCGAGCGGTGGACGCGCCGCAGCTCCTCCACCACTTCTGTCACCAGGAACTCGGGCGTGGACGCGCCCGCGGTGACCCCGACGCGGTCGGCCCCCTCGAGCCACTCCGGCCGGATGTCGTTCTTGTCGTTGATGAGATACGACGGCGTGCCCATCACGGTGGAGACCTCGACGAGCCGGTTGGCGTTCGAGCTGTTGGCCGCGCCGATGACCAGCAGCACGTCCACCGCGCCCGCCACCGTCTTCACCGCCGCCTGGCGATTCTGGGTCGCGTAGCAGATGTCGTCCTTGGCGGGCCCGACGATCTTGGGGAAGCGTCGCCGCAACGCCTCGATGCAGTCTCGGGTGTCATCCACCGACAGCGTGGTCTGGGTGAGATAGGCCACCTTGTCGGGATCGGGCACGTCGAGCTTGTCCACGTCTTCCGGATGGGCGATCAGGAACATGCGGTCCGGCGCCTCGCCCATGGTGCCCACCACCTCGTCGTGATCGGCGTGGCCGACCAGGATGATGGAGTAGCCCTCGCGCGCGTAGCGGACGGCTTCCAGATGCACCTTGGTGACGAGGGGGCACGTGGCGTCGATCACCCGCAGCCCGCGCCGGTGGGCCTCCGTGCGCACCGCCGGCGAGATGCCGTGGGCGCTGAAGATCACGGTGGCGTCGTCGGGCACCTCGTCCAGCTCGTCCACGAAGTGGGCGCCCTTGGCCCGGAGGGCCTCCACCACGTGACGGTTGTGCACGATCTCCTTGCGCACGTACACGGGAGGCGGGCAGACCTGGAGCGCGAGCTCGACGATGTCGATGGCGCGGTCCACCCCGGCGCAGAAACCCCGGGGCCCGGCCAGCACGATCTGGTGTAGCGGCAGCGGCGTGGTCATGATGCCCTCACTTGAAGTAGAACGAAACGCCGCCTGTTCCCGAGTCGGAGTTGAAGCCCCGGTTCGGGTGCGAGGTGTGTCCGTTCGAGATGTGCTGGAAGCGATAGCCCGTATTCAGCGCGACCGTGTCCGTGACGAAGTACGACACCCCCGCCCCGGCCTCGAGCACGGAGGCGAACGTCGAGTTGATCTCCCTGACCCGAAGGCTCGTGCCCCCTGCCCCCGCGGTGCCCTCGAGATACGGAACGAGCCGGCCGAAGCCGATCAGATGATAGCGCATCGCGAGCTTGACGCCCTGGGCGGTGGCCTCCTTCGGGGAGAGGTAGTACTGGAACCACCCCTCGATGCCCGGCTCGACCGCGCTCCGGAGGAGCCCGCTCCCGAACGGGGAGAAGAACAGGTGGGACGCCCGGGGGGTCGCGGTCAGGAACGAGATGTCGGTGACCGTCCGGTGGCCTTCGACATTGTTGGCCGCGCCGCCCCCGAACTGCAGGCCGACGACCGTGGTTCCCTTGGCGAACGCGGCCTCCGGATCATAGGCCGGCGCCGGGCGCACCAAGGCCAGCCCGGCCAGCGCGGCCGCGGCGACCATCAGCCTTCGTCTCCGGTTGCGCGTGCTCATTGCCAGGGATCCACCAGCACCTTCATGGTCTCACCACGCTCCATCAGGGCCAGTGCTTCTTTCACCTGCCCGAGCCCCATGCGATGAGTCAGGAGCCCCGCGGGCTCGATCGCCTTTGATTCAAGGAGTTCCACCGCGCGTCGGATCATGGCCGGTGTGTGGTGGAAGGCCCCTACCAGCGTGAGCTCCTCGTAGTGGGCCCGGCGTGTGTCTACCCTCACCGAGGTGCCCGGGGCGCAGCCCCCAAACAATATCACGGTGCCTCCCCGGCCCACGCCCTCTATGGCCTGTTCCCATACCTCCGGGCGGCCGGTCGCGTCCACGGTCACGTCGGGCCCCCGCCCTCCGGTCAAGCCCCGCAGGTGGCCCACCATGTCCGGAACAGACGGGGCGTCCACACAGGTCCCGAGCCCCAGCTCCCGGATCCGGTCCAGGCGCCATCCCGCCTTGCCCACGATCACCACCCGGGCCCCGCGCTGCCCGGCGGCCAGGGCCAGCAGGCAGCCCAGCGGGCCGTGGCCCCAGATCACCACGGTCATGCCGGCCTCCACGCGGCCCCGCTCGACCCCCAGCAGGGCGCAGGCCAGCGGCTCGGCGAAGGCGGCGCTCGAGGCGGCCAGCCGAGGGCCGATCCCCACCACGTTCCGGGCGACCAGGCGCGGGGGCAGCGCGATGTACTCGCCGTAGGCCCCGTTGACGAAGAGCAGGTCCTCGCAGAGATTTGGTCGGTTTGCCGCGCAGAGGGGGCACCGCCCGCACGGTGCCGAGTTGGCCGCGACGATCCGGTCGCCTTCCTTCACCCCGGGAGCGCCGCGCCCCACCGCGGTGACCACGCCGGCCAGCTCGTGCCCGAACACGGTGGGCACGTGCGGGATCATGACGGGATGGCCGCGGCGCAGGGTCTTGACGTCGGTGCCACAGGTGAGCGCCGCTTCCACCCGCACCACGAGGCCGCCCGGCTCGGGCTCGGGCACCGGGATGTCCTCGAAGCGCAGGTCACCCGGGCCGTAGAACACCTGGGCCCGCATGGCTAGGGAATCACGCAGACCGCGGTGTTCACGAGCCTGACAGGCGGGCGCCGAGCCAGCAGCGGAGCGCGATGGCGAGGCGACGGGGCGTCGACACGGTCACGCGACGGGCGAAGACGTCGAAGCGGCGCGCCTCGATGGCCTGCAGCAGCGCGAAGTAGGTGCGGCCCATGATCTCGGCGGCGAAGAGCCGGCGGGCGTCGGCCGCGGGCAGCGCCGCCCACGCACTCTGGTAGTACTCGCGGGCGCGGGCCGCCTCGAAGGTCATGAGCTGGACGAACCCGGGCGTGTAGCGGCCCTGCGCCAGATCCTCCGCGGTGACGCCGAAGCGGCGCAGGTCCGCCTGCGGGAGGTAGACCCGCCCGATGCGCGCGTCCACCTGGACGTCCCGGAGGATATTGGTGATCTGGAGCGCGACGCCCAGGTTGACCGCGTACTCGCGCGTGCGTGGGTCCGAGTAGCCGAAGATCTCGATGCAGCAGAGCCCCACCGCGGAGGCCACCCGGTAGCAGTAGGGATAGAGCGCGTCGAAGGTCTCGTAGGTGGGATGGTCCATGTCCATCTCCACCCCCGCGATGATCTCCTCGAGCGCGGCGCGCGGGATCGGGAAGCGGCGGACCGCGACCTGGAGCCGCTGGCCGGCCGGGTGCTCGGGCCGCCCCTCGTAGACGCGCGCGATCTCCTCGCGCCAGCGCCCGAGCTCCGCGCGCTGCTGCGCCCGGTCCGTCACCAGGTCCACCGCGTCGTCCACGATGCGGCAGAAGGCGTAGCACGCGTAGATCGCCTCGCGCTGGGCCCGGGGCAGGCAGAGGAACGCGTAGAAGAAGTTCGAGCGGCTCTTGCGTGTCAAGCGCGAGACGAACTGGTGCGCGTTCACTTCTTCGCGCCTTTCTGTGCTGTCATCCGTTTAGTTCTTCAAGCTCTTCATCTGCGGGGGCCCGGAAATGGCCCCCGCACTCCCCCAATTCCGTCTGGTCCGTCCACGACCCGCTCGGCACCCCACGTCACGCCGCACTCCCCCAGTTCCGTTTGACGCGTCCGCACCGCGCTCGATCCCCCACGTCACGCCGCACTCCCCCGATTCCGTTTGGTGTTCGCATAACCGCGGTCGGTAAACCAAGCTACCGCGTCCTTGAGGGCGGTCTCGGCCGGGGTCTGGGGCAGGCCTAGTTCTCGAATTGCCTTCTCGGCGCTGAAGTACATGCGCTTTCGGGACATGCGCACCGCGGTGAGGGGCACCGCGGGTGGGCGGCGCGTGATACGGGACACGCCTTCCATTGCCGCCGCCGCCATCCACGCGACCGCGTACGGGACGCGGAAGCGGGGGGCGGGCACGCCGGTCAGCGTCGAGAGCATCTGGAAGATCTCGAGGAGAGACAGATTGCGGTGGCCGAGGATGTAGCGCTCCCCTACCCGGCCTTTCAGGGCGGCCAGGATGTGGCCGCGCGCCACGTCGCGCACGTGGACCACGTTGAGCCCGGTGTCCACCGAGCCGACCATCTTGCCGTTCAAGAAGTCCACGATCATCTGCCCGGTGGGCGTGGGCTTGACGTCCCACGGGCCGATGGGCGTCGACGGGTTGACGATGACGACCGGCGCCCCGCGCGCCGCCCATTCGTCGGCCACGCGCTCGGCCAGGAACTTGGAGGCCTTGTAGGCGCCGACCATGTCGGCCAGGCACACCGGGGTCGTCTCGTCGCCCGGCGTGCCATCCTTGGGGATGCCGACCGCGCCCACCGTGGACGTATAGATGATGCGCTCGGCCCCCGCCTCGGAAGCCGCGGCCAGGAGGTGCCGGGTGCCGTCCACGTTGGCGCGGTAGAGCACCTTCAGGTCCGGCGCCCAGAGCCGGTAGTCGGCGGCTACGTGGTAGACGTGGCGGGCCCCGGCCACCGCGGCGCGGAGGGAGGCGACGTCCAGCAGATCGCCCTCGACGATGTCCACCGCGCAGCTCTCGAGCGCGCGCCGGTCACCCCCGGGCCGCGCCAGCACGCGCACCGCATGGCCGTCCGCGAGGAGCTCGCGCACGAGGTTGGCGCCCACGAAACCGGTGCCGCCGGTGACGAGGACGTTCACGGTCGGGATGAGGCGGCGAGCGCCGCGAGCAGCCGCGCGACCGCGGTGAGGGCCCGCCGGCTGGCCTGGCGCAGGGCCAGGGCGCGCGGCAGCAGCCGCGGCCGCGTGAGCGTCAGCGCGAGGGCCCGCACGGGGCGCAGCTTGCCCGCCGGCGTCATCAGGTCGATGAGCACGAGCGGGACGCTCTCGTTCGCCGCGTCCGACACGCCGCGCACGACGAGCGTCGGGCAGCCCGCGCCCGCCGCGTGCGCCAGGATCAGGGAGGACTCCATGTCCACCGCCACCGCGCCGGTGCTCGCGAAGAGCGCGGCCTTGGCCTCGGCCGTCGCCACGACCTCGCGCGAGGTCACGAGCGTGCCGCCGCGCGCGGAGCGGGCCAGCTCGGTGGCCTGCCGGTGCGGGGTGGGCGTCACGTTGAGCCGCTCGCCGCTGGGCCCGAGCACGCTCTCGGGCAGGACCAGGTCGCCGGTGCTCAGGTCGGGCGCGAGGGCCCCGCAGACGCCGCCCGAGACCACGAGCGGATAATTGAACCCGGCCAGGAGCCGGGGCCAGCGCGCGGCGAGGAGCCCGGCCCGCAGGCCGACGGGAGCTACTCGGAGCGGGCCTCGACCGAACGCGGGAAACGGCAGCACGGTGATCGGGGGGAGCTCGAGCCGGCGGGCCAGGACCCGCGCCTCGAGCTCAACCGCGGTGAGGATCAGGATCCCGGACACTCCCGGCGGCCGCGCCCTTCTCGGCCTTCTCCCGCTCCTTGCGCTCGAGCCACGCCCGCCAGCTATTCCCGGCCGCGGTGTCCTTGCCGGTGAACTTGATGTTGGCGATGTCGGAGTAGCGAAGGGTGAAGGGCCCCTCGCCACTCTCGTCGAAATACTCCAGGAACGGCTCCGGCCCGTAGGTATTGCGGTTGAAGATGTAGCCGAGCACCTCGGTACCGTCGATCTTGACGATGGTGGTGTTGCCCCGGTAGTCGAACGCGAACTCCACCACTTCCGCCACCGTGAGGTACTGCCCGACCTCGGGCACCCAGCCCTCGAGGGTCATGCGGGGCCCCCTACAGCTTGCCGGTCAGCGTGACCCCGACCGTCTCGACGAAGCCCTTCATCGAGCTGAACGTGTAGTCCACCGCGGTGGCCTCGTACCCGCAGTGCACCATGCAGTCGCGGCACTTCTCGTTGCCGCTCTTCTTGCCGTAGTTCTCCCAGGGGGTGGTGTCCATCAGCTCCTGGAAGGTGCCCGTGTAGCCCTCTTGCAGCAGGTAGCACGGGCGCTGCCACCCGAACATGTTATAGGTCGGGTTGCCCCAGGGCGTGCACTCGAAGTCGTGCTTGCCCATCAGGAAGCGGAGGAAGAGCGGCGACTGGTTGAACCGCCAGCGCTTCTTCGGCTTCGAGAGCATCCGGGTGAACAGCTCGTGGGTGCGGGACTGGAGCAGGAAGTGCTCCTGGTCCGGGGCCTTCGCGTAGCTGTAGCCCGGGGAGATCATCATGCCCTCGACACCCAGGTTCATCATCTCGTCGAAGAACTCGCGCATCCGGAGCGGCGAGGCCCCGTCGAAGAGCGTGCTGTTCGTGGTCACCCGGAAGCCCCGCGCCACCGCCTCCTTGATCGCGGAGACCGCCTGGTCGTAGATGCCGTCGCGGCACACCGCCTCGTCGTGCTCCTCGCGGAGGCCGTCCATGTGGACGCTGAACGAGAGGTACTTCGACGGCGTGAACAGGTCGAGCTTCTCCTTCAGCAGGATCGCGTTCGTGCACAGATACACGTACTTTTCCCGCTTCACCAGCTCCGCCACCAGGCGGTCGATGTCCGGGTACATGAGCGGCTCGCCGCCCGGGATGCTCACCATCGGCGCCCCGCACTCCTCCACCGCGGCCAGGCACTTCTCGACGCTCAGGTTCTTGCGGAGGATCTGGGCCGGATACTGGATCTTGCCGCACCCGGCGCAGGCCAGGTTGCAGCGGAAGAGCGGCTCCAGCATCAGAACGAGCGGATAGCGCTTGCGCCCCGCCATCTTCTGGCGCAGCACGTAGGTCGCCACCGTCCACATCTGAGACAACGGAACGCCCATGTTTACAGACCCCTTCGCCTTTCAGGAGGTCGCGGACAGCCGCTCGACCGACCATCGGCCGAGCGTCACCCGACTGACATTGTACAGTAGCAGACCCACGGCCATGTGGACCACTATTCCCGCGCCGGCGATGAGCAATTCCCCGATCCACAGCGTCACGGTCAGGTTGACCGCGAGGACCACGTAGTAGAGCGCGATCCCCGGGCGGGGCGAGCCCAGCCGCGTGTCCCCCGCCGCCCAGACATACCCGCCGACCGTGGCCCAGCCCACCGGGAGCCAGCCGGCGAAATTGGAGAGCGGCACCCCGAAGTAGATCCCCCCCTCCGGGTAGAAGAAGATGTGGCCGAGGAACCAGCGCCCGCCGCGCACCGCCAGCGGATCGATCACGACGTCCAGCAAGGTCATGAGCGCGCCCGACAGGGCCACCAGGCGAAGCCGGCCCGCGCGGCTCCCGGCCCAGCCCGGGCCGAGCGCCCGACGGGCGAGGCAGAAGGATGCATAGGCCAGGAACGGAAACGAGAGCGGCGAGAAGAACGGGACGTTGGAGAGGAACAGCTCCGCGCCCGCGGTTGCGCCGGTGTAGTGATAGACCCCGAAGGGCACCCCCACCCGGGTGGACGACAGCTCGGCTACCAGCGCGACGAGCAGGCCCCAGAGCAGGAACCCGAGGGTGCGCGCGTGCCCGAGGTCGCGCGCACCGGCCACCAGGAAGAAGGCCAGGAAGCCGACCACGTACGGCCTCAGCACGACGGTGCCTGCCAACAGGGTCGCGACCGACCAGACCGCATCCAGCGAGTTCGCCACGAGCTCACGATACGGAACTGGCCGGTTTTTTTCAAGGACG
Organism: Candidatus Acidiferrum sp.; assembly: GCA_035635775.1. Taxonomy (GTDB): domain Bacteria; phylum Methylomirabilota; class Methylomirabilia; order Rokubacteriales; family CSP1-6; genus CAMLFJ01. The sequence goes on from DASQAL010000019.1 coordinate 16,354, forward strand.
GCGCCGGGTTGGCGGAGCTATTGTGCTAGTATCTAGCGATGTTTTCGTCGCCCGCGCCCGAACTGTGGCCGGCGCCGCTTCGCCCGATCGCGGCGCTAGGTGGCGTGACTCTCGAAGCGGTCTCGGCCCTGGGTCGTTTCGGCCGATTCTTCGCGCAGGCGGTCGGCTACGTCGTGATCCCGCCCTTCAAGATCGGCCGTTTGATCGACCGCATCCACTTCATCGGCTTCCGGTCGCTGATCATCGTCATCCTGACCGGGGCATTCACCGGCATGGTGCTCGGTCTCCAGATCTTCCTCACCCTGTCGCGGTTCGGGTCGGAGGCCTACCTGGGCCCCGCGGTGGCCCTGTCCTTGATCCGCGAGCTCGGCCCGGTCCTCTGCGCGGTGTTCGTCACCGGGCTCGCCGGCTCGGCGCTCACCGCCGAGATCGGCATCATGAAGATCACGGAGCAGATCGACGCGCTCCACGTCATGGCGCTCAACCCCATGCGTTACCTGGTGTCGCCGGCCCTCGTGGCGGGAGTGATCACCTTCCCGCTCCTGACCGCGATCTTCGACGTGGTGGGCATCCTGGGCGGGTACCTGGTCGGGGTCGAGCTCCTCGGGCTCTCCCCCGGCACCTACTTCGGCGAGATGAAGACGTTCGTCACCATGTCCGACCTCATGACCGGGTACTGGAAGGCGATCTCCTTCGGGATCATCGTGCCGTGGGTCTGCACCTACAAGGGCTTCAATTGCGGGCATGGCGCCGAGGGAGTCGCACGCGCCACCACCCAGGCGGTGGTCCTGACCTCCATCCTCATCCTGGTCTGGGATTACTTCCTGGGGTCCGTGCTGTCGTGATCCGGATCCAGCGCCTCCACAAGCGCTTCGGCAGTCAGCCGGTCCTGCGCGGTATCGACCTCGACATCGCCACCGGCGAGGTCATGGTGGTCATCGGCCGGAGCGGCGGCGGCAAATCGGTGCTGCTCAAGCACCTCATCGGGCTGCTCCGGCCCGACGCGGGAACGGTCGCGGTGGACGGCACCGAGATCACCCGCCTGCGCGGCGGCGAGCTGGATCGGGTGCGCGAGCGCTACGGGGTGGTCTTCCAGGGGGGCGCTCTCTTCGACTCCATGTCGGTCGCCGAGAACGTGGCCTTCCCTCTCCGGGAGAAATCCCGCCTTGGACACGCCGAGATCAGGGGCCGGGTGGAGGAAAAGCTCGAGCAGGTCGGGCTGTCCGACATGGGGCACAAGAACCCCGCCGAGATCTCGGGCGGCATGCGCAAGCGGGTGGCGATCGCGCGGGCCCTGGTCACCGAGCCCGAGATCGTCTTCTTCGACGAGCCGACCACCGGCCTCGATCCGATCCTGGTCAACACCATCCACCACCTCATCGTGGAGCTGCACCGCAAGTTTCGCTTCACCGCGGTCATGGTCAGCCACGAGATCCCCGAGATCTTCGAGATCGCGGACCGGGTCGCCATGCTCCACGAGGGCGTGATCGTCGAGGTCGGGTCGCCGGAGGCGGTGCGCGCCTCCGCGAACCCCATCGTCCAGCAGTTCATCCGCGGGGACATCGAGACGGTGCCCGCGGGACAACGGCGCTAGCCGGGAGACAAGAATGAAGCGATCGGCACTGGACCTGGGCGTCGGCATCTTCGTGCTCATCGGGCTCCTCGCGCTCGGGTGGCTGTCCGTGAAGCTCGGGCGCGTCGACCTCCTGGGCAGTCGGGGCTACGTGGTCAGCGCCGATTTCCCGTCGGTGGGAGGCCTCAAGGCGGGGTCCGCCATCGAGATCGCGGGCGTCGAGATCGGGCGGGTGGACCGGATCCTGCTGCAGGACTACCAGGCCCGGGTGGTCATGGTGATCCAGCCCGGCATCAAGCTCCAGGACGACGCGATCGCGTCCATCAAGACCAAGGGGCTGATCGGCGAGCGGTACGTGCGCATCAGCCCGGGCGGATCGGACAAGATCATCGAGCCCAACGGGCGGATCCGCGAGGTCGAGCCGCCGGTCGACATCGAGGAGCTCCTGTCCAAGTACATCTTCGGCAAGGTCTAGACTCACTCGCCAAGGGAGGCATTCGATGAACTGGCTTCGCATGGGGGCAATGGTGCTGGCCGGCGCGCTGGTGGTCGGGGTGAGCTCGGCGCCCGCCGCAGCGGGCGTGCCCACCGACCAGCTCAAGGGGGCGGTGGAGCGGGTCCTCAAGACCCTGGACGACCCAACGCTCAAGGGTGAAGCGCGGCTGGGCGAGCGCCGAGTGGCCGTCCGCAAGATCGCCAACGAGATCTTCGACTTCAGCGAGATCGCCAAGCGGTCGATGGCCCGGCACTGGCAGCCGCTCTCCGAGGCCCAGAAGAACGAGTTCGTGGGCCTGTTCGCCGACCTGCTCGAGCGCTCCTACATCTCCAAGATCGAGACCTACGGCGGCGAGAAGATCCAGTACACCGCCGAGCGCGCGGACGGCGAATTCGCCACCGTATCCACCCGGATCATCACCAAGAACGGCACCGAGGTCCCGGTGGACTACCGCATGATCAAGCGGGCCGACCGCTGGCTCGTCTACGACGTCAGCATAGAGGGCGTCAGCCTCGTGTCGAACTACCGGACCCAGTTCAACAAGATCATCCAGACCACGTCCTACAACGAGCTGATCTCCAAGCTCCGGAACAAGCAGGACGAGCTGCTCGCCGAGGACAAGAAGAAGAAGCCGTGACCGGTGCCGCGCTCGCGGCGCTGCTCGAGGGACAGGGCTACGACTTCTTCACCGGGGCGACCGGATGAAGGCCATCATCCTGGTGGCCGGGGTGGCGCGGCGGCTCGCGCCGCTCACCGATCACACCCAGAAGGCTCTGTTGCCGGTGGGCGGCCGCTCGCTGCTCGATCGCATGCTGGACGCCCTCGCGGCGTGCGGGGTGGAGGAGTCGGTGCTGGTGGTCGGCCACTGCCAGGACCAGGTGCGCCGCGTCGCGGGCTCGGCGCGCGGGGCCATGCGGATCAGCTACGTCGAGAACCCGGACTACCAGAAGGGCTCGATCCTGTCGCTCTGGTGTGCCCGCGAAACCCTGCGGAGCGACTCCACCCTCGTGATGGACGCCGACGTGCTCTTCCCCGAGCGCTTCCTGACCCGGCTCATCGCCGCGCCCGCGCCGAGCGCCCTGCTGCTCGACCGCGGCTTCAAGGACACCGGCGAGGAGGTCAAGCTCTACGCGGTGGGCGATCGGGTCATCGCGCTCGGCAAGAAGTTCGTGCCCGAGGCCTGGGACGTGATCGGCGAGGGCGTCGGGTTCTTCAAATGCAGCGCGACCCATGCCCCGGAATACATCCGTCTCCTCGAGGAGTCCATCCAGGAAACCGGCGGGGCCAACGAGTACGAGGATGCCCTCCACCGCCTCCTCGCGCGGGTGCCGGTGGGCTGGGTGGACGTCACGGGCCTGCCGTGGACCGAGATGGACTTCGCGGACGACCTGCGCCGGGCCGAGACGCAGATCCTCCCCAAAATCGAGAGTCTCGGGCGCTGATGTGGTCCGCGCCCTTCTCTACCTCCCGGACGACGCGGCGCTGCGATTAGCGGCCGCCCCCGTCGCGGGGCGCACCCTCGCCGTCCGCGCCGTGGTCGCGGCGCTCCGCGCCGGCGCCTCCCTGATCGCGGTGCCCTCGACGCTGCGCGACGCGGAGGTCGAGCGCGCGCTCCGCCGCATGCCCGCGCTCGCCGCCGCGGTGCGCTGGCTTACTCCCGACAGCCCCGCGCCCGCGGAGGAGCCGGCCCCGTGGCTGCTCCTCCCCGCCTCCTCGCTGGTCCACGTCGACGCGCTCGCCGGCCTGCTCGCCGCGCCGGCGCCCCGGGGCGCCGTGCTGGCGCCCTCGGCCGCCGGGCCGGCCCCGGTGGCGCTGGCCCCGACGGCGCTCGTCGCCGCCTGGTGGAAGGACCTGGCCGCGGGCCGGCCGGTCGGCGCGGCGCTCGCACGCCAGCTCGCCGAGGCGGGCGCGGAGCTCCGCGAGGTGACGGGCCCGCACGTGACGGTCCGCGAGACCGGGGATCTCGACCGCGCGGAGGAGGCGCTCCAGGCCACCCTGGGCATCGCGGTCGACTCCGGTGTGGACCGCTATCTGCACCGGCGCGGCTCGCGCTGGATCAGCCGGCTCCTGGTGCGCACGCCGGTGACACCGAATCAGGTGAGCCTCGTGAGTCTGGCGATCGGGCTGGTGGCCGTCTGGTGCTTCTGGCACGCGACCGCCGCGAGCGCCCTGCTGGGCGTCCTGGTGTACGCGCTCGCCTGCATCGTGGATCATGCGGACGGCGAGATCGCGCGGCTGACGTTCCAGGAGTCGCGCCTGGGGGCCAACCTCGACTGGACGATCGACACGATCATCCACACCGGCATCGTGCTCGGCATCGGCGTCAGCTCGGGGGGGCGGCTCATGGGCGTGGTCGGGCTCCTGGCCGCGGCCGGGGTGACGTTGAGCGCGATCTTCGCGCGCTATCTGGCCCGGGAGCTCGAGGTCGGCCCCCCCGTGGGCGGCCTGCTCGGGAACATCGCCAACCGGGGCCTCTTCTATCTCGTGCTGCTGTCCTTCGCGGCCCTGCGCTGGCTCGCGCCGCCGCTCGTCTTCGTGGTGGCGGTGATCGTGGCGGTGGGCTCGCAGGTCTACTGGGTGGGCTGCCTCGCGCGCATCCGAAGGCCGCGCCCCTAGTGTCCCGCTGGTTCCGCCCGCTGCTGGTGCTCACCGGCCTGGCGCTGGTGGGCTATCTCGTCGCGCAGATCGGCCCCGCCGCGATCTGGTCCTCCTTCGTCACGCTCGGCTGGCGGCTGCCCATCGTGCTCGCCTTCCCCTACGCGCTGGCCGCGGCGGTGGACACGCTGGCGTGGTGGCTCCTCCTGCCCACGCCGGTGCCCTTTCTCCTCCTCCTCCGCGCGCGGCTCGCGGGCGAGGCGGTGAGCCTGGCCACGCCGACGATGTCGGTGGGCGGCGATCCGCTGAAGGCGTACCTGCTGCGGCCGCGGCTGCCCCTGCTCGACGGCTTCGTCTCCGTGATCGCCGACAAGACCACCGTGGTGGCCGGCCAGGTGCTCTTCCTCGCCCTGGGGCTCCTCGCCGCGTCCCTCGTGGCCCCGCCGTCGGGCCGGCTGCTCCCGATCATGGCCGGCCTGCTGGTGGTGGAGGTGCTCGCGGTCGGCGGCTTCGCGCTCGTGCAGGCCAGCGGCGCGCTGGGCGGTGGCGGCCGGTTGCTCGGCCGGCTCGGCAAGCGCGTGGGCCTGGGCGGCGCCGAGCGCTTCGAGCAGGGCCTGGGCGACCTGGACCGCGCGCTGGCCGCCCTCTACCGGCAGCGCCGGCGGCGGCTCGTCGCCTCCGCGATCGTCCACGCGGTGGCCTGGGCCACCGGAGGCCTCGAGATCTATCTCGTGCTGAGCCTGCTGGGGACGCCGGCGCCCCTCGGCATCGCCCTGATCGTCGAATCCTTCGCGAGCGGCGTGAAGTTCGCCAGCTTCATGGTGCCCGCCTCGCTCGGGGCGCTCGAGGGCGGCTACGTGGTCTTCTTCGAGGCCTTCGGCCTGGGGGCGGCCGCCGGCCTCTCCTACGTGCTGGTGCGGCGGCTGCGCGAGATCACGTGGGCCGTCGTGGGCTTCCTGGCCCTGGGGGTCTCCGGTCGCGCGACCATGCGAGGGCCCGCCGAGCGCCCGCCCGCCTAGTCCGCGGCCGACGCTCTTCGCCTATGCTAGAATCTGTGGGTCTTGTCGCGTCGCCGTATGTCGCGGCGACGAATCGTTGAGGAGGCGACCGTGGGATCTGTTCGCGTTGCGGTGGTCGGTGTGGGTAACTGCGCATCCGCCCTCGTCCAGGGTGTCCACTACTACAAGGGTGTGCCCGACGACGGCTTCATCCCCGGCCTCATGCGCCCGCGGCTGGGCGGCTATCACGTCGGGGATATCGAGTTCGTGGCCGCCTTCGACATCGACACCAACAAGGTGGGCCTGGACCTGGGCGAAGCCATCGCGGCCAAGCCGAACAACACGGTGCGCTTCGCGGAGGTCCCCCGCCTGGGGGTGCCGGTGCAGCGAGGCATGACCCACGACGGGCTCGGGCACTACCTGTCCCAGATCATCACCAAGGCCCCCGGCAGCACTGCCGACATCAAGAGCATCCTGCGGGAGACCCGGACCGACGTGGTGGTCAACTTCCTGCCGGTGGGTAGCGAGATGGCCACCAAGTGGTACGTCGAGCAGGTGCTCGACGCGGGCTGCGGCTTCGTCAACTGCATCCCGGTGTTCATCGCCCGGGAGGAGTACTGGCGCCGCCGCTTCGAGGATCGTGGGCTGCCGGTGGTGGGCGACGACGTGAAGTCGCAGGTGGGCGCCACCATCGTCCACCGCATCCTGACCAAGCTCTTCATGGACCGCGGGGTGCGGCTCGAGCGGACCAGCCAGCTCAACGTGGGCGGCAACACCGACTTCTACAACATGCTGGAGCGCCAGCGCCTGCACTCCAAGAAGATCTCCAAGACGGACGCGGTCCGCTCCCAGCTCGCCCACGACATGGCCGACGACAACATCCACATCGGCCCGAGCGACTACGTGCCGTGGCTGGAAGACCGCAAGTGGGCGCACATCCGCCTCGAGGGCCGCAGCTTCGGGGATCAGCCGATCAACATCGAGCTGAAGCTCGAGGTGTGGGACTCGCCCAACTCGGCGGGCGTGGTCATCGACGCGATCCGCTCCTGCAAGATCGCGATGGACCGCGGCATCAAGGGCGCCCTGCTCGCGCCCTCCGCGTACCTGATGAAGTCTCCGCCCCAGCAGTGGTCCGACGAGGTGGCGCGCACGCGCCTGGAAACGTTCATCAGCGGCACCGAATAGCCACCCCAGCGGTCGGCCGCACTTCATGATCGCGATTTCCCGAACCGGGCGTGTTCTCCGCCGGCTGGTTCGCCTGTCCTGCCGCCGGCCCGGCGTGACGGTGGCGATCTCCCTCCTGCTCGCGGCGGCCGCCGTCGCCTACACCGCGCACGCGCTGACCTTCAAGACCTCCACCCGCGCGCTGCTGCCCCAGGACGCGGGCTACGTGGTCCGCTACGCGGAGTACGCCAAGGAGTTCGGCGAGCTCGAGGACATCGTGGTGGTCGTGGAGGCCGGCTCCTTCGAGGGCGCGCGCGCCTACGCGGCGCGGCTCACCGAGGAGCTGAAGCAGGCGCCGGTCAAGTTCCAGCGGGTCGCCTACCGGATCGACCCCAAGCGGTTCGAGGGCCGCCAGCTCCTCTACCTCACGACCCCCGAGCTGCGGGAGATCCGCGACAAGATCTTCGACCATCAGGAGTTCATGGAGAGCTTCGCGGGGGACCCGAGCCTGGCCCGCCTGCTCGAGGGCGTGAACACCCAGATGGCGGCCGCCTTCGTGTCCAACCTCTTCGACATCGGGCTCCAGGACAAGGACCTGCCGGTGGACACGCGCTTCCTGCGCGTGCTCCTGGACCAGATGGCGAGCCGCCTGGAGCGCCCCGCGCCCTATCGCTCGCCCTGGGGCACGCTGTTCTCCTTCGGCGAGGATGCGCCCGACGACGCGGGCTACTTCCTCTCCGAGGACAAGAGCCTGCTCTTCATCCTGGTGGAGACCCCACCCAGCGAGAAGGGCAGCTTCATGGGCGACCAGGCCGCCATCGAGACGATTCGCGTGGCGATCGCCAAGCTGCGGCCCGCCTTCCCGAACGTGCAGGCGGGGGTCACCGGGGCGCCCGCCCTGTCCAACGACGAGATGACGGCGGCCTTCCACGACAGCAGCATCTCGGACGTGCTCGCCTTCGCCCTCACCCTCCTGGTCATGACCCTGGCCTTCGTGCGGGTGGGCAAGCCGCTGCTGATGCTCGGCGTGCTCGCGGTGACCCTCGCCTGGTCCATGGGAGTCGTCACCCTCACGGTGGGACACCTCACCCTCTTCTCGGTGATGTTCATCTCCATCGTGGTCGGCATCGGGATCGACTACGGGATCTACTACCTCTTCCGCTACGAGGAGGAGATCTTCCTGGGCCGGAGCCTCCGCGAGGCCCTCGAGCTCACCGCGGCGCGGACCGGCCCCGGGATGCTGGCGGGGGCCCTCACCGCGGCCGGGACGTTCTTCGTCCTGATGCTCACGGAGTTCCGGGGCATCCAGGAGCTGGGCTTCATCGCGGGCATCGCGATCCTGATCGCCTGGGTCGGCATGATGACGCTCTTCCCCGCGATCCTGATGTTCGTGGACCGGCACCACGCGGACCGCCCGCGGGGACAGCGGCCGCGGGCGCACCAGCTCGAGCGCATCCGCGTGCCTCTCCTGGACCGCCTGGTCACCTATCCCCGCACCGTCCTGATCGGGGCCGGCCTCCTCACCGCGTTCTCCCTCTGGGCAATACCCCGGGTGGGCTTCGACTACAACGTGCTCAACCTGCAGGCCAAGGGCACCGAGTCGGTGGCCTGGGAGCGCCGCATCCTCGCCAGCACGGGACGCTCCGGCTTCAACGGCTTGTCCTCCGCTTCATCTCTGGAAGACCTGCGGGCCAAGCAGGCGGCCTTCGAGAAGCTGCCGTCGGTCTCCGAGACCGACTCGGTCCTGCGCGTGATTCCGGACGAGCAGCCCGAGAAGATCGCCCTGATCAAGAGCTTCGCCCCCCTGGTGGCCCCGATCCGCGTCGGCCGCTCGAGCCCGGTCGACCTCGACCGGCTCAAGCAGGCGCTCGCCGACATCAAGCGGCGCTTCGACGTGGTCGCGGTCGAGGCGGGGGCCAAGCTGCCCGAGGAGATCCGGGTGGTCCGCGACAAGACGATCGCGGTGCAGCGCCTGCTCGCGCGGAGCAACCGCGACTCGGCCGAGGCGGCCCTGAACTACCTGCAGGCCCAGCTCTACCGGGACTTCGTGAACAAGTTCTACAGCCTGCAGCGTAACCTCAGCCCCACCGGCGTGACCATCAAGGACGTGCCGGAGGAGCTCCGGCGCAAGTTCATCGGGGAGAACGGCCGCTTCCTCATCCAGGTCCACCCCAAGGTGGACATCTGGGAGAAGGCGGGCGCGGCCCAGTTCGTGCGGGAGCTGCGCACGGTGGATCCGGACGTCACCGGCCCGCCCGTCATCACCTAC
>DASQAL010000020.1:0-8626 GCA_035635775.1 Candidatus Acidiferrum sp.
GCCGACGGCATCAAGCGCGCGCTCGCGGCCTGGGACGGCGCGGTGGATGAGGTCGTGCTCCGCGCGATCACCGCGAAGGACACCGTCGAGGACCACCTCACCCTGGTCCGCGCCGCCGGCTAGCCCGGGGTCAGGTCTTGAATTACGACATTTCCCTCTCGCGCGGTGTGGTCAGCGGCCGGCGGAAATGTCGTAATTCAAGACCTGACCCCATTTAGCTCGCGGCGGACGAGGCGGGCGCCCTCGACGAGGGCAGCGAGCTTCAGGCGGGTGGCCCAGCGCGGGGTCTCCCAGAAGCCGCAGTCGGGGTTGAGCCAGAGCTTCTCGGGGGCCACGTAGCGGAGCAGCGCGCGGATCCGCTCGGCGACCTCCTCGGCGGTCTCCGCCTTGAAGGCCTTCACGTCGATCACGCCGGCGCCCAGCTCCTTGTCGGTCGAGAACTCCTTCCAGAGCGCGAGATCGTCCATGCCGCGATTGGCGTACTCGAGCACCACCTGGGACGCGGTCAGCTCGTGGATCGCGGGGTACACGTTGCGGTAGCTGCGCACCGGCTGGAACGGGCGACCGTAGAGATTGCCGAAGCAGACGTGGACGGCGATCTTGGCCCGGACGCCCTCCACCGCGCGGTTGACGCCCTTGGCGAAGTTGGGCGAGGAGCCCGCGTACATGCCGCTATGCGGCTCGTCGATCTGGATGAAGTCTGCGCCCGCCTCCACGAGCGCGCGGCACTCCGCGTTGACGATGCCCACCAGGTCGGCCAGCAGCGTGTCGCGATCACGGTAGCCCCCGCCCAGCCGTAGCGGGAACATGAGCGTATACGGTCCGGGCACGGTGGCCTTGAGCGGCTTGCTCGTGAGCGACCGCGCCAGCTTGAACTCGTCCACGATGCCGAGGCCGGCCGGGGCCGAGATGCGCTCCACGACCTCGAACGGCGTATTGGTGTCCCAGTGCGGCTGGCCCAGCTTGCGGGGCTCCTCCATCGTCCGGATGCCCTGGAGATGATCGTAGAACCCGATGATGAAGCGCACCCGGCCCATCTCGCCGGTGGTCAGCACGTCGATGCCGGCCCGCTCCTGGTCGAGCAGCGCGACCTGGGTGGCGTCCTCCATGAGCTCGTGAAGATCGGTGGCGCCCAGGCGTCCGGCCTGCAGCGCCTCGCGGGCGAGCCAGACCCAGCCGGGCAGCCCGTGGCTGCCGATCACCGAGGTGGGCAGCAGCGTCGGGGGACTGGTCATCGCGCGGGTCCTATCCTCCGCCGGCGGAGCGCGTCCATGGCGGCGCGGTGCTCGGCGGAGTCGAGGCAGATGCGGAAGCCCGCCTCCATCTCCCGGCGGAAGGCGTCGAAGGGGAGATCGAAGGCGCGCGCCAGGAGACGCTTGCTGACGCCCACGCTGGTCACGGGGAGCGCGAGGAAGCGCCCGATGCACTCGTCGAGCGCATGGGGGAACCCGGATGCCGGGACTATCTGATTGATGAGCCCGTAGTCCGCGGCCCGGGCCGCCGAGATGGGCTCGCCGATGAGGATCATCTCGCGCGCCCGCGCGGCCCCGATCAACCGCGGGAGCCGATAGAGCGCCATCGAGGGGATCAGGCACTCCTTCACCGCGGGCAGGCCGATGACCGCGTCGGCGGCGGCCAGCCGATAGTCGCAGACGAGGGCGAGCTGGAGCCCGCCGCCCAGGCAGTGGCCGTTGATGGCCGCGATGAAGGGCAGCGGCATGCGCTCGATCGCGGTCATCGCGTCCTCCCAGGCCACGAAGTGCGGCAGCGTCATCTCCCCCGCGGCGAGGGACCTGAGATCCACCCCGGTCGAGAAGGCGCGCCCCGCCCCGGTGATCACCGCGACCCGGAGATCGCGAAGGGCCCCGACGCGCGCGACGACGTCGGTCAGCTCGGCCACCCAGCCCGGGTCGCCCGCGTTCAGCACCTCGGGGCGGTTCAGGGTGATGCGGGCGACGGGCCCGTCGATCTCCAGCCGAACGGCGTCCATCACTTGCCGAAGAGCAGCCGCGGCAGCCAGGTGGCGACGGGAGGCGCCAGCCAGACCACCGCGAGCATCAGGAGGCCGAACAGGACGTACGGGGTGACCGCGCGGTAGACCTGGCCCATGGTGATCTCGCGGGGAGCCACGCTCTTCATGGTGAAGAGCAGCATCCCGAATGGCGGGGTGAGGAGCCCGAGCTGCAGACAGATGAGGAACATGACGCCGAACCAGATGGGATCGAAGCGGTAGAGCTCGACCAGCGGCATGAAGAAGGGCAGGGTGATCAGCATCATGCTCACCTGGTCGATGAAGCAGCCCAGCACGAGCAGCACCAGCATCATCGCCCAGAGGACCACCACCGGGGTGAGCTGCGCCGCCCGGATCACGTTCACGAGTCCGTTGGTGGCGCCGGAGAAGGCGAGGATCTGCGAGAAGGTGGTGGCCCCCACGATGATGAGCAGGATGATCCCGGAGATGCCCGCGGTGCCGAGGAGCGCCTTGAGCAGGCTCGGCCAGGTGAGCGACCGGTAGAGCGTCGCGATCAGCGCGGTGGCGACCGCGCCGACCGCCGCCGACTCGGTGGGCGTCGCCCAGCCCGCGGACATGGCGAGGACGACGACCGTGAAGATGAGCAGCAGGGGCAGCACGTAGATCACGAGCGGCCACCAGCGCGCCCAGCCGGTCACCCGCTCGCCCTCGAAGGGCGGGGCCAGCGTCGGGTCGAGCGAGGTCCGCAGGACGATGTACCCGACGAAGAGGATCGACAGGAGGACGCCGGGGACGATGCCGGCGACGAGGAGCTGGGAGATCGAGATGCCGGCCAGGCTGCCCAGCAGCACGGTGAGCGCCGAGGGCGGGATCAGCATGTCCACGCCGCCGATGGCCATGATCGGGCCCATCGCCATGCTCGGGTGGTAGCGCCGGCGGAGCATCTCGGGCAGCAGCAGGCTGCCCAGCAGCGCGGTGGTCGCGATGGTCGAGCCCGAGATGGCGGAGAAGACGGTGCCCGCCACCACCGCCACCACCGAGAGGCGGCCGGGCACGCGCCAGATCAGGCGGTCGATCGCGTCGATGGCCTTCATGGCGACGCCGGTGTGGAAGAGGATCTCGCCCATGAGGATGAAGAACGGGATCGGGGTGAGGGAGAAGCTCGCGATGGAGGCGACCCCGTTGCGGATCATCTGCACGAGGCCCGCGTCCTGCCCGAGCCAGACCCAGGCGCCGACGACGTTGATGCCAAGGAAGGCGAAGGCCACCGGCAGGCCGATGGCGAAGAAACCGGTGAGCATCCCGAACAGGACGAGGGCCGCGAGCCACCAGGCCATGGGCTAGGCGTGCGGGCCGGCCCCGGCCAGGGGCTCGCGAGTGGCGAGGCGCCGCAGGAACTCGACGGCGAGGAAGGCGAAGCTCACCGGCACCGGGGCGAAGAGCCACCACTCCGGGAAGACGATCGATTTGATCACGAGCGAGCCCTGCTGGGCGGAGCTGGTGACCGCCCGGATCCCGTAAACGACGAAGACGGCGCACACCGCGAGGCCGGCCGCGTCGGCCGCGAGGTCGAGCGCGCGGGCGACCCGGCGCGGCAACATGGTGAGGAGCACGTCGACCCGCACGTGCTCGCTGCGGGAGAGCAGCCACGGGGCGACCAGGAAGGTGGCGAGTGGCAGGCAGTATTCGGAGACCTCGAGGATCCAGGGCAGGGTGCCCCAGCCGAGGTTGCGCGCCACCACGTCGGCGGTGACGAGCAGCGCGAGGACGCCCAGGAGCAGGGCGGCGGCGACCGCGCCCGCGTGGAGCAGTCCCCGGTAGGCGCGGGCCGGCATCGGAGCGCGCGGGGACCCGGCTAGGTCGTCGGAGGGGGCCTCGACGGCCCCCTCCGAACCTCCCCCAGAACCGGTTGCGCCGGCAAAGCCGGCGCTCGAACAGAGGTCAATCGGACACGCTCCTAGCGCCGGGAGAACAGCTCGCGCATCTTCGGGCCGTGCTCGGGGCTCGCCTTGAGGACGCCGGCCCAGCCGGTTTCGTAGGCGCGCTCGACATACTGCTTGGCCTGGTCGCCCTCGAAGCGGATCACCTGGATCCCGGCCTGGGCCTGGCGCTTGATCTCGTCCTGGGCGTAGGCCTTCCAGAAGTCGTTCTGGCCTTCGAGGGCCAGGGCCTGGCGCGTGAGGAAGTCGCGCTGGGCCTGGGTCAGCTTCTTCCAGGCGTCCTGGTTGACGAGGAGCGAGACCTCCGCGTCGTAGAAGCCGGGATCGACGCGGTACTTGGTCTTCTCGTGCCAGTTCGCGTCGAAGATGCCGCCGATGGGCCAGCCGTAGCCGTCGACCACGCCCCGCTCCAGCGCGGTGTAGACCTCGCCGGGGGCGGTCTGCATCACGGTGGCGCCGAGCGCGGTGAAGAAGTCGCGGTAGACCGGGGTGACGCGGATCTTGAGCCCGGTGAGATCCGGCTTGTCGATCTTCTTGTTGAGGTAGACGTGGAAAGACTGGTGCTCCACGATGCGCGCCAGATAGTGCATGTTGCCCTTCTGACTCCACACGCGGCTGATGTAGTCATAGGCCCCGTTCTTGCGCTGCTCGGCGATGGGCATCTGGGTGAGCTTGAGCGCGTCCGATTCCGGGAAGACGCTCGTGTAGAAGGCCCCGGTGGACATCGCGACGTCCACCACGCCGGTGCGCACCGCGTTGCCCACCTCGAAGGTCGGGACCGCCTTGGGCCCGCCGATGAAGTTGAGCCGCAGGACGCCCTTGCCCTCGTCGTTCACCCGGGCGATCCAGGTCTCGAGCCGCTTGACGTAGAGCGAGTTCTCCGGGAACGCGCTCACGACTTTCAACGTGACTTCCTGGGCGCTCGCCGGCGGGGCAAGCAGCAGGGCGACGATGAGGCAATAGCCGAGTCTCGTCATGGACCCCTCCTGGATGTGCGACCGGATTCGCGTGGTCTGCGGCCGGAGAGTAGGGGAGGCCGCGCCCGTTGTCAATCTTGGCGGCCCGTTGGCTTGGCGGCCCGTTGGCTTGGCGGCCCGCCGGACCGCGTGCTAACCTTCCTGCCGAGGGAGGGCTGACCGATGGTGAGCCGCGAAGAGAACGAGCTCCTGACCAGAACCGGGCCGGGCACCGCGATGGGCGCCCTGATCCGGCAATACTGGATCCCGGTGCTGGAGTCGAAGGAGCTCGAGCCGGGTGGGCGCGTGAAGCGGGTGATGCTGCTCGGCGAGCGGCTGGTGGTCTTCCGCGGCCGGAGCGGCCGGGCCGGCCTGATCGCCGAGTTCTGCCCCCACCGCGGGGCTTCCTTCTACTACGGGCGCGTCGAGGAGAATGGGATGCGCTGTGCCTATCACGGCTGGAAGTTCGGCCTCGACGGCCAGTGCCAGGAGATGCCGAGCGAGCCGCCCGAGTCGGGCTTCGCGGCCAAGGTCAAGCACACCGCGTATCCGTGCCTGGAGAAGGGCGGGGTGATCTGGGCCTACATGGGGCCCGCGAGTCCGCCGCCGCCCTTGCCGGAGCTCGAGTTCACGCTGCTGCCCGAGGGGCACACGTTCCTCTCGCGCCGGGTGCAGGACTGCAACTGGTTCCAGGCCATGGAGGGCGGCATCGACTCGAGTCACATCTCCTTTCTCCACGCGCCGATCGACCACCGCAACAGCGACGTCACCCAGGACATGGACCGGGTGAGCTTCGGGGTGGGCGCCGCGGTCTCGACGGGCGACCGGGCGCCGCGCTTCGAGGTGGCCGACACCGACTACGGCGTGCTGATCGGCGCGCGCCGGGCGAATCCGGACGGCCGCTGGTACTGGCGCATCACCCAGTTCCTCCTGCCGTTCTACACGATGCCGCCCACCGATCTGGACGAGCGCATCGTGCAGTCGCACATCTGGGTGCCGATGGACGACACTCACTCGGTGAACTGGATGGTGACGTGGCACCCGGATCGCAAGCTGACCGGCGAGGAGATCCGGCTCAACATCGAGGGCAAGGGCGCGCACGTCTGCGACTACGCGCCGGCCACCTCCGAGCCCTACGGGGACGTGCGCACCGCGGCCAACCGGGACAATGACTACTTCATGGACTGGGAGGTGCACCGGACCCGCATGTACTGCGGCATCCCGGGCTTCGGCGTGCAGGACCAGGCCGTCCAGGAGAGCCAGGGCGAGATCGTGGATCGCAGCCGGGAGCGCCTCGGCTCGAGCGACACCGCGATCATCCAGGTGCGCCGGCGGATGATGACCGCGGCCCGGGCGCTGCACGATCACGGCACCCCCGCGCCCGGCTCCAACCCGCGCTCCTTCCTCGTCCGGTCCACCTCCGTCGTCTTGGCTCCGGGCCAGAGCTGGGTCGAGGGCGCCATGTCGCGGATGGTGGTGAAGGCGGGCGACCAGCTCACGCTCGCCTGATGCCGGGCCGCATGGCCGGCCGCGTGGCGCTCGTCACCGGCGGCGGCGGGGGCATCGGGGAGGCCACCGGCCGGGTTTTTGCGGAGGAAGGCGCCGCGGTGGCGTTGCTCGATACGGACGCGGCCGCGGTGGAGGCGGCGGCCTCCGCCATCCAGACCGCGGTGCCGGGCGCCCAGATCCTGGCCCTCGCGGGCGACGTCACGCGCGAGAGTGACGTCCGTAGAATAATCGACGAGACGGCGGCCCGCTGGGGCGCGCTTCACACTCTCGTGAACGTGGCGGGCGTGCGCGTCTACGCGCCGCTGGCGGACGCGGACGCGGCGGACTGGGAGCGCATCATCGGGGTCAACGTGCTCGGCACCGCGCACTGCTGCAAGGCGGCGCTGCCCTGGCTGCGCGCGGCGGGGCGCGGCACCATCGTCAACGTGTCGTCGGTCTATGGCGTGATGGGCCGGACCGGCATGGGCCAGTACGACACCACCAAGGCGGCGGTGCTCGGCTTCACGCGCTCTCTGGCGGTGGAGGAAGCCCCGCACCGCGTCCGGGTCAACGCGGTGTGCCCGGGCGGCACCATCACGCCCTATCACATCCGCCGCGCGGCGGCCCGGGGGGTGTCCGAGGCGGAGATGCGCACGCAGCGCGCGGGCGACAACCTGCTCGGCCGCTGGGCGGAGCCGCGCGAGGTGGCGTACCCGATCCTGTTCCTCGCCTCCGACGAGTCGTCCTTCGTCACGGGCGCCACCCTGATGGTGGACGCCGGCCGCTCCATCTTGTGACGCCGCCCGGCGCGCCGCCGCGCCTGCTCTCCGTGGACGCGCTCCGCGGGCTCACGGTGGCCGCGATGGTGCTGGTGAACAATCCCGGCACGTGGAGCGCGGTGTACAGGCCGCTCCAGCACGCGGAGTGGCACGGGTGGACGCCCACCGACATGGTCTTCCCGTTCTTCCTCTTCGTGGTGGGCGTCTCCATCGCGCTGGCCCTGGGCCCGGCGCTCGAGCGAGGCGCGAGCGGGCTGCCCGTGCGCGTGCTCCGGCGCGCGGCGGTGATCTTTGCGCTCGGCCTGCTGCTCCACGCGCTGCCCTTCTTCCCGCTCGCCACGCTGCGCATCCCGGGCGTGCTCCAGCGCATCGCGGTCTGCTATCTGCTGGCCGCGCTGCTCGTGGGGGCCACCCGCGGAGCGCGCGGGTGGCGTGTCCAGGCGGTCACGGCGGGTGCGCTGCTGGTGGGCTACTGGCTCCTGATGACGAAGGTGGCCGCGCCCGGCCAGGAGGCGGGCGATCTGAGCCCCGACGGGAACCTGGCCGGCTACGTGGATCGTCTCGTTCTCGGCTCGCGGCATATCTGGCAGGCCACGCGCGTGTACGATCCGGAGGGCATCCTGAGCACGCTGCCCGCTACCGCGACCACGCTCCTGGGGGTGCTGGCCGGGCACTGGCTTCGGGCCGGGCAGGTGGCGGGCCGGGCCGGAGCTCAGATCGTCGGGGGGCTCGCGGTGGGCGGGGTCGCCGCGGCCGCGCTCGGCTGGCTCTGGGGTCTCTCGTTCCCGGTGAACAAGCCGCTGTGGACCAGCTCGTACGCGCTGCTGATGGCGGGGCTGGCCGCGCTTGTGCTGGCCGCCTGCCACTGGGTCATCGAGGTGCGCGGCCGCCGCGGCTGCGCCGCGCCCTTCGCGCTGCTGGGCGTGCACGCGCTCACGCTCTTCTTCCTGTCCAGCTTGATGGCGAAGGTCCTCTTCATCGTCCGGGTGGGAGCCGGCGGCCCGCGGCTCCAGACGTGGCTGTTCGAGCACGTCTTCGCGCCCTGGGCCTCTCCCGTCGACGCGTCTCTGGCCTATGCCCTCGCGTACGTGCTGCTGTGGTGGGCGCTCATGTGGGCGCTCGACCGGAGCGGGCTGCGCCTGCGCGTCTAGGTCATCGGAGGGGGCCTCGGCGGCCCCCTCCGAGCCTCCCCCAGGAAGGGGTTGCGCCGGCCAAGCCGGCGCTCGGACCGGCGGTTACTCCGACAAGCTCCTTAGGCGCGGCGACGACGGTGCGAGGCGGCGGGCGGCGCGGCTCACGAACGGGTTGCCGCGCAGCCAGAAGCGCCACGGCCGAGCCGCCCACTCCAGGGCGTAGTCGATGCCGACGCGCGGGCCGGCCGCGATGGCGGCGGGGCGGACGCGCCGGCCCGCCTCGAGCCAGATCCGGTCGCCCAGCAGGTCGGCGCCGTCCAGACGGCGGTCGATGCCGAGCGCGATGCAGAGCTTGCCC
>DASQAL010000021.1:0-16225 GCA_035635775.1 Candidatus Acidiferrum sp.
CGGCGCTGGTCGCCGTAGGGCAGGTTGCGCGCGAGCTCGTTGGCCTTGTCCCGGAGACCGGCCACCTCGAGGAGCTCGGCGCCGTGCTCCCACTGCCGCCGCTCCTGGTCCCGCCAGCGCTGGTTCCGGGTGATCACGTCCCAGAAGCTCAGCGGGACCCGGCTGTGCATGCCCACCAGCACGTTCTCGATGGCGGTCATTCGGGGAAACAGGCGGATGTTCTGGAAGGTGCGGCAGATGCCGAGCGCGGTGATCTCGTCGGGGCGCCGGCCCAGCACCGGACTGCCCCGGAAGGTCACGACGCCTTCCTCCGGCACGTAGATCCCGGTGAACACGTTGAAGAAGGTGGTCTTGCCCGCCCCGTTGGGCCCGATGATCGAGGCGATGTGGCCTTCCTCGAGCGTGAAATCCACCGTGTTCAGCGCGGTCAACCCGCCGAAACGCTTGCTCACGGCCCGGGCCTCGAGCAGCGGCATCAGGGCTTCTCGGTGAGCTCCCGATGCCGGCGCTTCGCGGGCAGGATGCCCTGGGGCCGGAAGATCATCATGAGCACGAGGATGAGGCCGAAGACCATCCGCTCGTACTTGGCCGGCTCGAGCTGGGTCGGCAGGTTGACGAGGTCGTAGCCGAAGATGACGGTCCCCGCATTCCGCAGCTCGTTGAGCCAGAGCGACAGGCCCTTGAGCACCTGCAGGTTCAGGATGGTCACCACCGCGGCACCCAGGATCGCGCCGGGAATCGAGCCCATGCCGCCCAGGATGATCATGGCGAGCACCCCGATGGACTCCATGAACGTGAAGGACTCGGGGTTGATGAAAATCTGCTTGGCCGAGAAGAGCACCCCCACCGTGCCCGCGAAGGAGGCTCCGCAGGCGAACGCGAGCAACTTCATGCGGACGAGGGGGACGCCCATGGCCTGGGCCGCGGTCTCGTCCTCGCGGATCGCCTCCCACGCCCGTCCGATGTGCGAGTCTTCCAGGCGGCGGTTCGCGAGCACGGTGGCGCCCACGATCAGCAGCACGAGCGCGTACAGGTAGAGGGGGTAGATGACGTTGGGGTTGGGATCGATGCCCATCGCCTCGAGCGGCGCGGCGAAGAAGATCGGCGGCCGGCCGATGGGCGTGATGCCCTTGGGCCCGTTGGTGAAGTTGATCGGCTTGTCGAGGTTGTTGGCGAGCACGCGGATCACCTCACCGAAGCCTAGCGTCACCAGGGCCAGATAGTCTCCGTGCAGGCGCAGCACCGGCAGGCCGAGCAGGATCCCCGCGGTGGCAGCCACCGCCACCCCGACGAACAGGAACACGAAGAACCACCACGGGTTCAGCGGAAAATAGTCGCCGCCGAAGATCAGGTTGGCCTGCGGCGAGCCGAAGATCGCCCAGGAATAGGCGCCCACCGCGAAGAAGGCCACGTAGCCCAGGTCGAGGAGGCCCGCCAGCCCCACCACGATGTTGAGGCCGAGGGCGAGCGCCACGAAGATGCCGACCTGGATCGCGATCTCCATGTAGTACGCGTTGACCGTGCCGAGCCACGGCATCAACACGCCCAGGGTGACGACGGTGAGCGCGCCCTTGACGAGGGCGGGGATGCGGGCCAGGTAGAGAAGCAGGATCGTCCCCTGGAAGAGCAGGAAGACCGAGACGGCGCGGGGGCTGTAGAGCACGCCCCAGGTCGTGGCCGCGAGCAGGGCGGTCACCAGGATGCTCGCGGGGACGGGGCGGTTGAGCAGGTCCTTCATGCCCGCTCCCGGACGACTTCGCCGAGAAGGCCCTTGGGGCGGAAGATGAGAATCAGGATCAGGATGGAGAACGCGAAGATGTCCTTGTACTCCGCGCCGAAGGCGCCGCCGGTCAGGAGCGACAGGTAGGACGCCGCGAAGGCCTCGAGCAGTCCGAGGACGAGCCCGCCCAGCATGGCGCCGGGAATATTGCCGATGCCGCCCAGCACCGCCGCGGTGAAGGCCTTCAGGCCGGGGATGAAGCCGGTGTAGGGATTGATGAGGCTGTACTGCACGCCGAAGAGTACCCCGGCGCCGCCGCCCATCGCTCCACCGATCAGGAAGGTCAGCGAGATGATCCGGTTCACGTTGATGCCCATCAGCGAGGCGGCGCCCTGGTCCTCGGCCACCGCCCGGATCGCCTTGCCGACCTTGGTGCGATTGACGAGCGTGTGCAGGCTCCAGAGCATGATCAGGGCGGCCACGATCACCACGAGCGATTTGACGGAGACGTCGATCGTCTCGGTCAGCTCGAAACGGTGGTTGAGCACGTCCATGGTCGGGTACACGAGGTTGAAGGAGTTGCGCCAGAGCGACTCGAAGAGCCGGATCGCGTCCTGGAGGAAGAAGGAGACGCCGATCGCCGAGATCAGGGGGATGAGCCTCGGCGCGCTGCGCAGGGGCCGGTAGGCGGTCCGCTCGATTACGACCGCGACGGCGCCGCTCACCGCCATGCCCGCGACCAGCACGAGGACCAGCACGAGGACCCAGGGCAGCACGTCGAGCCAGCCCGCCGACTTGAACGACAAGAGTATTTCCACGCCCACGAAGGCGCCGATGATGAAGATCTCGGAGTGGGCGAAATTGATGAACTCGAGCACGCCGTAGACCATGGTGTAGCCGAGCGCGATCAGGGCGTACATGAAGCCCAGGGTGAGACCGTCCAGGAGGACCTGCGGGAAGATGCCGATCAGGAGGTCAAAGTCCATCGGCAGTCAGCGGGAAGGCGGGGAGCAGTGGGAGGGGCGCCCGGAAACGAGCGCCCCTCCCGCGGATGACCGCGCTACTTCTTGACCACGGGCGGCGCGATCGTGAGCTGCTTGACGATCTTGTTGTCGCCCCACTTCTCGGGGTTGTCGCTCACGACCGTCAGGATGAAGTACTGGGCCTTCAGGCGGTCGCCCTTGCTGTCGAAGGCGATCTCGCCGGTGATCCCGGAGTGCTTGACCTTGCGGATCGCGGCGGAGACGTCCTCGCGGGTGATCTTCTTGCCGCCCTTGGCGAGGTCCTCCATGGCCTTGATGGCGATGGTGGTCGCGTCGTAGGCCTCGGCCGCATAGGGCTCGGGGTTCTTGCTGAACTTCTTCTTGAAGTCGTCCACGAACGCCTTGGCCTTCGGCAGCGCGGAGGCGGGGCCCGCCGCGGACGTGTAGTTCATGCCCACCACCGCCTTGCCCGCGATCTTGGTCAGGTCCGAGGAGTCCATGCCGTCCGGGCCCATGAACTTGGACTTGATGCCCTTCTCGCGCGCCTGCTTGAAGAACGGCGCTCCCTGGTCGTAGATGCCACCGAAGTAGATGACGTCGGGGTTCTTGGCCTTGATCGGGGTCAGGAGCGGGTCGAAGTTCGACTTCTCCTCGGTGCCCTCGAAGCCCAGGACCTTGATTCCCTTCTTCTCGGCGTCCGCCTTGAAGAACTCGGCGATGCTCTGCCCGTACTGCGTCTTGTCGTGCACGATATAGGCGCTCTTGACCTTCATGGTGCCGTGGGCGAACTCGGAGCCCACCACGCCCTGCACATCGTCACGCCCGCACACCCGGTTCACGTTGACGTAGTTGCGATCGGTGACCACCGGGTTGGTATTGGCCGGGGAGATCATGGCCAGCGTCACTTCCTTGTAGACCTCGGACGACGGGATCGCCACGCCCGAGTTTAGGTGGCCGATGACCACCATGATGTCCTTGTCCGCGATGATGTTCTTCGCGTTGGCCACCCCGACGTCCGGCTTGGCCTGGTCGTCGAACGGCACGAAGTCGACCTTGTAGCCCATCTTCTCGAGGTTGCCCTTCAGCTTCTCGACCGCGAGCTGGGCCCCGAGCTTGATGCCCTCGCCGAGCACGGCCTGGCCACCCGACAGGGGGCTCTGGGAGGCGATCTTGATGGTGCCCTTGGACTGGGCGTCGGCGATGGAGGCCACCGGCAGCACCAGCGCCAGGGCGGCGATCACAGCGATGACCAGGCGAACTCGTGCGAGTCTCATCGGCTCCTCCTCCTTGACCAGACGGAAACGGGTGGGTTCAAGCGCGGCCATTATAGCGATTTCTGGGGGGCCGTCAACGGACGGGGAGCCCCGCGGCCGCCCGCGGATCGAGCCGGCGCAGGACCTCCAGCTGCTCGCGGGCCAGGTCGTCGCGGCCGGCGCCTCGGTAGGCCTGGACCAGCCAGAACCGGGCGGGTACCGCCGAGGGAGCGAGGGCGGCGGCGCGCTCCAGGGCGAGGACCGCGTCCCCCGGCTTGCCCTGCTCGACGAGCGACCGCCCAAGCAGCATGAGCGCACCGGGGTCGTCTTCCACGAGGCCGATCGCCTTCGCGAGCGGGGTGGGAGCCGGCCCGCCAGGGTTCGGCGGGGGTCCGGGTGGCAGGCGCCGGGCGCGCTCCAGGAGGGGCACCGCATTCTCGAGGCGGCCCTGGAGCAGATAGAGAAGCCCGAGCCGCCCCAGGCCGCTTGGCGAATCCGGCAGGAGCTCAAGATACTTCCGCAAGGCCGCTTCCGCTTCGCCGTACCGCGTCCGGACCGACAGGAGGGTGCCGAGGTTGAAGTGGGGGATGGGGTTGTCGGGTCGCAGCTCGATGGCCCGGCGCAGGTGGGCCTCGGCTTCGTCCAGGCGAGCCAGACCCAGCTCGGTGCTGGTGATGGCGGAGCCCAGGTTCCCGTGACAGAGCGAGCAGGCCGGGTCCATCTCCACCGCCCATCTCCAGAGCGTCTCCGAATCGTGCCAGACCTGCGTCTGGGTCCAGGCGGCGAGGCCCAGCGTCAGGACGATCAGAGCCGCGCCCCCCGCGAGTGCCGACACGGTCGTCGTCGACACGCGACCCCGCTCTCGGAGACGCAACACCCCGAGGACTCCCGCGCCCGCCAGCACCGCGAAGCCGATGCCGGAGAGATAGCTGTAGCGGTCGTTGACGAGCTGGCTGCCCGCATGCACCACACCGCTGACCGGCAGCACCATCAGCGCCGAGTATGTCCACGCGGCGAGGCCCCCCGGCCAGCGGGCGCGCCCGAGGACGAGGGCGGCGGTCACCCCGGCGACACCCAGGAGCGCGGGAAGAAAGGGCCAGCTCGCAAGGTCCACCCGGGCCGGTAGCTCGTACATCGGGGACAGACGGATCGGCAGGAGAAACTTGATCGGATAGAACATAAGACTGTACGCGACCATGCCGACGCGGGCGATCACGCCGTACGAATCGTACGAGGTCACGGCGGCGCCGCGGGGAAGGGCGATCAGCGCCACCACCGCCGTGGCGGCGGCCAGGGCCGCGTACGGCAGCTTCTCGATCACCAGCCGGTTCCAGCCGGCGCTCCGCCGCCGCAGCGGGTAGACATCCAGCAGGAGCAGGACCGCGGGCAGGGGCATGGCGGCCGCCTTCGACAGGAGTGCCGAGACGAAGGCGGCCAGGGACAGCGCCTGCCAGGCCGGCCGCAGATCGCCTCCCCGTTCGAGGCCCTTGAGGTACGCCAGGGCGGCGAGCAGGAAGAACAACCCGCAGAGCACGTCGCGCCGCTCGGTGATCCACGCCACCGATTCGACGCGCAGCGGGTGCACGCCCCACACGAGGGCCGCAAAGGCGCCCGCCCCGACGACGGGGCCGGTGGCGTGTCCGCTCTGGGAGCCGCCCCCCCGGGCCGCCGCGAGGAGGCGCCGGGCGATCAGATACACGAGCGTCGCGTTGGCGGCGTGCAGGATCAGGTTCCCCAGGTGGTATCCCCAGGGGTTCATTCCGCCGAGCGCGTAGTTCAGCCCGAGGCTCAGCCACGTCACCGGGATGTAGTGGCCCATGAGCGTCGCGGTGAGCATCCACTTGATCTGCGCCCAGCCGAGTCCCCGGTAGTAGGGGTTGGCCACGAAGTTGACCGAGTCGTCCCAGTTGAGGAAATCCCCGCGTAGCGCCGGAAGGAACACGGTGCCGGTGATGAGGAAGACCAGCAGGGGAAGGAGAAGGCGCCCGGGGCGCGTCATGGACGTGGCGACGGGCGGGACTCACGGGTGGCTTCCGGCGATACTGCGGACATGCCGCGCACCTCGGCGAGGAGCGTTTCGGCCTCGCCGCCCCGTCCCTTCGCTTGCAACGCTTGGGCCTGGCCTTCGAGGGCCTGGACCAGATAGCGCCGAAGGTCCGGCGCGTCCGGCTTTCGGACGAACGCGATCCGCAGGAGCGGCACGGCCACCTCGTAGCGACCCTCCAGGAGGTACACCAGGCCGAGGCGCTCGGGCCCGGAGGCGGACCAGGGGGCGCGCTCCATGTAGCCGCGAAGCGGCGACTCGGCCTCAGCGTACCGACCCTGGAGCACGAGGGCCGTCCCGAGGTTGTGGTATGCGTCGGGGAGATCCGGCCGCAAGGCGATCGCGCGGCGGAACAGTCCCTCGGCCTCTACGGCCCGCGTCTGCCCCGCGGGGCCGCCGAGGGCGCTCTCCCCCAGCTTGCCGTGGCAGACGCTGCAGTCCGGATCCAGCTCTACCGCCCACCGCCACAGGGTCTCCGATTCTCTCCAGACCTGGCTGTAGCTCCACGAGGTAATGCCGAGGCCCACGAGCGCGATAATGCCCGCGAGTGTGGCGGACCATCCCATGGAGCGGGTCACGGTTCCGCGCTGGACGAGCCGGATCACACCGAGCGCGGCGCCGCCCGCGAGCACCGCGAAGCCCATGGCGGAGAGGTAGCTGTAGCGGTCGGGCGCCAGGTCGGCGCCCTGCCGCACGACTGCGCTCGTCGGGGCGAGCATGAGCACCGAGAACGCCCAGGCGGCCAGGCCGCCCGGCCACCGCCGGCGCAGCCCGATCAGTACCACGGTGACGAGGACCACGCCGGCCAGGGCCAGGGCGAACCTGGGCTCGAGCGGGCTGATCCGGGCCGGCATCTCGTAGAGCGGCGACAGCGAGGCCGGCCAGATCACCCGGAACGGGGCCATGAGGAAGCTGTAGGCCGCCGCCGCGAGCCGCGCGAGGCCGCCGTGCTCGGAGATCTGGGTGAGGACCGCCCCGTGGCGGACCGCGTAGATGACGCCTCCCGCCCCCGCGAGCGTCACGAGCAGCAGCGGGACCTTCTCGCGCACCAGGGGCCACACACCCAGCCGGCGGAGGCGGCGGAGCGGGTAGACGTCGAGGAGGAGCAGCGCGCCCACGAACGGCAGCGCGGCGCCCTTGGACAGCAGGGCGGCCGCGAGTGTGACGGCGGCAACGAGGACGAGCCCGCGGCGGGCGGGCCCCTCGGCCTCGACCGCGCGCAGATAGGCCCACGTCGTGAGGAGCACGAAGAAGGCGCAGAGCACGTCGGCCCGGCCGGTGATCCAGGCCACCGGCTCGACCCGGAGCGGATGAACGCCGAAGACCAGCGCGGCGACCGCGGCGGCCGCACAAAGATCGGCTCCGCGTCGTCCGGCCTGAGCGCCGTCGGCGAGCGCAGCGGCCAGGAGGCGCCGGGCCATGAAGTAGAAGAGGACGGCATTGGCTGCGTGCAGCAGCACGTTCGCCAGGTGATAGCCCCAGGGGTCCATCCCACCGAGCGCCCAGTTGAGGCTCCAGCTGAGGCGGGTCAGTGGGATGTAGTGGCCGAAGAAGACGCTGGTGAAGGCCCAGTGGACTTGTTCGCGGCCGAGCCCACGATAGGCCGGATTGTCGAGGAAGTTCACGTTGTCGTCCCAGTTGAGGAACGAGCCGGCCAGCGTGGGCAGGAAGGCCGCCGCGGTCAGGACGGCGACGGCGAGCGGGACCAGCCCCCGGCGGATCATCACGAGCGGGAGCAGCCGGCGCACGCGGGCGGGTCCTATCGATCCGGGCGAGGCCGGGGCGCGGTCGGAGCGAGGCGCCCGAGGAAAGCCTGCGTCGCCGCCTTGGGATCCAGCGCCGCGCACAGGGCGGAGATCACCGCTACCGCGTCCGCGCCCGCGGCGAGCACCGCCCCCGCGTTGTCCGCGGTGATGCCCCCGATACCCACGAGGGGAACCGTGACTTCCGGCCGTACCCGGCGGATCAGCTCCGGCCCCACCAGCCGGAACCCGGCCTTCGTGGTGGTCGGGTAGATGCTGCCCACCGCGACATAGTCGGCGCCGTCGGCCACGGCGCGCCGCGCCTGCTCGGGGTCGTGAGTCGACACTCCCAGGATCATCCCGGGCCGCAGGATCTGGCGGGCCCGGCGCGCCGGGAGATCGCCCTGGCCCACGTGGAGCCCGTCGGCGCCCGCCGCCAGAGCGAGGTCGGCCCGGTCGTTCACGATGAAGAGCGCGCCGACCTCGCGGCATCGCCGCGCGAGCCGCTGCGCCAGCGGCAGCAGGTCGGCGAGCGGCATGGTCTTCTCGCGGAGCTGCACGAGCCGGCCGCCGCCGCCCAGCACCGCGTCCAGCAGGGCGGGTAGCTCGCGGCCGCAAGAGACCGATCGGTCGAGGATCGCGTAGAGCGGCGAGGGCAGCCGCACCGCGGGGCCCTTAGAGGTTCTGCTCGAGCCGGGCCAGCGTTGACCCGCCCGTCACGAACGCCGGGTCGGCCAGCAGCTTCAGGTGATAGGGGATCGTCGTCTTGATGCCCTCGACCACCGTCTCGTGGAGCGCCCGCTGCATGCGGGCGATCGCCTCGGTGCGGTCGTGGCCGTGGACGATGATCTTGGCGATGAGCGAGTCGTAGTACGGCGGCACCACGTAGCCGGTCATCATGTGGCTGTCCACGCGGACGCCGGGCCCGCCCGGAGCGATCCACGTGGTCACGCGGCCCGGGGAGGGAACGAAGTGCTCGGGATCCTCCGCGTTGACCCGGCACTCGATCGCATGGCCGGTGAAGCGGACCGCGCTCTGCTTGTACCCGAGGGCCTCCCCGCTGGCGATCCGGATCTGCTCGCGGACGATGTCGATCCCGGTGATCATCTCGGTCACCGGGTGCTCGACCTGGATGCGGGTGTTCATCTCGATGAAGGAGAACTGCCCTTCCCGGTCCACCAGGAATTCCACCGTGCCCGCCGACACGTAGTTGACCGCGCTTGCCACCGCGAGGGCCGCCTTGTGGAGACCGGCCCGCGTCTCGGGGAGGAGCGCGGGCGCGGGACCCTCCTCGAGGAGCTTTTGATGCCGGCGCTGCACGGAGCAATCGCGCTCGCCCAGGTGCAGGCGCATGCCGTTCTTGTCCCCGAGCACCTGCACTTCCACGTGCCGGGCCTCTTCCACGAACTTCTCCAGGTAGAGCTCGGAGGATCCGAACGCGGCGCCGGCCTCGGCCTGGCACGTCGTGTAGGCGCGGGCCAGCGCCGCCCGCTCCCGCACGATGCGCATCCCGCGGCCGCCGCCCCCGGCCGCCGCCTTGACGATGACGGGATACCCCATCGAGTCCGCGAGCGCCTGCGCCTCGTCCACCCCGGCCAGCGGGCCCTCGCTACCCGGGACCACCGGCGCGCCCGCGGACTTGGCCATCTCACGGGCCTGGGCCTTGTCACCCATGAGCCGGATGGCCTCGGGGGACGGGCCGATGAAGGTGATGCCGCACGCGCGGCAGATCTCCGCGAACGCGGGATTCTCGGCCAGGAGCCCGTAGCCGGGATGGATGGCCTCGCTGTCGGTGATCGCGGCCGCCGAGATGATGCTCGGGATATTGAGGTAGCTCAGGCGCGCCTCGGGCGGCCCGATGCAGACCGACTCGTCGGCCAAGCGCACCGGCAGGGAGTCGGCGTCGGCGGTGGAGTGGGCGATTACGGTGCGGATTCCCATCTCGCGGCACGCCCGGATGACCCGGAGCGCGATCTCGCCCCGGTTGGCGATGAGGATCTTGTGGAACATCAGCCGAGGGTCAGCGCAGCGGCTCCACCAGGAAGAGCGCCTGCCCGAACTCGACGGGCTGGCCGTTCTCGACGACGACCTTGGCGATGCGTCCCGCCACCTTGGACTCGATCTCGTTCATCAGCTTCATCGCCTCGACGATGCAGATGACCTGCCCCTCCTTGACCACGTCGCCCTCGGTCACGAACGGTGGGGCGTCGGGCTTGGGGGAGCGGTAGAACGTGCCGACCATCGGCGCCTCCACCGTGAGCAGATGCGCGGTGGACTCCACGCTCTCCGGGGTGGGCTGCTGGAGCGGGGCCGCGATCGCGGGAGCGGCCTCGACGCGGGGCCCGGAGGCGGTCGGCGCGTGCTCCCGGACGATGCGGATCCGGGTGCCCGCACCCTCCACCTCGAGCTCGGCCAGGTTGTGGCGCACCGCAAGCTCGACCACCTGCTCGATGCTGAGGGGCGCGGGATCCGCGGGACTACGGGCCGATCGCCGCCTGGCCACGCTAACCCGCCGCCGCCACGCGGCCGAGGTACTCGCCGCTGCGCGTATCGACCTTCACCACGTCGCCTTCGTTGAGGAAGAGCGGCACCTGGACCACCGCGCCGGTCTCGAGGGTGGCGGGCTTGGAGCCGCCGGAGGCGGTGTCGCCGCGGATGCCGGGATCCGTCTTGGCGATCTGCAGCTCGATGAAGTTCGGCAGCTCCACCGTGACCGGGCTCGCGTCGATGAACAGGATCTCCACCTCGGTGTTCTCCTTGAGGTAGTCGCGCGCGTCGCCGACCTCCTCGGCGGACAGGGAGATCTGGTCGTACGTGTCGAGATCCATGAAGTGGTACCGGTCGTCCTTGTACAGGTGCTGCATCCGCTTCTCTTCGAAGTCGACCAGCTCGACCTTCTCGCCCGCGCGGAACGTGTTGTCGATGACCCGCCCGAGCTTCATGTGCTTGAGCTTGGTGCGCACGAACGCGCCGCCCTTGCCGGGCTTGACGTGCTGGAAGTCGACGATCGTGTACGGGGCGCCGTCGAACTGGATCTTCAGCCCCTTCTTGAATTCGGACGTGGACACCTGCATTCGGTCAGGACCCTTTCCGTCGTTGAGTCTTGAGTCGGAGCGCCTCTTCCAGCCGTTCCCGCGCTCGGGCGTGGCCCGGGTCGCGGCTCAAGAGGCGCAGGAAGATCTGGGCCGCTTCGTCCACCAGGCCCTGCTCGAGGCACAGGGTGCCGAAGCTCAGGGTGGCGAAGGTGTCGTCGGCCAGGAGCTGCTTGAGCGCCGAGCCCTCCGGGACGGCCCCGCCCGCCCCGAGCACGTCGAGGAGCGCGCGGGACTCCCGGTCCCCGGGATCGAGCCGCACCGCCTGCTCCAGGTGCTGGACGGCGTCGCCCAGGGCCCCGGCCCGCCGGTAGAGGTCGCCGGCCAGGCGATGAGCCTGCGCCTCCTGCGGGCTGGTCGCGAGGATGGCGCGCACCTCGTCCAGCGCTCCGTCGGGATTGCCGTCGTCGACGAGTGCCTTGGCGAGGATCAGCCGCGCCGTGACGTACTGCGGAAAGCGCTCGAGACCCTCGCGGCAGAGCCGGATGGCGTCGCGCGCCCGCCCGGCCTTGCGATAGGCGTCCGCGAGCGGGGCGAACGCCAGGGAGCCGGGATCCCGCGCGAGACGCTCTTCGTAGCGTCGGATCGCGGCGGCCAGGGCGCTCTCCTCGGTCGCGACCGGGGCGCCGACATGAGGCTCCGGCGTCATGATCTCAGTGTAATACGCGCGGCGCGTCGGGGAGACAATTCTGCGTGCCTCATGCGAAGGCCTCGAGCTGATTCAGGGTGGCGAGGATCTCGCCGGGCGGGACGTCGAACACGAGCTGGAACCGGCCGATCTCCGGCGACAGGACGAAGGGAATCCGGCCGTCACGCGCCTTCTTGTCCCGGCTCAGGGCCTCGACCACCGCAGCCGGCTCCGCGCCGAGGCCCGCCACCGGCAGGCCCACCGCGCGGAGCAGGGCCACCTGGCGCTCCCGGGTGGCCGGGGCGGCCAGGCCCAGGCGCTCGGCCAGCTGGGACTCCGCCGCGATCCCCAGGGCCACCGCCTCGCCGTGCGCCCAGCGCGTGAACGAGGTGGCGGCCTCGAGGGCGTGGCCGATGGTGTGCCCGTAGTTCAGCACCCACCGCAGCTCGGCCTCCTGCTCGTCGCGCTCGACGACCTGCGCCTTGAGCCGGCAGGAGCCGGCGACCACCCGCTCGAGCGTAGGCAGGTCGCGCGCGAGGAGGGCCGGGATGCTCTGCTCCAGGTCGCGGAAGTAGCCCGCGTCAAGCACGATGCCGTGCTTGATGACCTCGGCCAGCCCCGAGCGGAACTCCCGATCGGGCAGCGTGCTGAGCACGGCGGGATCCACGAGGACGAGCCGGGGCTGATGGAAGGCTCCGATCAGGTTCTTGGCGCGGGGATGATCGATGGCGGTCTTGCCCCCGATCGACGCGTCCACCTGGGCCAGGAGCGTGGTGGGCACCTGGACGAAGTTCATTCCGCGCATGTAGGTGGCGGCGACGAAGCCCGCGAGATCCCCCACCGCACCGCCGCCCAGTGCCACGACCGTAGAGCTCCGGTCACACCCAGCGTCCAGCAGCCGGTCCCACAGTTCCCGCGCCCGATCGAGCCGCTTGGCCTGCTCCCCCTCCGGGACGGAGAGGCGGATCAGGTCGAAGCCGGCACCGGCGAGGCTCCGCGCCACCGGCTCGCCGTGCAGCCGGTCGATCGCGGGATCGGTGATCAGGACCGCCTTGCGTCCGACGCGAAGCTTGGCGAGCTCGGCTCCCACGGTGCCCAGGGCGCCGACGGCGACCAAGATCCGGTACGCGCGCGAGCCAAGATTGACGGGAATGTCGGTCATGGTCTTCGAGCTCAGAGGCCCCTGCTGCGGGCGGAACCCACGGGCAAGCCTACCAGGCTTTGAGGTAGTCCAGGTATCCTTGGTAATTGCGGCGGATCTCGTCGACGCTGTCCCCGCCGAACTTTTCGAGAAACGCCTCCGCGAGCACGATGGCCATCATGGCCTCGCCCACCACGCCGGCGGCGGGCACCGCGCAGACATCGCTACGCTCCACCACGGCCTCCACGGCTTCGCGCGTGTCGAGATCCACCGAGCGGAGCGGCTTGCGCAGAGTCGAGATCGGCTTCATGGCGGCCCGGACGACCACCGGCTGGCCATTGGTCACCCCGCCCTCGAGCCCGCCCGCGCTGTTGGAGCCGCGGTGGAAGCCGGCCTCCTTGTCGAAGAGGATCTCGTCGTGAACCTGGGACCCGGGGCGGCGAGCGGCCTCGAATCCGAGGCCGATCTCGGCCCCCTTGATCGCGTGGATCGAGCAGAACGCGCGGGCGAGCTGGCCGTCGAGCTTCCGGTCCCATTGCACGTAGGAGCCCAGGCCGACCGGGCACCCCAGGGCCACCACCTCAAACACCCCGCCGAGGGTGTCGCCGGCCGCCTTGGCCCGGTCGATGGCCTCGATCATGGCGGCCTCGGCGGCCCGATCCGCGCAGCGGACCTCGCTGGCCTCCGCGCGCCGCCGGACCTCCTCCCACGGGACCTCGAGCACACCGATCCGGACTCCGCCGATCTCGCTGACGTGGCTCAGGATCGTGATGCCGAACTCGCCCAGCAACCGCTTGGCCACCCCCGCCACCGCCACCCGGGCCGTCGTCTCGCGAGCGCTCGAGCGCTCGAGCACGTTGCGGATGTCGCGATGGCCGTACTTCATGGCCCCCGCGAGGTCGGCATGCCCCGGACGCGGCCGGGTCACCGCCTTGGGAGCCGCACCGGCGGGGGGAGCCCCGACGGACATGGTCTGCTGCCAGTTCTCCCAGTCCCGGTTGCGGATGGTCAGCGTGAGCGGGCTGCCGAGGGTGAGGCCCCACCGGACTCCGGCGGAGATGTGGACCTGGTCCTGCTCGATCTTCATCCGGCCGCCCCGGCCGTAGCCGCGCTGGCGCCGGGCGAGATCGCCGTT
The DNA here is from genome assembly GCA_035635775.1 of Candidatus Acidiferrum sp. Lineage (GTDB taxonomy): Bacteria > Methylomirabilota > Methylomirabilia > Rokubacteriales > CSP1-6 > CAMLFJ01. Next base: position 13,739 of record DASQAL010000021.1, read on the forward strand.
GATGTCGGCTTCGGTGAGCGCCAGCCCCGCCGGAAGCCCGTCGATGACGGCGGTCAGCGCCTCACCGTGGGACTCGCCGGCGGTGAGGAAGCGCAGCCGCCCGCCCACCTACCTTCCAGAGGCCGCGGTTGGGATGCCGTCGGTCTTCAAGATCGAGGGTGTCATGAAGACGACCAGCTCGCGCCCGGTCTCGAAGTCTTCGCGCTGCTTGAAGAGCCAGCCCAGGATCGGCACGTCGCCCATGAGCGGCACCTTGCGAATGGTCTTCTGCTGGACGTTCTGGGTGACGCCGCCGATGACGAGACGGTCGCCTTCCCGGACGAGGACCTGCGTCTCCGCCTTGCGCCGGTTGATGATCGGCACGCTCACGCCGGCCGCCGGGCTGATGACGTCACCCCGCGAGTTGTTCTCCACGATCACCATCATCTTGACCTTGCGAATCTCCTGGCCGTCGATCCTCTCACGGATGACGGTCGGAGTCACCTCGAGCTTCAGCACCGCCTCCTTGAACTGGACCTGGGTGCCGGCCGAGCTGACGGTGGCGTACGGGATCTCCTCACCGAGGGTGAAGGCCGCCTTGTGGTTCTCCACCGTGACGATCTCGGGGTGCGCGAGGGTGCGGGTCTTGCCGAGCGTGGCCAGGGCCTGGAGCGCCAGGTTGATGTTGAACCGGGTGCCCACGATGCCGAAGGCGATCCCTCCCGCCGGGGTGGTGGTGGACGCGTTCGGCAGCAGCGAGAAGGGCAGGTTCACGAGGTTGCCACCGGTGGACAAGCCCGTCGCGGCGGCGACCGGCAGGAGCGAGGCCAGGGACAGATTGGGGTTCGTCGGCGAGAAGTTGGACACGCTGGTTCCGGTTCGAGTCGCGTCTGACGCTTGGAATCCCTGGCCGATCAGCGTGTTGCCGCCTACGTTCCCGGTACTGGCGCCACCCCACTGGACACCGATGGCCTCGAGAGAGTTGCGGTCCAGGATCTCCATCCGGGCTTCGATCTTGATCTGGGGCAGCGGCACGTCGAACTGCTCCCGGATGAGCTTCTTGAGCCGCTCGAGGTCGGCCTCGAAGTGGCGGATGAAGATGCTGTTCGTCGCCTTGTTGGCCCTGACCGTGATGCCCTTGGCCAGCACGTCCTGGCTGACCGTCTGCATCGGAGGCTGCACCGGCGGCGGGAACGGGGAGTTGATCTGCGGCAGCCGGCCCAGCTCCGGGTTGAGGGGGCCCGAGCCGGCCGGCACCACGCTCGGCGCAGCCGGCACGCCCTGCACGAGCGGCACGGTGGCCACCTGCACGCCCTCCGGCGGGATGCCCAGGATGCCCTGCAGGGTCAGCGCGACCTCGACGGGATCGGCGTAGGAGAGGCGGATGACCTCCTCGCGAAGGGGACCACGGGCCTGCGCCTCGGCGGCCGCTGCGTCCGCGGCGAGCTTTCTGGTGGCGAGCTCCGTCTCCTTGAGCTGAGCCTCGGCCATCTTGGTGCGCGTCTCGATCTCCGCGTTCCGCTTGGCCGCCTCGACCCGCGTCAGAGCTTCCTTCTCCTTGGTCAGTTGTTCGATCGACACGATGCGGATCACGCCGTCCTTCTCGACCTTCGCGAGGCCGCGCACCTCGAGGATCGTGTCTAGCGCCTGCTCCCATGTCACGTTCTTGAGCGAGATGGACACGCGCCCCTTGACGTCGTCACCCGACACGATGTTCCGGCCGCTCTCCGCTGCCAGGATGCGCAGCAGGTTGACCACGTCGGCGTCCTTGAAGTCCATGGAGATCAACTTCTCGCCGGATGCCGGAGTCGAGGCCGCGGGCGGCGGGGGTGGCGTCGGAGCGGGTGTCGTGGGCGCCTGGGCGACCATCTGGCGGGCCGGGGTCGCCGGCGCCGCCGCCACCGCCGGCGGCGGCGTGGCTGCCGCCGGTGCCGGGATACGGACCGGAGCCGGGGGCTCCTTGCTCACGGGCAGCGGGCTGACCGGCGTGGGCTTCTCCACGGGCTTCGCCGCAGCAACCACGGTCGGCTTGGGAGCGGCCTTGGCCGCGTCCGTGGCGGTGTCGGCACCGATGCTGACCGGGGCCGGCTTGTCGGCCGGCTTCGCGGCGGCGGCGACCGCGGGCTTGAGAGCCGTCTTGACCACGTCCGAAGCGCCGTTGGCGAGCTTGGCCGTCTCGAGCTTGGTCTCAGGGGATCGTCCGTTGGAGTTCTGCACGGCGATGACCAGCCCGTCCGGGGTCTCGTCGATGCGGTAGCCGACATCGTTGCGGTTCATCTCCAGGACCACCCGGGCCACGCCCTTGCGCCACTGGCTGCCGCGGACTTCCTTGACCGGGTCGACGCCGGACATCCAGCGCGACTTGGAGGAACTGTAGGTCGCCCCGCTCAAGTCGATGACGAGCCGGGTGGGGGAGTCGATGAGCTTCGCCTCGTACTGGGTCGGTCCGGAGGTCTTCACCGTCACCGCGGCTCCGTCGAAGGCCCGCTCGATGCTGACATCCTTGAG
>DASQAL010000022.1:0-19152 GCA_035635775.1 Candidatus Acidiferrum sp.
CATGCGCGACCTCGTGGTCGGCCGTCTGCGTGTCGGCGCGGTCGTCGAGACCTCCGGACCCACGCGTCCCACATGGCTGTTCCCGTCCGCGACGCCGGAGGGTCTCGAGCGCCACCGCGCCTGGCTCGCCCCGCACTTCCTCGACGCCGAGGGCCGCCTGCTCCAGAGCGTCCACACCTTCGTGGTGAAGGCGCCCGACCTGACCGTGCTCGTGGACACCTGCATCGGCAACGACAAGGACCGGGGAGGCCGGCGGCCGTTCCACATGTTGCGCACCGGGTTCCTCGACGAGCTCCGGGCGGCCGGCGTCACCCCGGAGGCGGTTGACGTGGTGATCTGCACGCATCTGCACGTCGATCACGTCGGCTGGAACACGCGGCTCGACGACGGGCGGTGGGTCCCGACCTTCCCCCGCGCCCGCTATCTGTTCGCGCGACGGGAATGGGAGCACTGGACGTCCGAGGACGACGATGGCACGCGGCGCATCATGGCCGACAGCGTCGCTCCCGTGCTGGACGCGGGCCTCGCGGAGCTCGTCCCGATGGACCACCGCGTCACCGATGAGATCCGGCTCGAGCCGACTCCCGGTCACACCCCCGGGCACGTCAGCGTGCGCCTCGCCTCGTGCGGCGCCGACGCGATCATCACCGGCGACCTCATGCACCATCCGGTCCAGGTCGCGGAGCCGGCGTGGCAGACCAGCTTCGACACCGATGCGGTCGAGGCACGCAAGACCCGGCGCGCTTTCTGCGAGCGCTACGCCGACCGCCCGGTGACCGTGCTCGGCACGCACTTCCACCATCCGACCGCGGGGCGTATCGTGAGCCACGGCGACGCCTGGCGCTTCGCGGTGGATGGCACGCCGTAGCCGGGCCGTTCGCCGCGGACGCTCTTGACAACCTCCGGCCGGTCGGCGTACTAAGACAACGGTTCAAGTTTGAACTATGCCCACCCACTACCGGGGCAGCACGCAGGAGAAGGCGGCGCTGGACGCCTACATCAAGCTGATGCGCGCCGCCGAGTCGGTGACGGCCCGCCTCGAGCCGCTGATGCGGGCGGCCGACCTGACCGTCGGCCAGTTCGGCGCCCTGGAAGCCCTGCTGCACCTGGGCCCCCTCTGCCAGCGGGATCTCGGGCACAAGCTCCTGCGCAGCGGCGGCAACACCACCGTGGTGGTCGGCAATCTCGCCCGGCGCGGGCTCGTGCGCCGGACGCGGCGGCCCGACGACCGGCGGTTCGTCACGGTCACGCTCACGGACAAGGGCCGCCGGTTGATCGGCGGGATCTTTCCTCGCCACGCGCAACACGTCGTGCGCGAGATGCGCGCGCTCTCCCTGGCGGATCAGGCGGAGCTGGGCCGGCTCTGCCGGCAGCTCGGTCTCGGACGTCGGGAGGGTCGCGAAAAGGAGACCGGCAATGGCGCCACAGCCCACTCGCTTCGGCTCGCTCCAGCACTTTGACAAGGGCGGCGTCGAGGTCATCAAGGACGACCCCCGGAACTACGTCTTCTCGAACGTGTTCGAGGTCGCCTCGAAGGCCAAGCCCTACGAGAAGGTCGCGGTCGGCAAGAACATCGAATACGTGATCGAGGCCATCCGGGCCGAGGGCACGTCCGGATGGCGGGTGGCCGCGCAGGACGAGTTCGCCCTCGTGATGGACGGAGAGGTCGAGGTGCGGCTGGTCAAGCCCGACGATCCGTCCCTGGTGCCGCCGGGCAGTCAGGGCTCGATTCCGGTGGCCGGCGATCCGAAGGGGAAGAAGATGGGGCGCGTACGGGCCCGGCGCGGTCACATGACGCTGCTGCCCGCCGGCGCGGCCTACCAGTTCCACGCGGGCCACCCGAGCGTGATCCTGCTGCAGACCCTGGCGGGACGCGACACGATCGAGCGCTGGGCCCAGATCTGCCAGACCACGCCCCGGCCCCAGGCCTGAGCGCGCGAGCCTAGAGGGAGGATGACGCCATGACGACCGACACGCTCCCCGAGCTGGGAAGCATCGAGCCCAATCGGTACGGCTACCGGGACTTCGCGCTGGGCAAGTTCTCGTTCAGCCGGGACGAATACTTCGTCCACATCCGCTGGCCCAACGGCACCCACATGCTCGCGGCCGACGCTTTTCTACGCGCCATTCAACGCGACGTCGCGTGGGGCTTCTTCTACGGCATCGTCAACTTCGATACCGTCATCGGGACCGTGAACCACTACGGCACCGTGGACCTGTTCGCGGGCCGCTTCAACGCCCAGTACCGGCAGGCCGGGCTCGACTACTCGGAGAACTTCAAGTCCGACGCGATCAGCCGCCTCTTCGAGGCGATCCTGGCCGACTGGACGAACGCGACGTTCGATCCCTTCGCGTCCCCCGAGGAGACGGGCAGCGCCTTCGGGCCCAAGAACGGGAGCAACAAGCGGGCGATCACGCGGCACCGGGTGACCGCCAAGCGCATGATCGGGGCCCCCGGCGACGAGCCGGTGCGCACCGACGACAACGGCTTCCCGATCAACCGCCAGTTCACCGACGTGCCCCAGGACGCGCCCGAGGTGCACGCGGAGCCCGGCTTCGAGCACGAGGTCGTGTCCGTGAACCTCTTCGCCTATCTCTCGCGCTCCGACGTGACGTGGAACCCCTCGGTGGTGTCGGTGTGCAAGAACAGCCTCTACTGCCCGACCACCGAGGAGTACATCCTGCCGATCATCCACGGCAACGATCGGGTGGAGTGGTTCGTGCAGCTCTGCGACGAGATCCGGTGGGAGGTGGAGGACCGGGACACCGGGGCGGTCCGGGCCCGCGTCACCATGAAGGCCGGCGACGTGGCCGCCATGCCCGCCGACATCCGGCACCGCGGCTTCTCGCCCAAGCGCTCGATGCTCCTGGTGTGGGAGAACGCCTCGCCGGAGCTCCCGGCGCTCTACGCCAGCGGCAAGATGCCGCCGGCCCCCGTGCAGTTCTAGGCCGCCCGACGCGGGAGGAGGACGACGATGTCTGACGAGATCAGGCGGGGTGGTCGGCGAGATTTCCTGCGAGTGGCCGGCGGCTCGGCCGCGGCCCTCGCGCTCCACGGGATCCATCCGGGCCGGGCGGCGGCCCAGCGCGGCACGCGGCCGCTCAAGATCGGCTACGTGAGCCCGCAGACCGGCCCGCTGGCCGGCTTCGGCGAGACCGACAACTTCGTGGTCGGCGGCATCCGCCAGGTGGTGAGGAGCGGGCTGACTCTTCGTGGACAAAGCTGGCCGGTGGACGTCCTCGTGCGCGACAGCCAGTCCGATCCGAATCGCGCCGCCGAGGTCGCCTCGCGTCTCATCCTGTCGGACAAGGTGGACCTCATGCTGGTGTCGAGCACGCCGGAGACGACGAATCCGGTCTCCGACCAGTGCGAGGCCAACGGCACGCCCTGCGTCTCGAGCGTCTGCCCGTGGCAGCCGTGGTTCTTCGGCCGGGGCGGCAAGCCCGAGACCGGCTTCAAGTCCACGTACCACTTCTTCTGGGGCCTCGAGGACATCATCGGCGTCTTCGTGGACATGTGGAACACGCTGCCGACCAACAAGGTCGTCGGCGCGCTCTGGCCGAACGACGGCGACGGCAATGCGTGGGGCGACCCGCAGCGGGGCTTCCCGCCCGCGCTGGCGAAGGCCGGCTACAAGCTCGTCGATCCCGGGCGGTACCCGAATCTCTCCGACGACTTCTCCGCCCAGATCTCCGCCTTCAAGAAGGAGCAGGTCGAGATCGTGACCGGCGTGCCGATCCCGCCGGACTGGACGACGTTCTGGAAGCAGGCGGCCCAGCAGGGCTTCAAGCCGAAGATCGCCTCGGTCGGCAAGGCGCTCCTGTTCCCGCGCTCGGTCGAGGCCCTGGGCGACCTGGGCGAGGGCATGTCCACCGAGGTGTGGTGGACGCCGCGCCACCCGTTCAAGTCCTCGCTGACCGGGGCGAGCGCCGCCGACCTGGGCGCCGCGTATACCAAGGAGACCAAGAAGCAGTGGACGCAGCCGCTCGGCTTCACCCACGCCCTGTTCGAGGTCGCGGTGGACGTCCTCAAGCGGGCCGCCTCCCTGGACGACAGGAGCGCGGTGGTCGCCGCGATCAAGGGCACCAACCTCAACACCGTCGTGGGCCCGATCAGCTGGGCCAAGGGGCCGGTGCCCAACGTCACCAAGACCCCGCTGGTCGGCGGGCAGTGGGGGCGCGGCAAGGACTTCCGCTTCGACATGGTCATCGTCAGCAACCGGGCCGCGTCCAATATCCCGGTCTCCGGGAAGCTCCGACCCATCGGCCAGGCGTGAGCGACCGCGGCCGATGGCCGCGCTGCTCACCCTGCAGAACGTCTCGAAGGCGTTCGGATCGCTCCAGGTCATCGACGAGCTCACCCTCGCCGTGGGCGAGGGCGAGGCGCTCGGGGTCATCGGGCCGAACGGCGCCGGCAAGACCACCGCGCTCAACCTGATGATCGGGCGCCTGCGCCCCGAGCGCGGGGCGGTGGTCTTCGCCGGCCGCGACATCACGAGCGCCCCGCCGCACGCGCGCTGCCGCGCCGGCATCGCGCTCACCCATCAGATCCCGCATCCGTTCGATGCGCTCACCGTGTTCGAGAACGTGCTGGTGGGCGGGGTCTTCGGGGCCGGGACCTCCGAGCGCCTGGCCTATGGTCCGTCCATGGAGGCGCTGGAGCTCGCGGGGCTGGCCGCCAAGGCCAATACCCGGGCGGGGGCCCTGACCCTGCTCGAGCGCAAGCGCCTGGAGCTGGCGCGCGCGCTGGCCACCGGGCCGCGCGTGCTGCTGCTCGACGAGATCGCGGGGGGCCTGAGCGAGCACGAGGTGCACGAGCTGGTCGAGGTGATCCGCCGCGTGCACCGCGCGGGTGTGGCCATCATCTGGATCGAGCACATCGTGCACGCGTTGCGCTCGGTGGTGAGCCGGCTGGCCGTGATCAGCGCGGGACGGATGCTGGTCGATGGCGCGCCCGACGAGGTGATGGCCAGCGCCGAGGTCCAGCGCGTCTACCTGGGGATCGACGTGCAGTGACCCTGCTGAGCGTCCGCGGCCTGAGCGCTTTCTACGGAAGCTTCCAGGCCCTCTTCGATGTCTCGCTCGAAGCCGGCGAAGGCGAGACGGTGGCGGTCATCGGCGCCAACGGCGCCGGCAAGACCACGGTCCTCCGCACGATCGCGGGCGTCCTGCCGGTGCCCGCCTCGGCCGTCCGCTTCGACGGCGCGCCGGTCGGAGGCAGGCCGGCGCACGAGCTGGTGGACCGCGGCATCGTGCTGGTGCCCGAGGGGCGCCGGATCTTCCCCAGCCTGTCCGTCGAGGAGAACCTGCTGGTCGGTGCGTATCGTGCCCGGCCGGGCCGCTGGACCCTCGCGCGCGTCTACGAGCTGTTCCCGGTGCTGGCCGAGCGCCGTCGCCAGCCGGGCACCAACCTCTCGGGGGGCGAGCAGCAGATGCTGGCCATCGGCCGCGGGCTCATGGCCAACCCGCGCCTCCTGCTGGTGGACGAGATCTCGCTCGGCCTGGCGCCCCTCGTGGTGCAGGGCCTCTACCGCGTCCTGCGCACCATCGCGGGCGAGGGCACCACGACGCTCGTGGTGGACCAGAACGTGAGCCAGATCCTGCCGCTGGCCCAGCGCGTCTACTGCCTGCGCAAGGGCACCGTCTCGCTCGAGGGCCGGCCCGCGGAGCTGACGCGCGCGCGGATCGCCGCCGCCTACTTCGGGGTCTGACGATGGTGTGGGTGGACACCATCCTCCAGGGGCTGCTGCTCGGCGGGCTCTACGCGCTCTTCGCCACCGGCCTCTCGCTCATCTTCGGCGTGATGCGCATCGTGAACCTGGCCCACGGCGACCTCAGCATCCTGGCCGCGTTCCTCGCGGTCGTCGTGGTGGAGGCGCTCGGCCTCGACCCGTTCGTGGCCCTGATCCTGGTGGTGCCGGTGATGGTCCTGCTGGGCTACGCGCTCCAGATGCTGGTCCTCAATCGCCTCCTCGGCCGCGGCGTCCTGCCGCCGATCCTGGTGACGTTCGGGTTCTCCATCATCATCCAGAACGCGCTGCTCGAGACCTTCTCCGCCGATTCGCGCCGGCTGAACCCCGGCGGCATCGAGACCGCGAGCCTGTCGCTCGGGTCCGGGCTCGCCATCGGCTGGTTTCCGTTCATCACGCTGGCGGTGGCGGTGCTGATCCTGGTCGGCCTGCAGGTCGTCATCAGCCGCCTGTCGGTGGGGCGCGCCTTCCGCGCGACCTCCGACGACCAGGAGACGGCCGAGCTGATGGGCATCGACAACCGGCGGCTCTACGGCGTGGCGATGGCGCTGTCCCTCGGCATCGTCGCGGTGGCCGGCGTGTTCCTGGGCATCCGGACGACGTTCACGTTCAGCAGCGGGCCCGACCGACTGCTCTTCGCCTTCGAGGCCGTCATCATCGGCGGGCTGGGCTCGCTGTGGGGCACGCTCGTGGGGGGCGCCGTGCTGGGTATCGCGCAGACCGTGGGCGCCAAGCTGTCACCGGGGTGGGGCATTCTCACCGGGCACCTGGTGTTCCTGGCCGTCCTGCTCCTCCGTCCCCAGGGCCTCTTCGCCAAGGCGCGGAGAATCGCCTGAGCCGTACGATGGAGCCCGCGGCCCTCCGGATCGAGCGCACCACGCGTGCCAGCCGCATCGGGGCGGTCGGCGCCGCGCTCGTCCTGATCGCCCTGGTCAGCCTGCCCGCCTGGGGCGATCCCAGCACGATGCGGATCCTGGTGGAGTTCATCGCCCTGCTCGTGCTCGCCCAGATGTGGAACCTGCTCGCCGGCTATGCCGGCCTCGTCTCCATCGGCCAGCAGGCCTATGTCGGCCTCGGCGGGTACGCGCTGATCGTGCTGGCGGACGATCTCGGCGTGAATCCGTTCGTCGCGGTACCGCTCGCCGGGCTGGTGGCGGCCGCCTTCGCCCTGCCGACGGCGGCCCTCGTCTTCCGCTTCCACGGGGGGTACTTCGCGGTGGGGACGTGGGCCATTGCCGAGGTGTACCGGCTGCTCATCGCCAATACCCCCGCGCTGGGCCGGGGGTCCGGCCGCACTCTGAAGGCGGTCTTCCCGCTGGCCCGCGAGACGCGGGAGATGACGACCTATTTCCTGGCGCTGGCCATCGGCGTGTCGGCGCTCGTCGGCGTCTATGCGTTCCTCCGTTCCCGCTACGGGCTCGGCCTGATGGCGATCCGGGACAGCGAGCACGGCTCCGAGACGCTGGGCGTCGACGTCTTCCGCACCAAGCTCGTGGTCTATGTCGGGGTCGCGTTCGGCACCGGCGTCACCGGCGCGCTCATCTATCTCAACCTGCTCCGCATCTCGCCGGACGCCGGCTTCAGCATCAACTGGACGGCCTACACGATCTTCATCGTGGTGATCGGCGGGCTCGGCTCGCTGGAAGGCCCGCTGATCGGCACCGCGCTCTTCTTCCTGGTGCGCGAGTACCTCTCCGACTACGGGGCCTGGTACATGATCCTGCTGGGCACGCTCGCGGTGGGCGTGATGCTCGCGTACCCGCAGGGGCTCTGGGGGATGGTGGCCGACCGGTGGGACCTGCGGTTCTTTCCGGTGCAACGTCGCGCGCGTCTCCAGCGGAATTAGGCCCCGAGCGCCCGGCCCCGGATGTAGCATGACGATGAGCAGCGGGCCGACCGCGGCTCGGGGGGGAGGGGCAAGACGGACGGAGATGAGCGAGACGACGACACGGCAGCCCGGGACTGAGCGGACGGTCCTGGAGGCGTTCCGGCGGGACGGCTTCGTGATGGTACCAGGCCTGTTCGACGAGGAGGAGATCCGCCGGATCTCGGCGTGGACCGAGGAGCTACAGGGTCAACCCGAGGTGCCGGGCCGGTGCATGATGTACTTCGAGCTGAGCTTGCTCCGTGCGGGAGAGCGGGTGCTCCAGCGGATCGAGAACTTCTGCGCGTTCCATGCCGGCCTCGCGGCCCTGTGCGACGGCGAGAAGCTGCGCGGCTTCGCGTCCCGGCTCTTCGGCGAGCCGGCCGTGCTCTTCAAGGACAAGATCAACTTCAAGCTGCCCGGGGGCGACGGCTTCAAGCCCCATCAAGACCAGCAGGCGGGCTGGAGCGCCTACGCCGACCTGTTCATCACCGCGATGGTCAGCATCGATCCCACCACCGCGGGGAACGGATGCCTGGAGCTGGCCGCGGGACACCACACGCGGGGACTCGTCGGCGATGAGTGGACGCCCCTCACCGCCGACGACATGCGCCGCATGGAGGCCCGTCCGGTGCCGACCCAGGCCGGTGACGTCGTGTTCTTCGATTCCTACACGCCGCACGCCTCGGCGCCGAACCTCACCAGTGAGCGTCGCCGCGTGCTCTACATCACCTACAACCGGCGCTCGGCGGGGGATCATCGCCAGCGTTACTACGCCGACAAGCGGAAGAACTTTCCCCCCGATATCGAGCGCGATCCCACCCGGACCTACACCTTTCGCGTCTGAGAGGAGCACAACGGATGATGCTCCGTCGAGCGCTTCGGATCGGGTTCCTGCTAGCCGCGGGCCTGTCGGTCACGTCCCCGGCGTACGCCTATCTCGATCCGGGAACCGGGAGCATGCTCCTCTCGGCCGTGATCGGAGTGGCGGCGGCGGTCGGCCTCGCCGTCAAGATGTTCTGGTACCGGCTCGCCGGCTTGTTTCGCGGCAAGAGGCCGGGAGCGGTGGAAGGTGCCCCTCCCGCAGACAAGTAGCCCCCCCGACGCAGCATGACGATCTGGCGGGAGTGGAGCAGCTATCGCCGCTTCCGGAAGGTCCCGCCGCCCGACCGTAATATCGTCTTCTATTCCGAGACTCATCAGGACTGGCATCATCTCCAGCCGCTCAGCGATTTCCTGACCGAGAGGCTCGCCCGGCCGGTCTGCCACGTCACCTCCGAGCCCACCGTCGCGCTGCCGTCCGCGCCGAGCGGCCGGCTTCACGCGTTTCGGGTCGGCGCCGGCGCAGTGTGCACCTGGCTCTTCCAGACGCTCAAGGCCGACGTCATGGTCCTGACCATGCTCGATCTGGGGAATTTCCAGCTCAAGCGATCGCTCTACCCCGTGCACTATGTCTACGTGTTCCATAGCATGGGCAGCACACACATGGTGGACCACGAGAACTCCTACGACCACTACGACAGCCTCCTGTGCGCGGGGCCTCACCACGTGGAGGAGATCCGCCGGCGCGAGCAGCTCAGGGGCCTGCCGCCCAAGCACCTGTTCCCCCGCGGCTATCCGCGGCTCGAGCGGCTCGTCGAGATCGCGACCACCCCGCCGCGGAAGCCGTCGGATCCCGCCACCGTGCTGCTCGCGCCCACGTGGGGCGAGCAGTCGACCCTGCACGTCTGCGGCGAGCCCTTGATCGCGGCCCTGCTCGGCGCCGGCATCCGCGTGATCCTGCGCCCGCACTACCAGACGGCGCGCCTCGCCCCGCGGCTCGTGGAGAGGCTGGTCGCCCGGTTCGGGGCGGATCCGCGTTTCAAGCACGTGGACCGGATGGAGGAGAGCGCCTCGCTGCTGGAGTCCGACCTCTTGATCAGCGATTGGTCCGCGATGGCGATCGAGTACGCCCTTGGCCTGGGCAAGCCGGTGCTCTTCGTCGATGTCCCGCCACGGGTGCGGAACCCGAAGTACGCGGAGCTGGGGCTGGAGCCGATGGAGATGCGTATCCGTTGGGAGCTCGGGAGGATCCTGCCGCTCGACCGTCTGGCGGACGCCCCGCAGTACGTTGCGGAGCTGATCCGCGGGGCGGGGGAGTTCCGCGAGCGCAGTGTCGCGTTCCGGGAGCAATGGGCGTTCAACTTCGGCCGGAGCGTCGAGGTGGGGGCGCGGGAGATCGCCCGCATCGCGGACGAGCGGGCGGGCATCGGCGCCCTCGGGATTGCCCGCTAGCGTGGGCCGCCTGGGGGGCGGATCGCGGTGAGCTCGAGGTGGCGCTTGCTGCGGTGGGCGAGCTGGTTCGCGGTGGCCAACGCGGCCCTCCTGGGGATCATCGGGCTGCGGTATCCGTGGCTCTACGTACGGCTCTCGCCGTCGGTGGCCTGGGGCTACGCGGGTCTCGCCTACGTGGGACACGTGAGCGCGCTGGCCTACCTCCCGTGCCTGCTCGTGCTGATGCCGGTGATCCTGCTGTACCCGCGGCCGCGCCTGGTGGTGCCGCTCGGGGTCGTGCTGGGCGGGATCGGGGCGGGCCTGCTGCTGCTGGACAGTCTGGTCTTCGCGGAGAACCGGTATCACCTCAATGCCCTGACGATCATGCTGCTGGCGCCGCCGACGTGGGGCTTTCTCGGGCTGTACGTCGTCGTGGGCGTAGCGATCGAGGGGATGCTGGCGGGCTGGGTCTGGCAGCGGACCGCGCTGGCCCCGGGGCGGCGGATCGGGCGGTATCTGGCGCTGGGTCTGGGGGCGTGCTTCGTGGCGGGCCACCTCATGCACGCGTGGGCGGAGGCGCGCTACGACGTGCCGGTGACCTCGTTCACGCGGTACCTGCCGCTCTACCATCCCCTGCAGGCCACCAAGCTGCAGGTCAGGCTGGGCCTCGTGGATCGGGCGCGAGCGCGGGAGCAATCCCTCGTCGCCACCCTCGGCGGGACGTCGGCGGGCGAGCTGCGCTACCCGCTGGCGCCCCTGCGGTGCGAGCCCCGGGGGCCGCGGCTCAACATGCTGCTGGTGGTGATCGACGCGATGCGGGCGGATGCGCTGACGCCGGCCGTGGCGCCGCGGCTGGCCGAGTTCGCGCGCGGCGCGATCCGGTTCGACCGGCATTACAGCGGCGGCAACTCCTCGCGGGCCGGGATGTTCTCGCTGTTCTACGGCCTTCCTGCGACCTACTGGGACGCCTTCGCCAACCTCGCCCGGCCGCCGGTGGTGATGGACCTGTTCCGACAGCATGGCTACCAGCTCGGGTTGTTCGTCAGCTCGCCGGTGTACGACGGGGTGGGGCTCGATCGGACGGCCTTGGCCGGCGTACCCGATCTGCGCCTGCGGACGAGCTCGTCCTACCCGGGGTCCAGCGGGAGAGACCGAACCCTGACCGACGAGTGGTACGGCTGGCTCGATCGCCGGGACCCGGCACGGCCGTTCTTCGGGTTCCTGTACTACAACGCCGCGGTGGCGATCGAGCCGCCCGACAACTATCCCCCGGTGACTCCGGTCGCCCCGGGCGCGTCGACACAGCGACGCCGGTATGGCCGCTATCTGACCGCGGTGCACTACGTGGACTCCCTGGTCGGGCAGGTGCTCGACGATCTGGAGCGGCGAAAACTGCTGGCGTCCACGGTGGTCCTCGTGACGTCGGATCACGGCATGGAGTTCGACGAGAACGGGCAGGGGTTCACGGGGCACGGCACGTCGTACAGTGGCTACCAGATGCATACGCCCCTGGTGCTGGGCTGGCCCGGGCGGCCGGCGGGGCGCGTGGCGCGGCGGACGTCGCACAACGACGTGGCGCCGACCCTGGTCATCGGGCTTTTCGGCTGCGCGAATCCGGCGGCGGACTACGCGAGCGGCCGGGATCTCTTCTCGGAGGGGCAGTGGGACTGGCTCATCGCGGCCAGCTACAGCGAGTTCGCCTTGATCGAGTCGGAGCGGGTGACCATCGTGTATCCGGCCAGCTACGAGATCCGGGATCGGGACTACCGGCTGGTGGCCCACCCGACGTTCCCACGCGCCGGCCTGGGGGCCGCGCAGCAGGAGATGAGCCGGTTCTTCCGTTGATGGCTGGACGAAACCGCCCGACGGGCCCATTCCTCGGCCTGCTCCTGCTCGCCGGCGCAATCGCCAGCCCCGTCGCGGCCGGCGAGACAAGCACCGCTCGGGTCCGCCTGACGACCGACCAGCTCGACCTGGTGTTCGACCTCGACGGCGCCAGCCCAGTGGCCTGGCGGGCCTGCCATCCCTCCTGCGCGCAGGCCGACGGGGCATCGGGCGCCACGGTCCGGTTCACCGGGGCCGACGATCCGCCGCAGGCCCGGCTCGGCCTTCGCGGCCCCGGTCCGGCCGTGGATCTCCAGCGTCTCCGCTTCACGGCCGTCGTCACCGAGGATGCCCGCGCCCGGCGCGTCACGTTTCAATCCGACCTGCCGGGCGCCCGCGTCCGCCTCGTGAAGTCGTTCGAGGTCCCCAAGGAGGGCTACGAGGTCGTGATGACGGTGCGACTGCTCGGCCCGGACGCGGCCGCGTTCATGACCGACCGACGACTCCAGCTGGAGCTCGAAGCGGGCCATGATCTCCTCCCGCCCCCGGCCGCCGGCTTCGCCGCGCTGCTCGAGCGCGTGCAGCGGGTGGTCGTCGCCGACGGTCGGGTCCGCGTTCTCGGCGCCGACGGCCGAGATCCGGTGTCGCTTCGGGCCGGCGGCTGGGCCGGGGTTCGCAGCCGGTACTGGGCGATCCTCCTGCGTCCGGACGGGGCCGCCGCCCTCGCGCCGCGCTCCGGCGCGGGCATCGCCCTGGTCTCCGACGCGTCGGACGCGCTCTCGTGGCGCTACACCTTCTATTCCGGGCCGCTGGAGCGCCGTGCCTTGGCTCGCGCGGATCCGCCGCTCGAGCCGATGCTTTTCTCCGGGCTCTGGTCCTGGCTGCGCGCGCTGAGCCTGGCGCTTCTGTCCCTGCTCCGCGGGCTGACCGCGATCGTCGGCGATCCCGGCGTGGCGATCATCGCCCTGGCGGTATCGGTCAAGATCCTCCTCCTGCCCCTGACCGCGGTGGCCGAGCGGCTGCAGGAGCAGGTCAACACCACGCAGGCGCGGCTCCAGCCCGGCATCGACGCCATCAAGGCGGCGCACCGGGGTGAGGAGCGCGCCCGGCGCACGGTCGCCTTGTACCGTGAACAGGGCGTCCATCCGCTCTACACGCTGAAGAGCCTGGTCGGCTTCCTGATCCAGATCCCCGTGTTCATCGCCGTGTTCGACATGCTCGCCGAGGACTTCGATCTCTACCGGGTCTCGTTTCTCTGGATCCAGGATCTGTCGCGGCCGGACGCGCTGCTCCGGCTGCCGGGGTGTCTGCCCTTTTTCGGCTGTCACCTGAACCTGCTGCCGTTCCTGATGAGCAGCGCATCGCTGGCCGCCCTGCTGGGATTCCGCTCGGCCGTCCTCACGCCGTCTCTCGTTCGCCGCCAACGCCGCAACCTGATGGGCATGACGCTGCTGTTCTTTCTGCTCTTCTACACGTTCCCCGCCGGCATGGTCCTGTACTGGACGTCGACCAACTCCGTCCAGCTCGTCATCCAGGAAGTGGGTCGGCTGCGCCGATCCCGGCGGCCGGGCGCTCGCCCACCCGGGGAGGAGGCCGGCTGATCGCGAAACGTCAAGCCGGCGGGGTCGTCGCCTTGCGCAGGCGGTCGTCGTAGAACATCGCCAGCGTCTCCAGCACCGGCGCCGCCGCCCCCGAGAAGGACGAGCCGTGCATCACCGCCAGCGTGCGCGGCTCGAGCTTGGCCAGCCGGCGGATGGTGGCGCCGGTGGCGGGGGTCAGGGCGGTGTAGCCGAACTGCTTCTCGGCCGCGATCGCCGGGCCCATCAGGTCGCCGTCGGTCAGCGCGGCCGGATTGCCCACGTGGGTGAAGAGGTCGCTGGTGAAGAGCGTGCCGGTGGTCTCCTCGTAGAGCAGCCCGGCGTCCCAGCAATGGGGCACGTGCGGGGTGTCGAGGCGCCGCACCCGGCGGCCGCCCAGGTCGAGCGCCTCGTTGTCGGCGAGCGCGCGGGGCGGCCGCGGGGCCTGGTCGTTGAGCCAGATCGCGCAGCCGATGGCGCCGTGGGTGACGGTGGCGGCCGGGGCGGCGTCGAGCCACTCGCCGAGGGCGCCGCACTCATCGGCCTCGATGTGGCTGAAGGCGATCCAGCGCAACCGGCGCAGGTCCATGATCCGGGCCGCGGCCTGGGAGACGGCCGGGAACAGGGCCCGCTGCCCGCAGTGGAAGAGCAGGGGCTCCTCGGCGTCCACCAGGAACTGGTTGAAGGTGAAGCCCTTCGGGCCCACCGCGGGGAGAAACGTCGAGAGGCGGTAGATCCGTGGAGCGATCTCGTCGACCTTCGTTTCCATGCAGTGGATACTGCGAGGCAGGCGGCCGAGTGTCAAGCGATGCGCTATAATTCCGCCCCATGAAGACCACCGCGAACGGCATCATGACGCAGTACGAGCTCGAGGGGCCACCGAGCGCGCCCGTGGTCACGCTGAGTCATTCGCTCGCCGCGAATCTCCACCTGTGGGACGCGCAGGCCGCCGCGCTGAAGGACCGCTATCGCGTGCTCCGCTACGACATCCGCGGGCACGGCGGCTCCGGCGTCCCGCCGGCGCCCTACACGCTCGAGCAGATGGCCGACGACCTCCACGGCCTCCTGCAGGCCCTCGGCATCGCGGAGACCCACGTCGTCGGGCTCTCCATGGGCGGGCTGATCGGCATGACCCTGGCCCTCAAGTTCCCGCGCGCGGTCCGGAGCCTGGTCCTGGCCGACACCACCGCCTCGTATGGCCCCGAGTGCAAGCCCATGTGGGACGACCGGATCCGGGTGGCCGAGACGAAGGGGATCGACGGGGTCCTGGACCGCACCATGGAGGCGTGGTTCACCGCTCCGTTCCGCGCCGCGCGGCCCGACGTCATCGCCCGCATCCGCGCCATGCTCGCGCCCACGGATCCGGTCGGCTATGTCGGCGCCATCCAGGCGATCGGCTACGGCGACCTCCGCGAGGACATCCGCGCGATCCGCTGCCCAACCCTGATTCTGGTGGGCGAGGAGGACCGCGGCACCGATATCACGATGGCGCGCGCCATGCACGAGCGCATCGCGGGCTCGGAGCTCACGGTGATCCCGAAGGCCGCGCACTGCTCCTGTGTCGAGGCCGCCGACGAGTTCAACCGCGCCCTGCTCGACTTCCTCGCCCGCGTTCGCTGACAGGAGCCGACCCCATGCGCTTCGGGACCTTCTACTTCTTCCAGGCCGCGCCGGGTCTCACCCACGCCGAGGTCATCCACCGCGAGCTCGAGCAGATGGCGTGGACCGAGGAGCTCGGCTTCGACGAGATCTGGCTGACCGAGCACCACTTCATCGACTACGGCCTGTCGGTGGATCCCGCGAGCCTGGCCGCCACCGCGGCCGCGCGCACGAGCCGGGTGCGCATCGGCCTCGCCGCGGCCATCCTGCCGTTTCACCACCCGGTGCGGCTGGCCGAGCAGATGGCGCTCATCGACATCATCTCGAAGGGCCGCCTCGACGTGGGGGTGGGGCGGGGGAACCGGCCGGCCGAGTTCAAGGGCTACCACGTGCCCCAGCAGGAGAACCGCGAGCGCTTCGACGAGGCGGTGGACATCATGCTCAAGGCCTGGACCCAGGAGCGGTTCGCGCACGCCGGGCGCTTCTTCACGATCGGCGAGGCCCGGGTGATTCCGAAGCCCTGGCAGCGGCCCCACCCGCCCATCTACCAGGTCTGCGGCAGCGACGACGGGATCGAGAGCTCGGCGGCGCGCGGCTGGCCCATGCTGAACTCCCTGCTCACCGGGCCGGTGGACCAGCTCGTCAAGCGGCGCGACAGCTACCTCACCGCCCTGCGCAAGCACGGGCGGACCGAGGCCGAGATCACGGGGCTCATGAAGGACTGGGGCGTGTCCCGCCAGATCTACGTGGCGGCCACCGATGCGCGGGCCCTGGCCGAGGCCAAGGACGCCGAGATGTGGTACCAGGACTCGCTGCGGCGCTTCCAGGTGCCCGAGCGCATCGAGGACGCGCACCCGAGTCTGCAGCCCGGGTTCCGGGCCGCGGCGGAGCGCTTCAAGAAGGTCACCTGGGAGGGCCTGGTGGCGGAGACGGTGGCCTTCGGCTCCCCCGACACGGTGGCCCGCCACATCCAGACCATGCGCGACATGGGCATCGGCCACGTGCTCTGCTGGATGAACTTCGGCGGGCTGCCCCAGGACAAGATCCGCCGGTCCATGGAGCTGTTCGCCCGGGAGGTCATGCCCCACTTCCGGGACTGACCCGCCCGCCCGGAGCTATACTGTCCGGACATGGCGTACAACGCGTGGTTCCAGTGCATCAACGGCTGCCCGGGGGAGTTCGACCTCCGGGAGGTCATCTACCGGTGTCCCACCTGCGGGGACCTCCTCGAGGTCCAGCACGACATGGACGCGCTGCGGTCGCGCTCGGCCGCCGCCTGGATCCAGCTCTTCGACGACCGCTACCGCCGGAACATCTACCCCTACGGCTCCGGGGTCTGGGGCAAGAAGGAGTGGGTGGTGCCTTTCATCGACAACGAGAACATCGTGTCGATGTACGAGGGCAACTCCAACCTCCTCTGGGCCGACCGCTACGGCAAGCAGCTCCACGTCGAGGACCTGTGGATCAAGCAGTGCGGCAACTCGCATACCGGGTCCTTCAAGGACCTCGGCATGACCGTGCTGGTCTCGCTGGTCAAAGAGATGATGGCGGGCGGGACGCCCATCGACGCGGTGGCGTGCGCCTCCACCGGCGACACCTCGGCGGCGCTCGGCGCCTACTGCGCGGCGGCGGGCATCCCCTCGGTGGTGCTCCTGCCCAAGGACCGGGTCTCGATCGCCCAGCTCGTGCAGCCGCTCGCCAACGGGGCCCTGGTGCTCTCGCTCGATACCGATTTCGACGGCTGCATGGCGATCGTCCAGGAGATCACCAAGGAGCGACGCATCTACCTGGCCAACTCGATGAACAGCCTGCGCATCGAGGGTCAGAAGACGGTGGCCATCGAGATCGTCCAGCAGTTCGACTGGGAGGTGCCGGACTGGATCGTGATCCCGGGCGGCAACCTCGGCAACGTGCACGCGCTCGGGCAGGGCTTTCTGATGATGCAGGAGCTGGGGCTGGTGAACCGGCTCCCCCGCATCTGCCTGGCCCAGGCGGAGCGGGCCAACCCGCTCTACCGCTCCTTCCAGGAGGACTTCAAGCGCTTCGAGCCGATCGTCGCCCAGCCGACGCTGGCCACCGCGATCCAGATCGGCAACCCGGTGAGCGTCAAGCGCGCGATCCGGACCTTGCAGCGCTTCAACGGCGTGGTCGAGCAGGCCTCCGAGCAGGAGCTGGCCGACGAGGCGGCGCGCGCGGACCGCACCGGCATGTTCAATTGCCCGCACACCGGGGTGGCGCTCGCGGCG
The DNA here is from genome assembly GCA_035635775.1 of Candidatus Acidiferrum sp. Taxonomy (GTDB): domain Bacteria; phylum Methylomirabilota; class Methylomirabilia; order Rokubacteriales; family CSP1-6; genus CAMLFJ01. The sequence goes on from DASQAL010000022.1 coordinate 17,114, forward strand.
CTCCGCAAGCTGGTGGACCGCAAAGTCGTCCGCTCCGGCGAGCGGGTGGTGGTGCTCTCGACCGCGAACGGGCTCAAGTTCGCCGACCAGAAGGCGGCCTACCACATGGGGGCGCTCGAGGGCATCAAGCCGACCTACCGGAACAAGCCGGTCGAGCTGCCCGCCGACGCCAAGCGGGTCGCCCGGGCCATCGCGCGCCACGTCGAGAAGGCGCGGGCGCTGGTGCCCTGATGGCCGAGCGCACCGAGCCCCAGCCAATCGACCCGACCAGGAAGCCGGTGGGCCCCAGCACGCTCGCGGTGCACGGCGGCGAGTCCCGCCCCAAGCCGGCCCACTCGCTGGCCACCCCGATCGTGCAGACCGCCACCTACACCTTCGCCAACACCCAGGAGCTGAAGGATCACTTCGACGGCAAGATCGAGCGCGTCGAGTACGGGCGCTACGGCAACCCGACCCAGCGCACCGCGGAGCTCAAGCTGGCCGCGCTCGAGGGGGCGGGGGAGTGCCTGCTCTTCGCGAGCGGGATGGGCGCGATGACCACCGCGCTCTTCGCCATGCTCTCGCGCGGCACCCACGTGGTGGTCACCGACGACAGCTACCGGCGCACCCGGCAGTTCCTGAACCAGACGCTCTCGCGCTACGGCATCGAGGTCTCCACCGTGCCCGCGGGCGACTACGAGGCGCTCGAGGACGCGATCCGGCCGACCACCCGGGTACTGGTGAGCGAGTCGCCCACCAATCCGTACAACCGCATCCTCGACCTGGAGCGGTTCGCGGCCATCGGCCGGCGGCACCGCGTGAAGACGGTCATCGACGCCACCTTCGCGACCCCGTACAACCAGCGGCCGCTCGAGTGGGGAGTGGACGTGGTCGTGCACTCCGCCACCAAGTACCTGGGCGGCCACAACGATCTCCTGGCCGGGGCGGTGCTGGGCTCGGCCGAGCTGGTGGGCGCCATCCGGGGCCTGCAGGGGATCACCGGCGCGGTGGTGGACCCGTTCGCGGCGTACCTGCTGGTCCGCGGGCTCAAGACCTTCGCGCTTCGCATGGAGCGCCAGAATACCAATGCCCAGGCGGTGGCCGAGTTCCTGGCCGGGCACCCCCGCATCGCGGCGGTGCACTACGCGGGCCTGCCGGGTCATCCCGAGCACGCCATCGCCCGCAAGCAGATGCGCGGGTTCGGGGGCGTGGTCTCGTTCGAGGTGGCGGGCGACCTCGACGCGGCCACCCGCGTGGTGGATGCCTGTGCCATCCCGTATATCGCGGCCTCGCTGGGCGGGGTCGAGAGCCTGATCGAGCAGCCCGCCATCATGAGCTTCTACGAGCTCACGAGCGAGGAGCGCTTCGAGATCGGGATCAAGGACAACCTGATCCGCTTCGCGGTCGGGATCGAGGACGCCGACGACCTCATCGCCGACCTCGCCCAGGCCCTCGACCGGGCCTTCGCCTCCGGCTGAGTCCTCCTCACCCCTCACCCTGCCCTCTCCCCAGAGGGGAGAGGGTTTCGGGGCTACCGCGCGGTGTAGCCGCCGTCCACCGGCAGCGAGACGCCGGTGATGTAGCTCGCGTCGTCGGAGGCGAGGAAGAGCCCCGCCTGCGCCACCTCCATCGGCGTGCCCACCCGGCCCAGCGGGATCACCTGCTTCATCCGCTCGAGGTTCTCGTGCTTGTTCGATTCCACGTCGGGCCGGCCCATGAAGATGTCGAGCATGGGGGTGTCGATCGGGGCCGGGCAGACGCAGTTGACGCGGATCCTGTCCGCGGCCAGCCGGATGGACAAGGACTTGGTGAGCCCGGTGACGCCGAACTTGGCCGCCGAGTAGACCGGGCTGAACGGCGAGCCGTAGATCCCGGCGATCGAGCTGGTGAAGAGGATGCTGCCGCCGCCCCGGCTGCGAAGCGCCGGGATGGCCTCCGCGGTGGTGATGAGGACGCTCCGCAAGTTGAGCGTCAGGGCGAGATCGACGTCGTCCATGTCCACGCCCTCGACGCGGCCGGGGCCGGGATGCCCGACATTGTTCCAGAGGATGTCGAGGCCG
>DASQAL010000023.1:0-8650 GCA_035635775.1 Candidatus Acidiferrum sp.
GCTGGATCTGGGCCGCGTGCATGACCGCGATCGGGCTGATCCTGCTCGTGTACCGGGAGACGTGATGGCGGAGGCGCCCGCGATACAAGGCTTCGCGACGGTGGAGGGCACCGCGGGCTACCGCACGCGGCGGGGCGCCCGGGCCGGCGAGGGACACTTCCGGACGTGGCAGGGCCTCACGCTGTCCTCGCTCGGCATCGGCACCTACCTGGGCGCGGAGGACGAGGCAACCGACCGCGCCTACCAGGCCACGGTGCGGCGGGCGCTCGAGCTGGGGTTCAACGTGGTGGACTCCGCGATCAACTATCGCCATCAGCGCAGCGAGCGCAACGTGGGGGCGGTGCTCCGCGCGCTGGCCACCGAGGTCCGGATCGCGCGCGAGGACATCCTGCTCGCGACCAAGGGCGGATTCCTGCCGCATCCCGTCGACGCCTACGTGCGGGCCGGGATCGTCAAGGCGGACGAGGTCGTGAGCGACAGCCACTGCATCGCTCCGCGCTACCTCGCCGACCAGCTCGACCGGAGCCGCGCCAACCTGGGCGTCGAGACCATCGACGTCTACTACGTGCACAACCCGGAGAGCCAGCTCGGCGCGGTGGACCAGGCCACGTTCCTGGCGCGCATGCGGGCCGCCTTCGAGTTCCTGGAAAGCGCGGTGAGCGACGGCAAGATCCGCTGGTACGGCGCCGCCACGTGGACCGGCTTCCGGCAGCCCGCGACGGCCCGCGATCATCTCTCGCTGCCCGGGCTGGTGAGCCTGGCGCGCGAGGTGGCGGGCGACCGGCACCACTTCGGCATGATCCAGCTCCCGTACAACCTCGCCATGACCGAGGCGATCACGGTTGCCAACCAGCGCGTCGGCGCGGCCTCCGTCCCGGTCATGCAGGCGGCCGAGCAGCTCGGCATCTACGTCATGACCTCCGCGTCGATCATGCAGGGCAAGCTCGCCCAGAACCTGCCGCCCGCCCTCGCCCAGGTGCTGGAAGGACTGCGGACGGACGCGCAGCGCGCGCTCCAGTTCGTGCGGTCGACGCCCGGGGTGGGGACCGCGCTCTGCGGGATGCGGAGCCTGGCCCACGTCGAGGAGAACGCGGGGCTGGTCGCGGTGCCGCCGGTGCCGAGCGAGAAGCTCTTCTCGCAGGCCTGAGGGCGAAAGACCTTGAATATCCGAGCCTCGTCGGCTAGCGTGTCGTGGTGACCACGCCATGGTGACCAGCATCCACCACGTCGGTATCGCGGTGAAGAGTCTCTCGCAGGCCTACGGCTTCTGGCGGGACACGCTGGGCCTGCCGCTCGTGCGCGAGGCGACCGTCAAGGAGCAAGGGGTGCGCGCGGCGCTGCTGGCCGCGGGCGACAGCGAGATCGAGCTGCTGGAGCCGCTCGGAGCCGAGACGCCGATCGGGCGGTTCCTGGCCAAGCGCGGCGAAGGGCTCCACCACGTGTGCTTCAAGACCGCGGACGTGGCGGGCGATCTGAGCGCGCTCCAGTCCAAGAGCGTTGCCCTGCTCGACACCGCCCCGCGCGACGGGCTCGCGGGCCGCATCGCGTTCCTGCATCCCAAGGCCTGTCACGGCGTGCTCGTGGAGCTGGCCACCCCCGCCGCCGGCGAGACGCACGTGGAGTCGCCGGTGCGCTTCAAGCGGCTCGTGATCGGGTCGCCCGCGCCGCACGACACCGCCAAGACCTACCAGGATCTCTTCGGCCTGCCCGAGGTCGAGGTCAACGGCGGGCCGCGCACCATGCTCGGCTGGCCCGGCGGCAGCACGCTCCTGATGGTGCCGGCGAGCGAGGTGGGCGGGATGGAAGGCATGGTCGCGCTGTCCATGGTGGCGCCGGACATGCCGCCGCTGGTGGAGCGGCTCGAGCGTGCCCAGGCCGCGCTGCTGCTCGGGGCGGGCGAGCTGACCGTCGAGCCCCAGTCCTCCCACGGAGTGCATCTCCACATCTCCCGGTACCACTTCCCCTGATCCATCCCGCATGAAGCCGGCGGGGCCCAGGCTTTCCGGGAAAGTCGCGCTGGTCACCGGAGGCGCCACCGGCATCGGCCGCGCGACGGTGCTGGCGTTGGCCCGCGAAGGGGCCGCGGTGGCGGTCAACTACTCCAAGTCGAAAGCGGCGGCCCACGAGACGGCCAAGCTCGCCGAGGAGGCGGGCGTCCGGGCCCTGCCGGTCCAGGCCGACGTCACGCGCGACGCCCAGGTCCGGGCGATGATCGACGAGGTCGCGCGCGAGCTGGGCGGCCTCGACTGCCTGGTGAACAACGCGGGCTGGACCCAACGCGTCCCGCACCGCCAGTTCGAGGACCTCACCGACGAGATCTGGGACCGCGCCATCGCCACCAACCTGCGCGGCCCCTTCTACTGCGTGCGCGCCGCGGTGCCGCACATGGAGCGGCGGGGCGGCGGCGCCATCGTCAACATCACCTCGGTGGCGACGTTCACCGGCACCGGCTCGTCGATGGCCTACGCCGCCTCCAAGGCCGGGCTCGACGCGCTCACGAAATCGCTGGCCCGCGCGCTCGCGCCCTCCCGCATCCGGGTCAACGCGGTGGCCCCGGGCCTGCTCGCCACCGGCTTCGGCGGCGGCCTCATCACCCAGGACCTGCTCGCCCAGATCGGGAGCCTCACGCCGATCGGCCGCCCCGTCACCGTCGAGGAGGCCGCGGAGGCGGTGGTGTTCCTGCTCGCCAACGAGGCCGTGACCGGCTACACCACGATCGTGGACGGCGGGCTCACCGCCCTCGGCCCCACGAATCCCCTGAGCTAGCGTGGACCCGCGCCGGCCGTTCCGCGGCCTCGGCTCGGCGCGGAAGACTCGCCGGACGCTGGAGCGCGGGGGGATCGGGCCCGCGGCCGAGCTGAACCAGACGCTGGGCAAATGGCCCCGGGTCAGGATCACCCCGATGTTCGGGCGCTGGGGCTATTTCGTGGGGCCCCGCCTCTTCGCCTGTTTCCCGCTGCGCCCCAAGGACACCGATCTCTGGATCAGGCTCGGGCCGGAGGATCAGCGGCGCGCGCTCGCGGCGGGCTGCTCGCCCCACCGGCGAATGAGCGCGGCGGGTTGGGTCGAGTGTCGGGTGGAGGACCCGCGCGACGTTGGGCGGGCCATCCGCTGGCTGCGTCGCGCCTACGAGTCCTCCAAGCAGGCGGTCGAGCGGGAGGAGCGCGAGGGCGCCTGAGCGGCGGCCTGGATGGCGTCGATGGGCACGAGCGGCACCAGAAGCCACGCGGCCGCGGTGAAGGCGGTCGAGATCAGCACCAGCGGGGCATAGCCCAGCCAGTCGTAAAGGTTGGCGCCGGTCCACTCCCCGCTGCGCATGCCGAGGTTGTAGACCGACATCAGGAGCGCGAAGAACGTGGCCTCGGCGTGGCTCGGGCAGGCCTTGGCCGCCAGGTCCATGAAGGCGAGCTGGGTGGTCATGCCGATCGCGCCGAAGAGCACCGTGATGATGACCGCCGACGCGGGGCCCCGGTAGACGAGATAGGCGAGCATGCCCAGCGCGCCGCCGCCGATCGACCACACGATCAGGCGCTTGAGCGAGAACGTCCGCGACAGGCGCGCGTAGGCCCAGGCCCCCGCGATGCTCGCGGCGGCCCCCAGCGAGGAGAGCACGCCGATGAACGTCTGGGAGAAGCCGAGGACGTCGGTCTCGTAGTAGAAGAACGCGGGTCCGAACGACGGACTGAACGCCCAGAAGAAGGTGAAGCCCGCCACCGCCCACAGGTCGCGGCGCCCGAGCGCCTGGCGGACCGCGCTCCAGGTCTCGCCGAAGCCCTCGAGGTTCGGGCGCGCGGGCGGCTCCCGCACCACGAAGAGGGCCATCAGGAACGAGACGACCGGGAAGCAGGCGACCAGCGCGAACGCGGCCGCGAAGGCGCGACGCTCGGCGAGGTAGCCACCGCCCACCCCGACGAGGATCGAGGCCGCGCCCAGCGCGCCCCACTGCACGGACTGGAACGCGCCGGTCAGCCCCACCCGCTTGCCGTTCTCGACCATGAGCGCGTCGGTGATGACGTCGGTGAAGCCCACCCCCAGCCAGAGCAGGGTGATCATGGTGGCGAGCAGGGCGTAGGACGCGCCCGGCAGCAGGCTCACCGACACCGCGGCCAGCGCGGCCCCCCCGGACATGATCAAGAAGTAGCTCCGCCGCCGCGTGCCGAAGAGCGGCACGAAGTCCGACAGCAGGCCGTAGAGCGGCTTGATGAACCACGGGATCGTGGTGATCCAGGTGAACGCGGCGAGCTGGCCGGCGGTGAGACCGCGCTCCTTGAACACGATCGCGACGACCTGCTCGGGCAGGTAGATCATGCCCTGGGCGAAGTAGACGATCGCGAAGAGGAGCGCGAGCCGGCGGGCCTCGGGGCTCTGGAACGGGTGCCCGCGCATGGCCCATGATAGTCTAGCCTCTCGATGCGAGCCACGTTGCCGTCCGTGTGTCCACACGATTGCCCGTCGCAGTGCGCGCTCCAGGTCACGGTGGAGGCGGGGCGCATCACCGACGTCACCGGCGATCCCCGGCACCCCTTCACCCGGGGCGTGATCTGCGGCAAGGTCCACGACTACGCCGAGCGCGTCTACGGGCCGACCCGGGTCTTGACTCCTCTCCGCCGCGTCGGGCTCAAGGGCGAGGGGCGCTTCGAGCCGATCGGCTGGGACGAGGCGGTGGACGAGATCGCCCACCGCTGGCGGCGCGTGATCGCCCAGTGGGGCGGCGAGGCCATCCTGCCGTTCTCCTACGGCGGCACGCTCGGGCTCGTGCAGAACTGGGCGGGGCACCCGCTCTTCTACGCGCTGGGGGCCTCGCGGCTCGACCGCACGATCTGCGTCAGCACGGCCTACGCGGGGTGGCGGGGCACTCTGGGCACCGTGACCGGTAACGACTCCGAGCAAATGGTCGACTCGGATCTGATCGTGCTCTGGGGCATCAACGCCTCCCACACCCACATCAACGCGATGACGCTGGTGAAGCAGGCGCGCCGGCGCGGCGCCTTCGTGGTGTGCGTGGATCCCTACCGGACCCCGACCGCCCGGCAGGCCGACTGGCATCTCATGCCGCGGCCGGGGACAGACGGGGCCCTGGCCCTGGGCGTCATGCACGTGCTCATCGGCGAGGGCCGCGTGGATCAGGACTATATCCAGCGCGCGACCCTGGGCTTCACGGCCCTGGCCCAGCACGTCAAGCAGTACGATCCCGAGCGCGTGGCCGCGATCACCGGGCTCGCCGCGGAGGACATCGTGGCCTTCGCCCGCCGCTACGGCGCCACCCGCGCCGCGTTCATCCGGGTCGGCATCGGGCTCTCCCGCCACGACAACGGCGGCATGACGTGCCGGACCATCGCGTGCCTGCCCGCGCTGACCGGGGCCTACGCGCATCCCGCGGGCGGCGCCCTGCTGGCGTCCAGCTCCGCGTTCGGCCTCTCCAACGCCGCGCTCGAGCGGGCGGACCTGATGCCCGCGCCCGCGCCGCGGGTGATCAACATGATCCGGCTCGGGCGCGCGCTCACCGATCCGGATCAGGCGCCGCCGGTCAAGGCGCTCTACGTCTACAACGCGAACCCGGCCTCGGTCGTGCCCAACCAGGAGCTGGTGCTTCAGGGCCTCGCGCGTGAAGACCTCTTCACGGTGGTGCACGAGCAGCACCTCACCGACACCACCGACTACGCCGACCTCGTGCTCCCCGCCACCACGTCCATGGAGCACACCGACTGCTACAAGTCCTACGGGCACTTCTACGTGCAGCTCGCCCGGCCGGTGATCCCCCCGGAGGGCGAGTCGCGCTCGAACTGGGAGGTGACCCGGCTCCTCGCGCGGGCGATGGGTCTCCGCCACCCCCACTTCAGCAAGAGCGAGGACGACCTCATCCGCGAGGCGCTCGCCTCGGGCGATCCGTCGGTCGCGGGCATCACGCTGGAGCGGCTCGAGGCGGAGCACTCGATGCGGCTCCGCGTCGGCCGGCCGTATCTGCCCTTCGCCGATGGGGCTCCCACGCCGTCCGGCAAGGTCGAGTTCGTGTCGGAGTCGCTGGCCCGGGAGGGCCTGCCCGCGCTGCCCACCTACGTGCCCCTGGTGGAGGGTCCGGACCACGCCGAGCTCACCCGGCGCTATCCGCTGCAGTGCATCGTGCCGCCCAACCGCTTCTTTCTCAACTCGTCGTTCAGCCAGTCCGAGCTGCTGCGGCGCCGGCAGCGCGGGCCCGCGGTGCTGCTGCATCCCGCGGACGGCGCCGCCCGCGGCATCCAGAGCGGCGACGCGGTGCTCGTGCGGAGCGCGCGCGGCGAGGTGCGGTTCACCGCCGAGCTGACCGACGACACGCGCGAGGGGGTGGCGGTGGTGGAGGGGATCTGGTGGAGCAAGCACCAGCCGGGCGGGCGCGGGGTCAACGCGCTCACCGACGACCGCACCGCGGACATGGGCGGCGGTCCGGCGCTGCACTCGAACCTGGTGCAGGTGGAGCGCCTCTGATGAGGCCCGCGCAGCGGTTCTTCTCCAACCTCTAAGATCGAACGGAGCCACGCCATGCCGGCGAATCCAGGAGCCTCCCGCAACGCGGCCGACCGGGTGCAGGTCGCCCCGGTGGAGGGCGCCGCCGCCCTCTTCACCCCCGAGTTCCGCGACTACCTCGTCCGCCTGTGCGACGAGTTCACCCCGCGCGCACACGCGCTCCGGGCCAAGCGGGACGAGCGCCTCGAGCGCGCGCTCAAGCAGGGGCGGCTGCCCGCGCCGCGGCCGGCGAGCGCGATCACCACGTCCGACTGGAAGGTGCCGCCGGTGCCGAAGGACCTGGCCACCCCGGGCATCGAGATCTCGGGCCCGTGCTCGATCACCAGCATGTTCATCAACGCGCTCAACCCGGGGCCGGAAGGGGAGCGGGCCGAGGGCGATCTCGACGACGACGAGGACTCGGCGGGGCATCGCCTGATCGACACGGTGCGCGCCTGCCACAACCGGCTCGCCGCGGTGAACCACGAGCTGCAGTACGTGGACCGCGAGCGGAACCGGGAGTACCGCATCGCCCCCGGCGAGCTGCCGTTCTTCATGCACCGCGAGCGCGGGCTGCATCTCGACGAGTCGGAGGTCACGGTGGACGGCCGGCCGGTCTCCGCCGCGATCCTCGGCACCGCGCTGACCCTCTACTACCCGGGCCGCGCCCAGGCCAGCCGCGGGCAGGGCATCTACTTCTACCTGCCCAAGGTGGACGGGGCGGAGGAGTGCGTCTGGTACCGCGACGTCTTCGACCGGAGCCGCGCGCTGCTGCCGTTCCTCAAGGACGCGACCATCCGCGCCATCCCCCTCGTCGAGGCGCTGCCCGCGGTATACGAGATGGAGGAGATGCTTCACGCCCTCGGGCCCTACGCGGCCGGGCTGAACGCGGCCCGCTGGGACCTCAAGGCGAGCATCTTCGAGTTCGTGATGGCCGATCCCAACTCGGTGTGGCCGGACCGCTTCGGGGTGGACATCAAGACCACGCCGTTCCTCTCCAATATCTTCCGCCGGCTGGTCGCGGTCTGCCTCAAGCACGGCGCCGTGCCCATCGGCGGGATGGCCACCGCGCTGCCCAATCCCGATCCGGAGGTGAACCGGGTGGCCGCGGAGTCCATCAGGGCCGACAAGGTGTGGGAGGCCGAGCAGGGGTTCATCCGTGCCTGGGTGGCCCACATCTTCCACATGAAGGCGGCCGCGGAGCCCTTCAAGCGGGTGCACGGGAGCGGGACCTGGAAGCCCAGGCCCGAGATGGTGAAACCGGAGAGCTACCCGGTGCGCATCGAGGTGCCGGCGGGCCCGATCACGCTCGAAGGGACGCGTCGCAATGCCCGCATGGTCATCGAGTACGTCGAGGCCTGGCTGCAAGGACGCGGCGCCAAGGGTATCGACAGCCTCGCGGGCAAGCCCGGCGTGCATCCGGCCCTGATGGAGGACCTGGCCACCGGGCGCATGTCGGTGGCCCAGATCGCCCAGCGCATTCGCCACGCGGCGAAGACCACGCAGGGCCCCGCGGCGACCCACGACGCGGCGCTGGTGAAGCGTCTGCTCCAGGAGGAATGCGAGGACATCCTGCGCCTGATGAAGACCCGCGACGCCCAGACCGAGGAGCGTTACCGCAAGGCGGTCAAGATCGCCCTGCGCTGGATCAAGAACTACACCGACCTCGACTACCGCAGCCTCGGCTCCTACACGCGCACCGATCTCGACCGTATCGCCCTGGAAGCGGACGCCCTGTAAGGGCGTCCTACCGAATACCCCTCTCCCCCATGGGGAGAGGGCAGGGTGAGGGGTGTGAGCTTGGCCCCGCGACTACGCCGCCGACGGTTTCTCGATCGGCTCGGCCTGCTGCTCCACCGGCTTCATCAGCAGCTTCAGCACCACCGGCAGGACGATCAGCGCGGCCACGAGCCCGCAGGCGGAGCCCAGGGTCAGCAGGAGGCCCAGGCTGAAGATGCCCTGGTGGCTGGCGATCATGAGGCTGCCGAAGCCGACCATGGTGGTGATGCCGTTGAGGGCCACTCCCAGCACCGCGCTGCGGGCGACCAGCGGCCCGCCGTGGGCGCGGCCCTCCAGGTGGCTCAGGATCACGTTGAGGCCGAACTCGGCCGCGGTCCCGATGATGAGGGGCAGGCCCCAGATATTGGCCAGGTTGAACTTGATGCCGAAG
>DASQAL010000024.1:0-6673 GCA_035635775.1 Candidatus Acidiferrum sp.
GGCATCCACACCGCGGAAGCGGAGGCCGAGGGCCACGTTGTCCCGGACCGTGGTATCGGCGAGGAGGGGCTCCTGGAAGACGCTGGCCATGCGCCGCCGCACCGCGAGGCCGTGGGCCGGGCTCACGCGCTCGCCCTGGAACCGCACACTGCCCGCCGTCGCCGGCTCGAGCAGTCCCATCACTCGGAGCAGGGTGGACTTGCCCGCGCCGTTGGGGCCGATGACCGCGAGGACCTGGCCCGCGTCCACGGCCAGCTCGGGGATCTCCAGGACGGTTCTCCCGGTGCGCGCGACCTGGACGCCATGGAGCGCGACGACCGGGGGCGGCGTCATGCCGCGGGCAGGACCTGGATGGAGCCCCGGTGCATGGAGACCGCCCAGCGCCGGTCGCGCGCGATCTCCAGCATCTCGTAGACCAGCTTGGGGACCTCGATCTCCAGATCGTGGTCGCCCTGGGCGGGCGCGCCGGCGTGGTCCAATCTCACGAGCAGTGTCCAGTTCGTTCCCTGGTCCACCTCGCGAATCACCGCGCCTTCCATCCGGTTCATGTGATGCCCCGGATCAACGGGCCGGTCCTTTCGGATCAGGCGGACGTACTCGGGTCGGATGAAGAACGCCACCTCGGTGCCGGGCAGAGGAAGGTACGTGCGTGTCGGGGAATTGATGGCCTCGAGCACGTAGCCACGCCACGACAGCTCGATGATCTCGGGCGTCGCCTTCAGCACCGTCCCGCGCAGAATGTTCCGGACCCCCAGCAGCCGCGCCACCTGCTCGGAGGCGGGCCGCGAGAGCAGCTCGCTCTTGGGCGCCGCCTGCACGATGCGGCCGCCGTCGTAGATCACGATGCGGTCGGCGAGCTGGAAGGCTTCCGCGAGGTCGTGGGTCACGAGCACCGTGGCTTTCCCCCACTCCCGCAGGACGCTCATGAGCTCGGTGCGGAGCTGCCGGCGCAGCGGGACGTCCAGCGCCGACAAGGGCTCGTCGAGCAGCAGCAGCTCCGGGTCGACCGCGAGCGCGCGGCCCAGCGCGACGCGCTGCTGCTGGCCGCCGGAGAGCTCCCGCGGGCGCCGATCGGCCAGCGCGGTCAGTCCGAGCCGCTCCAGCATCTCCCCGGTCCGCCGCTGCCGCTCCTCCCGGGAGCGCTCGTGCAGCCCGTAGCCCACGTTGTCGGCCACCGACAGGTGCGGGAAGAGCGCGTAGCCCTGGAACACGTACCCGAGACGGCGACGCCGAGGCGGGAGATTCGTGCCGGTCCCGTCGTCGAAGAAGACCATGTCGTTGACGACGATCCGACCCCGATCGGGCCGTGCCAGCCCGGCCAGGCATTGCAGCGTCAAGGTCTTGCCGGCGCCCGAGGCCCCGAACAGGGCGACCACTTCGTCGCCCGCCTCCCAGGCGACGTCCAGCGTGAACCCGGGGAGCTGCTTGCGGACCGCCAGCTGAAGCATCGGGTCAGAAGCGCAGGCGTGCGAGGCGACCGAGCCCGAGCAGGAAGAGCAGGGCCGTCATGACGGCAACCAGGGACAGGAGGTTCGCTTCCCGCATCTGGTTGGCCTGGACGTAGTCATAGATGGCGAGCGGCATGGTCTGGGTCAGGCCCGGGATGCTGCCCGCCACCATCAGGGTGATCCCGAAGTCCCCGAGCGCCCGGCAGAACGCCAGCACGGTCCCGGCAAAGACGGCCCGCCACGACAGGGGCAGCGTGACCGACCAGAAGATGTTCCACTCCGAGCGTCCGAGCGTGCGCGCGGCCTGCTCGAGGCGGCGATCGACCGCTTCGAACCCCGCCTGCGCGGCCTTCACGAGCAGGGTGATCGAGCCGACACACGCCGCCAGCACCGCCGCACGCCACGTGAAGGCCAGCTCGATCCCGAGGCCGCCCAATAACTCGCCCACCGGCCCGCGCGCGCCGATGACCACGAGCAGGTAGTAGCCCAGCACGGTCGGCGGCAGCACGAGGGGGAGAACCACCGCCGCCTCGACGAGGTCGTGTCCGGGGAACCGGCGGCGCGCGAGGACCCAGGCCAGCGGCAGGCCCAGCGCGAGCGTGAGAAGGGTGGCGACGAGTGAGACCTGAAACGAGAGCAGGATCGGGAACGCGTCCACGTCAGAAATCGCCGGGGAGCAGGAACCCGTAGCGCTTCATGATCGGCCGGCCCTCCGGTCCATTCACGAACTGGAGGAACGCGAACGCCAGCTCGGGCCGCGCGCTGCGCTTGACGACCGCCGCGATCTGGTTGAGGGGCGCGTGCAGGGACGGATCGATCGGCACGTAGCGAACCCCGGGCGTGTCGGCGACCGACAGCGCGACGATGCCCGCCTCCACCGCCCCCGTCTCGATGAACTGCAGCGTGTGCCGGATGTTCTCGCCGTAGACGAGCCGGGGCTTGAGCGCATCCCACACGCGGACCGCTTGGAGCGCCTGCTGCGCGGCGCGACCGTACGGCGCATGCTCCGGATTCGCGATGGCGATCCGCTTGACGTCCGGCCGGAGCAGATCCTCCAGACGCTGGATCGAGAGCTTGCTATCCCGTGGAACCGCCAGAACGATGCGCCCCTGCGCGTAGAGCTGGCGCGTCTCGGGAATCACCGCCCCTTTGGACTGGAGGTCGTCAACGAAGCTCGCGTTGGCCGCGAAGAACACGTCGGCGGGCGCGCCGTGCTCGATCTGCTTGGCGAGGTTCCCGGTGGATCCGAGGACCAGCACCACCTTGGTTCCGGTACTCTTCTCGAACAGGGCCGCGATCTCCCGGAAGGCGAAGGTCAGGTCCGCCGCCCCGTACACCGTCAACACTGGCGGCTGCTTCGGCTGGGCCACGGCGGGGCTCACGACCGAGACGGCGAGGGTGAGGATACAGAGGAGGATCGTCTTCACCATCCAGTGGATCTCCTTACCAGCATGGACCGCGGAGCCCGAAGAGGGGACCAGTATACACGAGCGATTGCGGCGCCTCGGCCGGGGACCTTTACCGCCGGCGCTGCTGGATGAAGCTCAGCGCCCAGTTCACCAGGAAGGTGATCAGGAGCAGGATCACCGACAGGGCGATGGCGAGGTCGAAGTTGCCCTTGCCGGTCTCGAGCACGGTGGCGGTGGTGAGCACGCGGGTGGAGCCGCGGATATTGCCGCCCAGCATCATGGAGGCGCCCACCTCGGAGATCACGCCGCCGAAGCCCGCCATCACCGCGGCCAGCATCGGCAGCCGCGCCTCCTTGAGCAGCACCCACAGCATCTGCCCGCGCGAGGCGCCGAGCCCCAGCATCTGCAGCCGGAACGTCTCCGGCACCTGCTGCACCGCGGCCAGGGTGAGCCCGGTGACGATGGGCGCCGCGATCACGAACTGGCCCGCCACCATCGCCGACGGAGTGTAGAGCAGCTCGAGGAAGCCAAGCGCGCCGTTGCGCCAGAGGAGGATGGTCACGAAGAGGCCCACCACCACCGGCGGGAGCCCCATGCCGGTGTTCACGAGGCTGACCGCGAGGGCGCGGCCGGGGAAGCGCGCGAGCGCGAGCAGCGCGCCCAGCGGGATGCCGACCACCAGCGACAGCGCGGTCGCGCCCGCCGAGACCTGGAGCGACAGCCAGGTGATCTGCCAGACCTCGGGATCACCCGCCAGCAGCAGGCGAAACGCTTCGACAACGCCCTGCCCGAAGAGCCCCACCGTGGGAGCCGCGCCGGCTAGAGGTCTTCGTCCTTCTTGCCGGCCACCGGGACGAAGAGCGCCTGGCCGTACTTGTCCAGCCCGAAGCTCTTGATCACCGCCTGCGTCTCGGGCGCCAGCATGAAGTCGGCGAAGGCCTTGCCGCCCTTGGCGTTGACACGTGGGCCGTTGGCCGGGTTCACCTCCATCACCGAGTAGATATTGAGCAGCGGCCGGTCCTTCTCCACGAGGATCGGCAGGTCCACCCGCTTCTGGAACGCGAGAAACGTCGCCCGATCGGTCAGCGCGTAGGCACGCCGCTCGTTGGCGATACCGAGGGTCTGCCCCATGCCCTGTCCGGACTCGATGTACCAGGCGCCCTTCGGCTCGACGCCCGCCTGCTTCCACAGCGCCAGCTCGAGGGCGTGGGTCCCCGACTTGTCGCCGCGCGAGACGAAGCGCGACTGGCTTTCCGCGATGCGCTTGAGCGCGTCCGGCGCCTTGGGCAGCCCCTTGATCCTGGCCGGATCGTCGGGCGGGCCGATGACGACGAAGTCGTTGTACATGACGAGGCGTCGGTTGGCCATCTTGCCCTCGTCCACGTACTTCTTCTCGAGGCTCGGCGCGTGGGCGAGGGTGACGTCGGCCTCGCCGCGGGCGGCGAGGGCCAGGGCCTGGCCGGTGCCGACCGAGATGGTCTTCACGGTCAGCCCCGTCTGCTTCTCGAACAGGGGCACGAGCACGTCGAGCAGCCCCGAGTCCTGGGTGCTGGTGGTGGTGGACACGATGACGATGTTCGTCTGGGCGACCGCCGGCGCCGTCGTGGACGGGAGCAGGCCGGCCAGCACCAGCCACAGCACCGCGGCGAGTCGAGCCATCATGAGGCGCCCTCCGGAGCGCTATGCGCGGCGGAGCATACAGGCTCAGTGGAGCATAGTCAACGTGGTAGACTCGCCTCCGGCCCGTCGCGACTCGGTGTATCATGGCGAGCGCGCGCCAAACCCCCGGGAGACAACATGCGACGATTCGATCTCGTTCTGCCGAACAACCTCGAAGACTGCCTGAAGATCCTCGCGGAGCACGGAGGCCGGGCCAAGCTGCTGGCGGGAGGCACCGATCTCCTGCCCCAGATGAAGAATGGCGCGCTGCATCCCGCCCTGGTGGTGGACCTCTCCGGCATCGCCCGGGTTCGCCAGGTCCTGAACGGTAGCGGTCTCCGCATCGGCGCCGCCGTCACCGCGCGCGAGCTCGAGTTGAGCCCGGCGGTCCGCGGGCCCTATCTCTCGATCGCCGAGAGCGCGGCCATGGTCGGGTCTCTCCAGGTCCGCAACCTGGCCACGGTGGGCGGCAACCTCTGCAACGCCGCGCCGTCGGCCGACATGGCGCCGCCGCTGGTGGCGCTGGAGGCCCAGGCGGTCATCGCGGGGCCGGGCGGCGAGCGGCGCGTCCCGATGGCGGACTTCTTCACCGGGGTCCGCACGACGGTGCTCGCGCCGAACGAGCTCTTGGTCGAGCTGATCGTGCCGCCGCCGGGGGCCCGCAGCGGCGGCCAGTACCTGCGGCACACGCCGCGCCGCGAGCTCGACATCGCGGTGGTCGGGGTGGCCGCGCAGCTCACCATGGCCGACGGCCGCTGCACCAAGGCGCGCATCGCGCTGGCGTCGGTGGCCCCCACGCCGGTCCGCGCCACCGCGGCCGAGCGGTCGCTCGAAGGCCAGGCGGTGACGCCCGAGGCCATCGAGCGCGCGGCGACGCTGGCGATCGAGGCGGCCAAGCCCATCGACGATCAGCGCGGCTCCATCGAGTTCCGCAAGCACCTGGTCCGCGTCCTCACCCGCCGCACGCTCACGACCGCGCTCCAGCGCGCGAACGCCTGATCCGGAGGCAGATCCCGTGGCCAAACACGTCCTGAGCTGTACCGTGAACGGCGAGCCGGTCGAGGTGCTCGTCCAGCCGTACGTCAACCTCCTCGACGCCCTGCGCGAGGACATGGGGCTCACCGGTCCCAAGGAAGGCTGCGGCACCGGTGACTGCGGCGCCTGCACCGTCCACGTGGATGGCAAGGTCGTGGCGAGCTGCCTGATGCTGGCCATGCAGGCCCGGGGCCGGAAGGTCCGCACCATCGAGGGCCTCGCCGGCGCGGGGACGCTCCACCCACTGCAGGACGCGTTCGTCCGGCACGGGGTCCCCCAGTGCGGTTTCTGCATCCCGGGCGTGCTGATGGCGGCGGCCGCCCTGCTCGAGGAGAACCCGCGGCCCTCCGAGGAGGAGATCCGCTACGGCATCGCCGGCAATCTCTGCCGCTGCACCGGCTACACCACGATGGTGGCCGCGATCAGCGAGGCGGCGGGTACCCTCGCCTCGCAGAGGAGCGCTCGATGAGCACGATGAAGACCACGCGCGACGTCAAGGGAGTGGGCATCTCGATTCCGCGGCCGGACGGGCCCGAGAAGGTTACCGGCCGGGTGCAGTACGTGGCCGACATCCAGGCCAAGGGCCTGCTGCACGCCAAGCTGCTGCGTAGCCCGCACGCGCACGCCAAGATCGTGTCGATCGACACCAGCGCGGCCAAGGCGCTCCCCGGCGTGCGCGCGGTGCTCACCGCCAAGGACATCCCGCATCTGAAGAAGAAGGCACCGACGCGCGCCCACGCCGTCCTCGCGATCGACCGCGTGGTGTTCATGGGCCAGCCGGTCGCCGCGGTGGCCGCGGACGAGCCGGCCATCGCCGAGGAGGCCCTCGACCTCATCAAGGTCGAGTACCAGGTGCTGGCCGCCTCGATCGATCCGCTCAAGGCCATGCTGCCCGGCGCGCCGCCGGTGGCCGACGCGGGCACCGAGGCCGACACGAGCGAGGCGCTCGCCCACTCCGCGGTGGCGATCGCCAAGAGCGACACGCCCGCGAAGGCGGTGAACATCTCGCAGCAGGCGCGCCTCACGCGCGGCGACCCCGCCAAGGGCTTCGCCGAGTCCGATCACATCCTCGAGAAGACCTATCGCGTGCCGATGGTGCACCAGGGCTACCTCGAGCCGCAC
>DASQAL010000025.1:0-13616 GCA_035635775.1 Candidatus Acidiferrum sp.
CCACGCAAGAAAACGAGAAAGCGGGTCGTGGTCAGAGGCCCGCCTGCCGCCCCCCGCCCCACCCGACGCCCCGCCACGCGTGAGACGACCCGCCGCGCGCGCGCCGAGCCGCGCAATGACGCGCGCGAAGCTACCCGATCCGCGACCCGGGCGCCACGTCGAGATCAGGCGTGAGGAGGACGACCTCGCCAGCCGAGTTGTACGCGCCCAGCACGAGCACCTCGGACACGAACGCCCCGATCCGCTTCGGCGCGAAGTTGACGACCGCCACCACGCGCCGGCCGACCAGCGCGGCCGGCGTGTAGTGGTCGGTGATCTGCGCGCTCGACCGCTTGATGCCGAGCGGCCCGAAGTCGATCTCGAGCTTGAGCGCGGGCCGCCGCGCCTCCGGGAACTCCTGGGCGGCCACCACCACGCCCACGCGCATGTCCACGCGCGTGAACTCGTCCCAGGACAGGCTCGCGCCGGGCGGAGCGCTCAGCGGGTCGCGGGCGCGCCCGGGAGGGTGGCGAGCACGGCGCCCGGGTAGTAGTAGGCGACGATCTGCTGGGCGCGGTAGCCCTGGTCGGCCATGGTCTTGGCGCTCCACTGGTCGAGCCCGACCCCGTGGCCGTAGCCGCGGCCGACGAAGCGGGCGACCGGGCCCGCCACCGCCACCGCGAAGAGCGTGCTCTTGAGCGTGTCGTAGCCGACCAGGCGCCGCAGGTCGTTGCCCCGGAGCGTCACGGTGCCCGCGGTGCCGCGGACCGCGATCCGCGCCACCCGCAGGGACGTGCTCCGTTCGAGCACGTCGAGCCCCACCACGCGCCCCACCGAGATCCCTCCCCGCAGGAGCGCGGCCGAGAGATCGGCCAGGGGCAGATCGAGGCGCCAGCGGTGATGCGGCGAGGCCGAGGGGAATTCGACCCGCACCGGCTTCAGCGCGGGCATGTTTCCCGTCGCGAAGACCACGCGCGGATCCTCGGTGTGCCCGCCGCTGTCGGTGTGGTAGAAGGCGGGGAACAGCTCGCCGTTCCACAGCAGCACCTGGCCGGCCGTCTCGTTCACCGCCGCCCAGACCGGCGAGTCCGTCGGCACGCGACCGATGTACTGCTGGTTCAGCGTCGAGGCGACGAGGTGGAACGTCTTCTCGGCATTGAGCCGCCGGTGGTAGGCCGCGTAGGTGCGCGCCACGACGGCCTGCGCCTTCAGCATCTCGAGCGGCATCTTGTCGCCGGCTTCGGCCTTCACCGCCCCCGCCAGGTATTCCTCGAGCGGCAGCTCGTTGATCACGGTGAGCGCGTCGCCGCTCCGGATGATCTCGAGCGCGCCAGGATACTCGCGCCCGTTCAGGCGGAGGAAGCCGGTGTCACCGGGGGCCAGCCGCAGACCGTCCACGCGCCGCCCGCCGCCGCTGACCTCGAGCGCGCCGTTCTTCCAGGTGACGCGGAGCCACGTCGGCGAATCCTCCACCACCGCCCGTCCGGTGAGATCGCTCACCATCATCGGCCCGCCGCCCACCTCCAAGGTGTGGAGGCCCTCGGCGATGGCCACGCGGATGTCCGCGGCCGCCGCCGGGCCCGCCCACAGGAGCAGGGCCAGCGCGACGAGCGCGCCGCCGCTCCGCCCGAGCGCCGGCCGCATCAGCGCCGGCCGAAGAGCGCGAAGAGCAGCGTCAGGACGACGGAGATAGTGAGGCCGGTGGCGAGCGGGAAGTAGAACGTCCAGTTCCCGCGCTGGATGTAGATGTCCCCCGGCAGCCGTCCGAGCCATGGCACCTTCCCCGAGAAGTGCCCCGCGACGAGCAGGACCAGTCCCAGAAGTACCATCAGGAGCCCGAATAGCAGAAGCATTTTGCCCAGCGGAATCACAGCGGTAGCTGCCCTTGCCCTCCCGGCGACGCGGGCAGCGCATGGCCCAGATGCGCATACGCCGCGGGCGTCGCGCGGCGGCCGGTCGGACTGCGAACCACGTAGCCGATCTTGAGCAGGAAGGGCTCCACCACTTCTGCCAGGGTCTCGGCTTCGTCGTTGATGGTGGCGGCGATGGCCTCCAGGCCCACCGGTCCACCTTTGTAGAGCTCGATAATTGCGGTGAGGAAGCGCCGGTCGAGGCGGTCGAGCCCGGCCTCGTCCACCCCCTCCTGGTCGAGCGCGCGGCCGGCCACCTCCGCGGTGACGGTACCGTCGGCCTTCACCTGCGCGTAGTCGCGCACCCGCCGCAACAGGCGGTTGGCGAGCCGCGGCGTCCCTCGCGCGCGCCGGGCGATCGCCTCCGCCCCACCCGGCGCGATGGGCGCCCCGAGGATGGCCGCGGAGCGGTTGATGATCGCGGTCAGCTCCTCGCCCGAGTAGAAATCCAGGTGATGGAAGATCCCGAAGCGCTCGCGCAGCGGCGAGGAGAGCATGCCCGGCCGCGTGGTCGCCCCCACCATGGTGAAGGGCCGGAGCGGAATCCGGATGGTGCGGGCGTTGAGGCCCTTGTCCATCACGAAGTTGACCGAGAAGTCCTCCATGGCCGGGTAGAGCAGCTCCTCGACCACCCGCGGCAGCCGGTGGATCTCGTCGATGAAGAGCACGTCCTTCTCGGCCAGGTTGGTCAGGATGCCCATGAGGTCCGCGCCGCGCTCGAGCGAGGGACCGGCGGTGGTCACGATGTTCGCCTGCATCTCGTTGGCCATGATGGTGGCCAGCGTGGTCTTGCCGAGTCCCGGGGGGCCGGAGAGCAGCACGTGATCGAGCGGCTCCCCGCGCCGCCGCGCCGCCTCCACCGACACGCGCAGGCTCTCGACCGTCGCGCGCTGCCCCACGTACTCGTCGAGGCGCTGCGGCCGGAGCTGCCGCTCGACCTGCGTCTCCTCCGGCAGGGCGCCGCGGCTCATCACGCGGGCCTCGTCGTCGGTCATCCCGGCGTCCAGATCAGCCCTTTCGGCCGCCACGGTAGATCTCGTCGAGCAGCTCCTCGGGGGTCGTCACGCCGGGCCGGCGGGTGAGCGCCGCGCCGATGATCGGGGCCGCCTCGCTCGGGCGGTAGCCGAGCTGCTTCACCAGGATGTCGAAGACCATGCCGCGGAGCCCTTCCTCGTCCGGGGCCACGACAGCGGCGGCCGGCTCCGGGCTCGCCGCCTCGCTCTTGGCCAGCGCGAACTTGGCCACCTTGGCCTGGAGCTGCGCCACGATGTTCTTGGCCTTCTGCGGGCCGATGCCGGGCAGGCGGCGCAGGTAGGCCTCGTCCTGTCGCGCGATGGCCGCCGCGATCTCCCCGACCGGCGCGGCCAGGGAGCGGGCCGCCACCATCGGACCCACGTCCTTCACGGTGATCAGCTTCTCGAAGAACTCCCGGTCGAGCTCCGAGGTGAAGCCGATCAGCACGGGCTTCGGCTGGTTCTGGGTGGCGTGGTAGTGGATCTCGAGCGCCACCTCGTCGGCCGCGTCACCGTCGGCGGCCTTGACGTGCAGCAGCTCCTGCTGGGTCACCGGCGGGACGAAGACCTCGTAGCCGACGCCGGCCGCCTCGACGACCACGCGGTCGTCGAGCTTGCGCCGCAGCTTGCCCCGCAGCGAGGCGATCACGGTCGTCCGGTGATCCGCGACGGGATGAGCGGGCGTGGGGGGGAGTGCGGGGGCCCGCTCTTCGGTTGTCCGCCGCTGGGGGAGTGCGGGGGCCATTTCTGGGCCCCCGCAGCTGGAGGGAAGCTTCCGGTTGTCCGGGCGCCCACGGGGGTCGGTACTCGGCCCGTGATCCGCGCCATCCCGGTAGCCGCCAGGCCGAGGGCGTCGGCCACGTGAGAGGGGCGCGGCAGCTCCTTGAGCCCGAGCAAAGTCTGGACCGCGCGCTGCATCTGGCCCTTCCCCGCCGCCCCGTTGCCGGTCATCGCGCGCTTGACCTCCGAGGGCGCCAGGGCGAGCACGCTCACCCCGAGCTGGCGGGCCGCCAGGTAGATCACGCCCCGGGCGTGGCCCATGAGGACGGCGGTGCGGGGAAACTTGTACTCGGTGTAGAGATCCTCGACCACGAGCAGCCCGGGGCTCTGCAGCTCGATGATGCGGTGCACCGCCCGATGCAGGGCGTTCAGGCGGGCCTCCAGGGGCTGCCCGGTGGTCGTGCTGATGACGCCAGCGTCGCGGACCGTCACGCCGCCGGGGCCGATTTCCAGCACGCCGAACCCGGTGGCCACGAGCCCCGGGTCCACCCCCATGACGCGAAGCGCGCTAGGCTGCGGTGATGGCGTCGATGACCTCGTCGGCGATGTCGTAGTTGGAATAAACGGACTGGACGTCGTCCTGCTCCTCGAGGGCCTCGATCAGCCGCAGCACCGCCGCGGCCTCCTTACCCTCCACCTTCACCGTGGATTGCGGCACCATGTCCACCCGGGCCTCGACCACCGGCATCCCCTGCCGCTCGAGCGCCTGGCGGACCGTCTCCATTTCATCAGCATTCGCGCTGACCTCGAACACTTTTTCTACCTGCTTGACGTCGGTCGCCCCCGAGTCGAGCGCCTTCTCGAGCAGATCGTCTTCCTTCACCTTCTGCGCGTCCACCTCGATCAGGCCGCGCCGGTCGAACATCCAGGCCACGCAGCCGGAGGTGCCCATCCGCCCCTCGTTCTTCTCGAAGATGTGCCGGATCTCGGGTCCGGTGCGGTTCTTGTTGTCGGTCAGCGTCCGCACCATGACCGCCACCCCGCCCGCCCCGTAGCCCTCGTACGAGATCTCCTCGTACGACTCGCCGGGGAGCTCGCCGGTGCCCTTCTGGATGGCCCGCTTGATGTTGTCGGCGGGCATGTTGGCCGCCCGGGCCGACTCCGTGGCCGCCTTCAGGCGCAGGTTGCCCTTGGGGTCGCCCCCGCCGTGCTTGGCCGCGACCGTGATCTCGCGCAGGATCTTCGAGAACAGCTTCCCCCTCTGAACGTCCGTCTTGCCCTTCTTCCGCTTGATCTGCGACCACCGTGAGTGTCCAGACATGCCAATCTCCTACGCGCTGCGAGATAGTTTCAGGGTTTTGACGCGCTCGAGCCGTCGGGCGCGGCGCTCGAGGGCCTCGGCCCAGCGCCGCTGCTCGGCGGGGGTCTCGGGCGTGAAGGGCCGGCACGGCTGGGGCCGCAACGGGGCGCTGGGGTCCGAGCCCAGGTGCACGAAGGTGAGGTAAGCGGTGCAGGCGTGCTTGACCTCTCCGGTCCACGGCACCTCGCTGAGCACCTTCACCCCGATCTCGAGGGACGACGTCCCCACGTGGTTGAGACCCGCCTTGAACGTGACGACCTCGTTCGACTGGATCGGCGCGTAGAAGTCCAGCGCGTCCAGGCACGCGGTCATGACCAGGCCCCGGCAGTACCGCATGGAGAGGATACCGCCCGCCTCGTCGATGTCGAGCAGGAGCTTGCCCGCGAACATGGTACTGCCGAACAGCACGTCCTCCGGCAGCACCGACCGGCAGGACTCGAACCTCCAGCGCAGCTCCTCGGGCGCGTCGTCCTCCACTTCGCGCATGCGCTCGGCGCGCCGCGCGAAGCGCGCGAGCCGCTGGGCCCGCCGCTCGCCCGCCGCGGCGTGCATGGTCTCCTCGTCCGGCCCGCGCGGCGCCACCGTCTGCGGCACCGGCACCGGCTTGACGCGCTCGTCCATCTTGACGAACACGAGATGGGAGGACAGCGTGAGGACCCGCTCGCCGGTGGCCGGTTTCTCGGCGTAGACGCGCACGCCGACCTCGAGCGAGCACCGGCCGACGTACTCCACCTGCGCCCGCAGCACCGCCACCTCTCCCACCTTGACCGGATGCAGGAAGTCGATGTCATCCATCGCCCCCAGTACCACGTTGCCGCGCGCCACCCGCGACGCCGCGATGGTGCCGCAGGTGGCGATCCACTGCATCATGCGGCCCCCGTGGATCTGCCCGGGCGCCCCCGCGTGCTCGGGGAACACCCAGTTCACCATCTCGGTAGCCGTGTCGGAGATCGAGAGCATGGTCAGCGACGGATGTCGCGTAAGTCTCGCATTTTTCTACCACGGAGGGCACTCCAAGTCCAGACGCGGCCCCCCGTGGAGGCGTTGACAATCGCCCGGCGCGGCCCTAGGGTTGGGGCCACGTCAGCGGGACGAGGGACACCGTACCAGAGGCACCGGCGCCGGGAGGGCCCACATGGAATTTGAGTACTCGAAGAAGACCAAGATGTACATGGAGCAGCTCACCGACTTCATGAACAAGCACGTCGTGCCGAACGAGCAGGTCTTCGCCGACCAGCTCAACTCGGGCCCGACCCGCTGGCAGATCCCTCCCATCATGGAAGAGCTCAAGGCCAAGGCGCGCGAGCGCGGCCTGTGGAACCTGTTCCTGCCCGAGAGCGAGCGCGGCGCCGGCCTCACCAACCTCGAGTACGCGCCGCTCTGCGAGATCATGGGGCGCTCCCCGATCGCGCCGGAGACCTTCAACTGCTCGGCGCCCGACACCGGCAACATGGAGGTGCTCGAGCGCTACGGCACTCCCGAGGACAAGAAGCGCTGGCTCGAGCCGCTGCTCGAGGGCAAGATCCGCTCCGCCTTCGCGATGACCGAGCCCAAGGTGGCCTCCTCGGACGCGACCAACATCGAGTCGAGCATCGCGCGCGACGGCGACCACTACGTGATCAACGGGCACAAGTGGTGGACCTCGGGCATCGGCGACCCGCGCTGCAAGGTCCTCATCTTCATGGGGAAGACGGATCCGAAGAACCCGGACAAGTACAAGCAGCAGTCCATGATCCTGGTGCCCCGCGATACGCCCGGCATCAAGGTGGTGCGGATGCTGACCGTGTTCGGCTACGACGACGCGCCCCACGGCCACGGCGAGGTGCTGTTCGAGAACGTGCGGGTCTCCGCCTCCAACATGCTGCTCGGCGAGGGCCGTGGCTTCGAGATCGCCCAGGGCCGCCTCGGCCCCGGCCGCATCCACCACTGCATGCGCCAGATCGGCGTGGCCGAGCGCGCGCTGGAGCTGATGTGCAAGCGGGCCACCCGGCGCGTCGCCTTCGGCAAGCCGCTGGCCGACAACGACATCACGCTCGAGCGCATCGCGGAGTCGCGCATCGAGATCGACCAGGCGCGCCTGCTCGTCCTGCACGCGGCCTACATGATGGACACCGTCGGCAACAAGGCGGCGCGGCAGGCCATCGCGGAGATCAAGGTGGCGGTGCCGAACATCACCGGGCGCGTGGTGGAGCGGGCGATGCAGCTCCACGGCGGCGGCGGCGTGAGCCAGGAGTTCCCGCTCGCGTCCATGTGGGCCCACTCGCGGACCCTGCGGTTCGCCGACGGGCCGGACGAGGTGCATCGCCGGCAGATCGGGCGGCTGGAGCTGCGCAAGCACAGTTAAGCGGCGGGGAGCGGGCGGGGGCGCGGGGCGGCGGGGGCCGCCTCTGACCACGACCCGCTGCTTCGTCACCTTGCCTGAGGAGTTCCCAATCTGGGAAGTCGTGGTCTAGGCTTTCCCCGGAGGGAACGAGTCACCCGGCGGCCCACCCCCGCCGCAGCCGGCTGACCTGACCGTGTCGACGCGGGTTAGTCGCGCCAGCGCGGGTCCAGCAAGTCTCGCAGCGCGTCGCCAAGCAGGTTGATGCCCAGCACGGCCAAGAGCAGCGCGGCGCCGGGGCAAAAGGCGACCCAGGGGGCGGAGGCGAGGAAGGTTTGGCCCTCGGCGAGCATGCTGCCCCAGGAGATCGTCGGGGATTGGGCGCCCAGGCCGAGGAATGAGAGGCCGGCCTCGGCGATCATGTTGCTGCCGACGCCGATGGTGGCTGCGACGATGATGGGGCCCGCCGCGTTGGGTAGGAGGTGGCGGACCAGGATCGTCCCGTGGCCCACGCCGAGTGCGCGGGCCGCCTGCACGTAGTCGCGCTCCTTGAGCGAGAGGATCTCGCCCCGCACGATGCGCGCGATCGTGGTCCAGCCGAGCGCCATCAGCACCAGCGCCACCTTGTCGAGCCCCGGCCGCTCGAAGACCGCGATCAGCCCGATGGCCAGGATCAGCGAGGGGAAGGCCATCACCACGTCGGTGACCCGCATCAGCAGCGAATCGCGCCAGCCGCCGTGGTACCCGGCGAGCAGGCCCACCGCGACGCCGAGCGTCGCGGCCACCACCTCAACGCCGAGGCCCAGCGCGAGCGAGACGCGGCCCCCGTGGAGCACGCGCGAGAAGAGATCGCGAGCGAGCGCGTCGGTGCCGAAGACGTGGGCGGGCTCCGGGGGCCGCAGCATGACCTCGCTGAGCGCGGCCGGCACCGCGGTCGGGTCGTACGGTGCGAGCCACGGGGCGAGCACCGCCGAGGCCGCGAACAGGCCCACGAGCGTGCCGCCGATGGTGAGCCGGCGCCCGAGACGGCCTCTCCGTCCCCCGGACTGGAGCAGGCGCGCGTCAGCGGCCACGGCGGATCCTCGGATCGATGACGAGATAGGCCAGGTCCACCACCAGGTTGGCGAGGACGTAGATCACCGCGAAGACGAGCACCGCGCCCATCACGACCGGGAGGTCGCGCTGGCCCACCGCGGCCACCAGCATCCGGCCCAGGCCGGGCCACGCGAACACCGTCTCGGTCAGCGGCGCGCCCACGAGAAGATCCGCGATCCCGATGCCGATCACGGTGACCACCGGGATCAGGGCATTGCGGAGGGCGTGCTTGGCGATCACCAGCCACTCGGCGAGCCCCTTGGCGCGCGCGGTCTGGATGTACTCCTGCCGGATCACCTCGAGCAGGGTCGACCGGGCCATACGCGCGATGGTGCCGGTGTGGATGGCGCCCAGGGTGAGCGCCGGCAGCACCAGATTGGCCCAGGCGCCGTCGCCGTACCCCGAGACCGGCAGCCACCCGAGCCATACCGCGAAGAGCAGCGAGAGCATCATGCCGAGCCAGAACACGGGCGTGGAGATGCCGAGCACCGCCGCGCTCATGAGGATCTGATCGAGCAGCCGGCCCGGCCGCAGCGCGGCCGCGACCCCCGCGACGAGGCCGACCACGACGGCGACCACGGTGGCGGCCAGCGCCAGCCGCGCAGTGGCGGGCAGGCGCTCGGCGATGATCTCGGCGACCGGCCGCTGCTGGTGATACGAGGTGCCCAGGTCGCCGCGGACCAGCCGCGACATCCACGAGGCGTAGCGCACGTGCACCGGGCGGTCGAGCGCGTAGTCCCGGCGGATCTGCTGGACCAGCTCCGGATCGGCGCGCTGGCCCAGCATGGCCCTGGCCGGATCGCCCAGGCCGACCGCGGTGAGCGCGAAGACGAGCAGGCTGACGCCCAGCAAGACCGGCAGCAGCGCCAGCACGCGCTTCGCCGCGGGTTCTAGCAGGTCAGAAAACATGAGGGCGGTCAGCCGGCGCGCTGGCGCGCGCTTGCTTGTGCAGCCGTTTTTTCTTTCATATGCGGGGGCCCAGACATGGCCCCCGCACTCCCCCAGCCGCGGACAACCGGTCCGCGGACAACCGGCGCCTGGGCCACCCGCTACTCAATCTTCACTTTGCGGAGGGGGGCGAGGAACTCGGGCGCGGTGGAGAGCGGCGAGCGCTCGAGGCCTTTCACGGAGGGGCGGATCAGGGCGCGGCTCGCGTAGTGGTAGAGCGTGATCCAGGCCCCGTCGTCGAGCAGGCGCTGCTCGGCGCCCTGGTAGACCTTGAAGCGCGCCGGCCCGGCCGGCATGACGTCGGCCTGGTCGAAGAGCCGGTCGAGCTCCGGGTTGCGGTAGCGAGAGGTATTGCCCGCCGCGCCGATGTTCCGGGAGTGGAACAGGACGGTCAGGAAGTTCTCCGGATCCGGATAGTCGGCGATCCAGCCCTGGCGGAACATCGTCACCGCGCCCTCGTCCACGACCTTGAGGTGGGCGGCCCAGTCGAGCCGCCGCAGCTCGAGCGTGATCCCCACCTCCCGGAGCTGCGCCTGCAGCAGCTCGGCGACGCGCTGGTTCAGATCGCTCGTGTTGAAATGATAGGTGATGGGCGGCAGCCCCCGGCCGCCCGGGAATCCCGCCTCGGCCAGGAGCTCCCGGGCGCGGGCGCGATCGAAGCCGGGCGCGGTGACGCCCGCGTGGTAGCCCGGCAGCGCGGGCGGCAGGATGCCCTTGCCCGCGGTGACGCACCCCTCGAGGAGCCCCTGCACGACCGCGGCGGGATCGATGGCGTGCGCGACGGCCAGGCGCATCCGGCGATCGTTGAACGGCGGCTTCTCCACGTTGAAGCGCACCGCGTGGGTGCCCAGGGTCGGCCAGATCGCCACCTGGGCGCGGAGCGCGGGATCGGCCTTCACGGCCCGGCAGTGGCCGGTCGGGATGTCGCTGACGTCGAGGTTGCCCGCCTTGTAGTCGTTGAAGCGGGTGATCTCGGCCGGGATGATGCGGAACACCACCCGCTCCAGGTGGGGCGCGCCCCGGAAGTGGTCGGCGAAGGCCTCGAGCACCACGCGGTCGTCGCGCCGCCACTCCTTCAGGCGAAACGCGCCGGTCCCCACCGGGCGGCTCGCGAAGGCCGGGCCCAGACGCTCGGCCTCCTCGCGCGGCACGATGGACGCCGCGTCGTAGGCCATCAGGTGGAGGAACGGCGCGAAGGGCTTCTCGAGGGTCAGCTCGACGGTGCGCTCGTCCACCACGCGCACGCCCGGGATCTCCCCCGCCCCGCCCTTGATGAAGGCGGGCGCCCCCGCGATCTTCTCGAACACCCAGGGCCGCTTGCCACGCGCGGCGCGCTCGAAGGAGAACTTCACGTCGGCCGCCCGCATGACCCGGCCGTGGTGGAACTTCACGCCGGGGCGGAGCACGAAGGTGTAGACGCGATGGTCGGCCGACACCGTCCAGCGCTCGGCCAGGCCCGGCCCCGGCTGCAATCGCTCGTCCAGCTCCACCAGCGTGTCGAAGAGCTGCCGCACGACCGCCGACGAGGTGGTGTCCGTCGCCTGGGCGGGGTCGAGCGTCGGCGGGTCGGAGATGAAGACGCCCCTCAGCGTGCCCGCCGGCCTGCCGTCCTGGGCGCCCACCGGCCCGGCCGCCAGGAGCAGGCACAGCAGCGGCAGGAGGCGGAGGCCATTCATCGCCCGGGGCCCGGCACGGGCGCCGCGGCTGGGGGCGGCGCGTCGATCCAGACGCGGTCGAAGCGGGGATTGCCGCTCGGGTGTAGGCGCAGGTTGCGCACCTCCATGCGGGTCGCCGCCCAGTGCAGCCGCACGTAGAGCGGCACCCACGGCACCTCTTCGGCCAACATGGCCTGGGCGCGCCCGTAGAGCCGCAGCCGCTCGGGGCGGAAGGACACCTGGCTGGCCCGGATGAGGAGGCCGTCGAGGGTACGGTTGCGATAGAAGGACATGTTCAGTGCGGTGGGCCCCTTGCTCGCGCCCTCGCTGCTCGTGAGCGGGTAGAGCAGGAAGTGCGGATCGCCCGCCTCCACGCGGGCCTCGAGCAGCGCCATCTGATGTTGACCGGTACGGGCCAGCTGGAGCGCCGCCTCCGGCGCCTCGACCTGGATGGGCACGGAGATGCCGGCGGCGGCCAGCGAGGCGCGGATCGCCTCGGCCACCCGCGATTGGTCCAGGCGCTTGTCGCCGTCGCCGATCAGCAGTCCGGCCGACGTACCCCGCGGGAAGCCCGCCTCCGTCAGCAGGCGCTTGGCGTTCGCCGGGTTCGCCTCGAGCACGGGCGAGGCGTCGCGACGACTCCAGACCCCGAGGGGCAGGAAGGAGAGCAGCGGGACCCCGACCGGCGCGACCGCGGGGGCGAGCAGGCCCGGATCGAGCGCCGCCGCCACCGCCTGGCGCGCCTTGAGCCGGCTGAAGGGCTCGCGCTCCGTCTCCAGCGCGAGGTACCCGATGCGCCAGCTCGGGATCGACTGTGTGCCGGCGGACCGGGAGGGGGCGGCGGAGGTGAGGAGCACGTCGACCGCCTGGGCCGCCAGCATCTCCTCGCCACGGGCATCCTCGCCGGCGTCCAGGAAGACCAGCCGCGTGGAGCGGGCCGGCCCGCCCCAGTAGCCCGGATTCGCGTCCAGCACCACCCGCCCCAGGCTCGCCTCGGTGAGCGCGAACGGTCCGGTGCCGACCCAGCGCTGCCCCGCGCTGCTGGCCAGCACGATCGAGAAGGCGGGATGGGCCAGCACCGCGGGCAGGGGCGCGTAGGGCAGCAGGAGGCTGATCTGGACGGTCCGCGCGTCCACCGCGCGGATCTCCTTGACGACCCCCGGCGTGCCCCGGACCAGCAGCGGCGCGGCCACGTTGGGGTGGGGCGCTTGGGCCGCGTTGGGCTGGATGACCCGGTCGAGGCTCTCCACCACCTGCCGGGCGGTCAGCGCGGTACCGTCGTGAAACCGCACGCCCTCGCGCAGCCGGAAGGTCCACAGGAGGCCGTCGCGCGACACCGACCACTGGGCGGCCAGCCCGGGCTCGATATCGCTGGTGACGTCGCGGTACTGCACCAGGGTGTCGAAGATTTGCCGCGCGATGACGGAAACTGGCCCTTCCAGCGCGGTGGCGGGGTCGAGCAAGGTCGGAACCGACGGGAGCCCGACACGGAGGACGCCGCCCTGCGCCCAGGCCCCGCCCGCCAGCGTGAAGAAGACGAAGGCCACCGTGATCCCGATGCGCCGGCACACGCTCGACATGACCGTGTTATACGACGGATTCCGGCCACTGCGCGATGCGTAGCCACTTTCCGCGCCGCTGCTCATCGCGTGGCCATCGTGAAGGCGGTCACCGCGGGCGCGGGACGACAAGTCGAGTGGATCGGGCGTCGGCGGGGGCCGCGCGAATGGCACCGAAACTGCTTTACTTTTTCTCAGGCCCGTCGGGAGCGCTCCGGAACCGGCTCGGGTGAGCCAGGGTTTAGACGGTGAGAGCGATAGGTGATCGCCACACCGGGAATCGGAGAAAGTGAAATGAAATCAATGGCTCCCGAGGGCAAAATGAGGCCAATTCGCTTGACTTAACGCGAAACGGACTCCTATACTGAAGTCACCTTTCGGAGGCTTGGGCGGAGCGCGCGACGAAGCGCTGGAAGTGCCCGATGGTTCACCCGGAAAGGAAATGGGCGAACATGAAGGAGTTCGACAAGAAGGGCAATCCTAGCCGAGAGCCCGCGTCCGAAGGGATGAAGGGCCTCTCGAAATTCCTCCCCATGACCGACTCGAACTACCGGCGGCGTCTCACCGAGTACGAGGTCCAGGTCCAGGACCTCCAGGCCTACGTCCGTTCGCTCGAGACCGAGACCGGGCGGCTGCGCAAGAAGCTCGAGGACGCGCCCAAGGAGTTCATGATCCTCGAGAACAAGCTGCGCGAGGCCAACCGCCAGCTCGTGCAGGCGTTCAACCAGAACGAGAAGCTCGTCAACGCGCTCTACGAGGCCCGGGAGCAGATCACCTCGCTGAAGGAAGAGGTGGACAAGCTCTGCGCGCCCCCCTCGACGTACGGGGTCTACCTCTCGGTCAACGAGGACGGCACCGTCAACATCCTGTCGCAGGGCCGCAAGGTGAAGGTCAACCTGCACCCCTCGATCAAGGTCGAGGACATCAAGCCCGGTCAGGAGCTGATCCTGAACGAAGGCCTCAACGTGGTGGAGACCGCGGGCTACGAGATCCAGGGCGAGGTCGTGATCCTCAAGGAAGTGCTCGACGAGGAGCGCGCCATCGTCACCCAGCGGGC
>DASQAL010000026.1:0-20699 GCA_035635775.1 Candidatus Acidiferrum sp.
GGGCCACTTCGTCTACCACCAGTACATGGACCAGCTCGAGTACGCGGAGACGCTCGGCTTCGACGGCATCGGCTGCAACGAGCACCACCAGAACGGCTACGGGCTCATGCCCTCCCCGAACCTGATCGCGGCCGGCCTGGCGCGGCGGACCTCCCGTGCGGCCATCTGCGTGATCGGTAACTCGATCGCGGGCTACAACCCGCCGATCCGCGTGGCCGAGGAGTTCGCCATGCTCGACGTCATCTCGGGCGGGCGCCTCGTCGCCGGCTTCCCGGTCGGCACGCCGATGGACACCAACTTCTGCTACGGCCAGATCCCCGCGCTGACCCGCGACAAGTACAAGGAAGCCCACGACATGATCATGAAGGCGTGGGCGGAGGACGAGCCCTTCGCCTTCGACGGCAAGTACAATCAGCTCCGCTGGGTGAACTGCTGGCCCAAGCCGATTCAGAAGCCGCACCCGCCCATCTACATCCCGGGCGGCGGCTCGATCGAGACGTGGGACTTCTGCCTCGACTACGACTACAACTACTCGTATCTGTCCTTCTACGGCTACGTGCGCGGCAAGTCGCTGCTCGAAGGCTACTGGGACCGCGTGGCCAAGCGCGGCAAGGACGACTCGCCCTACCGCGCCGCCTTCGCCCAGATCATCTGCGTGGCCGACACCGACGCGGAGGCCGAGGAGCTCTACGCGGAGCACTGCCTCTACTTCTTCAACCGGTGCCTCCACGTCTTCCCGCCCTTCGCGGACCCGCCGGGCTACCGCACCGTGAACACGATCAAGTACGGCGCGCTCTCGCAGCTCCGCCTCGAGGCGCAGAAGCTGATGGCCAACCTCACCTGGAAGCAGCTCGTGGACGAGCGCTTCATCATCGCGGGCAGCCCCGAGACGGTGCGCCAGCAGCTCGAGGAGTGCATCAAGGGCCTGCGGATCGGGCACCTCTTCTGCCTGCTCCACACCGGCAATATGCCGGACTGGAAGACGCGGCACTCGACCAAGCTCTTCGCCGAGAAGGTCATGCCGCATCTCCGCAACCTGTGGCCCGACTGGAAGCACGACGACCGCTGGTGGATCCACCCGATGGAGGACCGCCTCCATCCCGAGGAGATGCAGCCCGGGGCGGAGAAGCCGGGGCAGGTGTGGCCGAGATGAAGACGCGGACCATCGAGACGAAGAAGGGCGCGCGTTGCCGCGTGCTCGAGGCGGGCAGCGGCATGCCGCTCGTGTTCTTCCACGGCGCGGGCGGCCTGCTCGCCGACAACCCGTTCCTCGACCAGCTCGCGGCGCGCTATCACGTCTTCGCCCCCGAGCTCCCCGGCTACGGCGACTCCACCGGCGAGGAGCTGCTGGAGGACATGCTCGACTTCACGCTCCACGGCTGGGACGTGGTCTCGGCCCTCGGCCTCACCAAGCCGCACCTGGTCGGCCACTCGATGGGCGGCATGATCGCCGCCGAGATGGCCGCGATCGCGCCCGGCGATCTCGACCGACTGGTGCTCGTGGCCGCGGCGGGGCTCTGGATCGAGGAGCACCCGATCCCCGACATCTTCGCCCTCCTCCCCGGCCAGCTCATCGAGCTGCTCTTCCAGGATCCCGTCCGAGGCCAGGCGCTGCTCACCGGCGGCGCGGACTTCTCGGACATGGAGGTCTTCAAGGAATTCTACCTGGGCCAGCAGCGGCGGCTGGCGATGGCGGGCAAGATCCTCTTCCCGATCCCGAACCGCCGGGTGTTGAAGCGCCTCTACCGGGCGACCGCGAAGACCCTGGTCCTCTGGGGCGGGTCGGACAAGCTGATCGTCCCGGCCTATGCCGAGCGCTGGGGCCGGCTGATCCCCGGCGCGACCGTCGAGGTCGTTCCCGAGGCCGGGCACATGCTGCCGTACGAGCAGCCGGCCGCCTTCGTCGGCGCCGTCTCCCGATTCCTCGGATGAGCGAGCGCCAGGGCGACGGCTGGATCGGCCGGCCGCTCAAGCGACGCGAAGACCACCGGCTCCTGACCGGCGCGGGCGCTTTCGTGGACGACATGACGCCGCCGGGCTGCGCCTACGTGGCTCTGCTCCGCTCCCCGCACGCTCACGCCCGCATCGCCAACCTCGACGTGGAGGCGGCACGGCGCGATCCGCGCACCCTGCTGGTCGTCACCGGCAAGGACGTGGCGCATCTCGCCCCCATGCCGGTGAACCGGCTGGTGCCCGACATGCGCGTGCCGCCGCATCCCATCCTGGCCGAGAGCCAGGTCCACGCGGTCGGCATGCCGGTGGCCGCGGTGGTGGCCGAGGACGTCTACGCGGCCTACGACGCGCTCGATCTCATCAGCGTGGACTACGAGCCCCTGCCTGGCCTGCCCGAGCCGGAGGCGGCCCTGGCCCCTGGCGCGCCGCTGCTCTTCTCCGGCATCGACGGCAACCGCGCGCTCACGCGCAACCTCCGCGAGGGCGACGCGGCGGGCGCCTTCGCGGCCGCGGCCCACGTCGTGCCGCTGCGCGTGGCGCAGAACCGGATCTCCGCGGTGGCGATGGAGCCGCGCTCGGTCCTGGCCAGCTTCGACCGTTTCAGCGGCGAGCTGACCATGTGGGTGTCCTGCCAGGCCCCCTTCCGCATCCGCGGCGAGGTCGCGCGGCTGCTCGAGCTGGCGGAGAGCCGCGTGCGCGTCATCGCCCCCGACGTGGGCGGCGGGTTCGGGGTCAAGACCGGCCCCTACCGCGAGGACGTGCTGCTGGCCTGGCTGACGCGGCAGCTCGGCCGCCCCGTCAAGTGGGTGGCCACCCGCCGCGAGGACCAGGTCACCACCAACCAGGCGCGCGGCTCGGTCTGCGAGGGCGAGCTGGCGCTGGACGCGGGCGGGCGCATCACCGGGCTCCGCGCGACGATCACCGCGCCGCTCGGGGCTCACCTCATGAACGCGGCCGCGGGCTCGCCGTGGAACCACGCGCGGTGCCTGCCCGGCGCCTACGTGGTCCCGAGCTGCGACATCACGGTCAACGGCGCGCTCACCACCACCGCGCCGGTCTCGGCCTATCGCGGCGCGGGCCGGCCGGAGGCGTGCTTCTTCATCGAGCGGCTGATGGACACTGCGGCCCGCGCGATGCAGCTCGACCCGGCGGAGCTGCGGCGGCGCAACTTCATCGCGGCCAACCGGTTCCCCTACAAGACCATCACCGGCCAGGTCTACGACTCGGGCGATTACCCGCAGGCGCTGGACCGCGCGCTGAAGGCCGCCGACTACGACGGCCTCCGGCACCGCCAGGCCGAGCGGCGCGCGAAGGGCGAGCTCGTCGGGGTGGGGCTCGCCTCCTACGTGGAGCCCTGCGCGCTCGGCTGGGAGAGCGGCAGCATCCGCGTGGAGCGCTCCGGTAAGGTCACCGCCATCACCGGCTCGAGCGCCCACGGCCAGGGCCACGAGACCACGTTCGCGCAGGTCGTGGCCGATCACCTGGGCGTCACGCCGGACGAGGTCACGGTGCTGCACGGCGACACGCGCTCCGGCCCCGAGGGCTTCGGCACCTTCGGCAGCCGCAGCGTGGCCCTGGGCGGCGGCGCGCTCGTGCGCACCTCGGTGGAAGTGCGCGACAAGGGCCGGCGCATCGCGGCCCGGCTGCTGGAGGCGGCGCCGGAGGACATCGTGCCCGTGCACGGCGGCTTCCAGGTAGCGGGCGTCCCGGGCAAGCGCGTGGCGTGGAAGGAGGTAGCCACCGCGGCCTACGCGGGCGGCCAGGCCCTGCCCCCGGGCGATACGCCGGGGCTCGAGGCCACCACGTACTTCCAGCCGGACGGGGAAGTCTGGAGCTTCGGCGCGGTGGTCTGCGGGCTCTCCATCGAGGCCGAGACCGGAGCGCTCCACCTCGAGAAGCTCGTCTGGGTGGACGACGCGGGGACGATCATCAATCCCCTCCTGGCCGAGGGCCAGCTCCTGGGCGCGCTGGCCCAGGGCCTGGGCCAGACCCTGATGGAGGCCATCGTCTACGACGCGGACGGGCAGTGCCTCACGACGACCCTGATGGACTACGCGATCCCGCGCGCCGCCGACATGCCCACCGTGCTCATCGAGAAGATGCACACCCCGTCGCCGCGCAACCCGCTCGGGGCCAAGGGCCTGGGCGAGGCCGGCTGCATCGCGATGCCGCCCGCGATGGTGAACGCGGCGGTGGACGCGCTCGCGCCGCTGGGCGTAAGCCACCTCGACATGCCGCTCACCCCCGAGCGCCTGCGCGCCGCGCTCACGGAGCGACGCTAGCGAACCGCCGCTGCACCGCGGCCGGGTACCACCGGCTGAACCAGACCGCGGCCGCGAACGCGGCGACCGACGCCACGACATCCACCCAGATCGGGACGGCCGCCACGTACTCCGCGAGGGCGTCCGCCGCCACCAGCACCGCGAAGGCTCCGGCCCACACCGTGGTGATGAGCCGGTTGGTCGTGTAGAAGATCGGCAGGGCCCAGATCGGCTCGGGCACCCGCTCCCGCGCATACTGCAGCGTGAACGGCCGGCCGATGGCCAGCGAGACCAGCGCGATGGCGAGCAGGCCCGCGTCGACCGCGAGCCGCACCGTGGCCACTGTCCAGGCCGGCGCGGCCAGCAGGGTGTAGGCGGTGAGCGCGCCGAACACCACGAGGCTGCCGACCTCGAGGATCTTGAGCGACTCGCCGCGCCGGATCATGCGGAGACATAGCAGCAAGGCGACGGCGACGGCGCCCACGAGACCGGCCAGCGGCGATTGCAGGCGCATCAGCGCGAAGAAGACCACGAACGGCGAGAGGCTCAGCAGGATGCTCATGACGTGCCTTTCTGCCGGGCGGCCTGCGGCTTCGGAGCCGCCACGTCCGAACGCGCGCCCGCCACGAGCAGCCGCATCGCCTCCTGCTGGATCGTCGGGAAGTCCGGCTTCTCGGGCAGCTTGCCGGCCAGGTGCAGCACCACCAGGCCGTGCATGGTGGCCCAGAAGACGTAGCCCAGGAGCTCCGGGTCGCCCGCGAAGATGCCGGCCTTGACGAGGGCCTCGAGCGCCGCGCTCATCATGTGGCGCGCCCGGGCACTGGCCCGGACCAGCTCCGGATAGCGATCCGGGTGAGGCTGGGAGAGGTCGAACATCAGGCGGTACGCGTCCGGATCGCCCAGGGCGAAACGGATGTAGGCCTCGCCCATGGCCTGGCCGCCCGCACGCAGATCGCCGCGCGTCTTCCGGGCTGCCTCCTCGAGCGCGGAGGCGAACCGATCGAAGGCGGCCGCGCGCACCGCGGCGAGGATCTCCTCCTTGTTGCGGAAGTATCGGTAGGGCGTCATGGGGCTGCAGCCGAGGGCGTCGGCGAGCTGTCGCATGCTGACGCCGTCGACCCCCTGCTTGGCGAACCGCTTCTGCGCCACCGCGCACAGGCGCGCGCGGAAGGCGTCGACCTCGGCGCTGGACAGGTTCTTGGGCATGGTCTCAGGCGTCGAGCGGCAGCGCCCGCGGGAACTCGCGCACGTACTTGAGAAACCGGGCGAGGTGGCGGTCCGAGGCCACGAGCACCCGCGGCCGGAAGCGGATCGTGTCGAGCACGGGCGCGTCCTCCGCGATGAGCTGCCGCACGAAGGCGCCCAGCTCCGCCAGCCGCTCCGCCGCACCGGCCCGCCCCTGCCCCCCGTCCTGCCCCTGCCCAAGGTCGCGCACCCCGTAGACGTAGAAGCCCAGGGTGTGGCCGTGCGTGATGGGCGCGCCGCTGAAGAGCATGAACATGTGCTGATCGCCGACGGCCAGGTGCTGCGAGAAGGTGTTGACCCCGGTGATGCGGCCCTCCTGGACGACGACGGGCGATTCGATCCGGTACTCGATGCTATGCTCGCCCACGGTCACGGCGTCCGGATCGACCACGGGCAGGCCGTGGAGGGTGCGCAGATGCTGAAAATCGACCCCGTTCGACGTGGAGACCCAGGGATCGCTGGGGCGTGTCCCGCGGAAATGGGTCTCGTAGATCAGCTCGCGCTCCTCCGCGCCGGGAATGCCCGGCACCGCGAAGGTCGGCGCCTCGCCGTTGAACGCCCAGATGAGCCCCCACGCCTCCGCGCTCGGGTAGGTCGGGATGCGGGCACCCGGCGGAATCTTGTCGCCGGCCGGGATGTCCACGCACGTCCCGGCGCAGTCGAACGTCCAGTGGTGGTAGGCGCAGCGGATCTGGCCTTCCACCACCTGGCCCACCGAGAGATCCGCGCCCAGGTGGGGGCAGTAGGCGCCCTGCACCACCGCCCGGCCGGCGGGATCCCGGTAGAGGATCACCCGGGTGCCGAGGAAGTCCCGGCCGACGACCTGGCCGCGCTTCACGTCGTCGGCCAGGGCCAGGGGGAACCAGGACTGGTGAAAGCCCGCCGTCGCTTCGTCCTGCTGCCGTCGCTCCAGGGTGAGGGTCATGTCGGCCTCCTTGGATAGACACCGTACATTTACACTGTAAACACGTCAAGGAGAATCTTCCCATGCGCTCCATCGACATCCACGCGCACGTGGTGCCTCGGGCGGTCTGGCAGGCCGCGGAGGCCGGCCGGGAGTGGTACGGCTTCCGTCACCAGGGCGGCGACGGTCTCGGCACCTTCCTGGGCGGCCACGGCAAGCGCACCGGCTTCACCTCCCCCAAGGTGCGCTTCACGATCGAGGAGCGCCTGGCCGACATGGACGCACAGGGCGTGGACGTGCAGGTGCTCTCCATCCACACCCCGTTCTTCGGCTACCACCTGGACACGGCGCAGGGCCGCGCGCTGGCGCGCGAGGTCAACGACGAGATCGCGGCGATGACCCGGCAGTGGCCCACCCGCTTCGCCGGCCTCGCCACCCTGCCCATGCAGGACACGAAGGCGGCGATCGAGGAGCTGGAGCGCGCGGTGACCGGGCTCGGGCTCAAGGGCGCCGAGCTCGACACGATCGTGAACGGGGAGAACTGGGACGCGCCGCGCTTCCTGCCCTTCTTCAAGGCCGCCGAGGCCATGGGCGCGGTGCTCTTCTACCACCCGCAGCCGCAGCACAACTTCCTGACGGAGCGCACCACGCGCTACGGGCTCTTCAATAGCCTGGGCGTCATTCTCGAGGACGCCATCGTGGTCGCCATCCTGATCCTGGGCGGCATCATGGAGGCGTGCCCGAACCTCAAGGTATGCATCGCCCACGGGGGCGGGCCGGCCTGCTACGCGATGGGGCGCCTCGACCGGGGCTGGCAGGGCAACCCGGACGCGCGCCAGAGCATCCCGCGGCCGCCGAGCAGCTACCAGAAGCAGCTCTACTACGACACGGTGGTGGGCAGCGAGGCCGCGCTCCGCTTCCTGATCGACCAGGTGGGCATCGAGCGCGTGGTGCTCGGCAGCGACTGGCCCTTCGTGCCCTGGCATCCCTCGCCGGTCACGTGGGTCCAGGGGCTCGCGGCGTTGACTCCGGAGGAGAAGGAGAAGATCCTCTGGCGGAACCTCGAGTCGCTGCTGAAGCTCTAGGGAGGCCGGGATGCCGACGCGCCACGACTACGTGACCGTCGACGTGTTCACCGATCGCGCGTTCGCGGGCAACCCGCTCGCGGTGGTGACCGACGCGACCGGGCTTCGCCCCGAGGAGATGCAGGCGATCGCGGCCGAGTTCAACTACTCCGAGTCGACCTTCGTGCTCCCGCCCGAGGATCCGACCCATACCGCGCGGGTCCGGATCTTCACCCGGCAGAACGAGATCCCGTTCGCGGGCCACCCGAACGTCGGAACCGCATTCACGCTGGCGCGCCTGGCCGAGCGGAGGGGCCAGACGCTGGGCCCGACCCTCCTCTTCGAGGAGGGGGCCGGCCTCGTGCCGGTCGACCTCATGCGCGATGGCGACGCGCGCGTGATCGGCGCGACGCTCACCGCCCCGCAGCCGCTCACCCTCGACCAGCAGATTCCGCCGGCGGTCGTGGCCCGGTGCGTCGGCCTCGACGTGTCCGCGGTGCTCACCGCGCGTCACGCGCCGGTCGTGGCCTCCGTGGGACTACCGTTCCTGATCGCGGAGGTCTCGCCCGAGGCGATCGGCCGGGCGCGGCCGGAGGTGGCCGCGTTCGCCGACGCGGCCCGGCGCTTCCCGTTCGCGACCGGCCGTTTCCCCATCCACATCTACGCGCGCACGCCGGACCGGCGCGACGGCGCCGATCTGCGGGCCCGGATGTTCTCGCCGCTCGGCGGCACCATGGAAGACCCCGCCACCGGCAGCGCCAACGGCGCCTTGATCGCGCTGCTGGCGAGCCTCGAGGCGACCGCGGACGGCGGCCTCGCGCTGGACGTGCTCCAGGGCGTGGAGATGGGCCGCCCGAGCCTCCTGACCACCAGCGCGGAGAAGAAGGCCGGCGCGGTCACCCGCGTCCGGGTCGGCGGGCGCTGCGCCCCCGTGATGGAAGGGACGCTGACCCTTACTTGAACACCCCCGCGCGGTCGAGCTCCATCAGCGCCTGCGCGCCGGTGCTGAACGTGGGCCCGCCGCCCGGGACCGCGGCGGACTGGATAGCCTCCAGCAGCTCTCGCTTGGTGGCGCCGTGGTCGATGGCCCGCCGCATGTGGGCGATCACGCCCTCCTTCCGGCCGCGGAAGGCGAGGATGCCGATGATGACCATCTCCCGATACTTGACCGAGAGCTCCTTGCCCTCCCCGATCGAAAGCACGCTCAGCGGCTGCCGGGCCTTGACGTACTCCGGATCCTCCTTGGCGACCCACTCCCAGAACGGGTAGCCATACGGGTTCTTCGTGCCGCTCGTGGAGCGCGGGGCCTTCGTGGGCTGGCGGCGTGTGCTCATCGTGGTCTCCTTCGCGGGTCGTGAGGCCTCAGGCGGCGAGTCCGAGCGCGCGACCGGTCTCGGTGGCAAAGCGCTCCAGCGCCGGCGGGTCCAGGGTGGGCTGCGGGCGCAGGATGAGCCGGTGCACGCCGGCGGCGGCGTAGGCTTCGATCGTGGCTCGGTCGGGCACGTCGTAGCCCGGCGGCGTCACGCTGATCTCGAGCGGGCCGAGCTCCTTCGGCCGGGGCGACGTCTTCGCCGCCTCCTGCAGCGCGCCCACCCGCTTGCGCGTCGTCTCCACGTCGAGGCCGAAGCCGTACCAGCCGTGGCCCTGGGTGACCGCGCGCCGATACGCCGGCGGCGTGCCGCCGCCCACCACGATCGGGATCGGCGTCTGCACCGGCCGCGGCATCGCCTGCACGCCCTCAAAGGTCACGTACGGGCCGTGGTGGGCGGGCTTCGGCTGCGTCCACACCGCGCGCATCGCGGCCAGGTAGTCGTCGGAGACGCGGCCACGCTCCTTGAACGGCGCGCCCACCGACCGCATCTCCGGTTCGCACCAGCCGACGCCCAGCCCGAAGATCAGCCGGCCGTTCGAGAGCACGTCGAGGGAGGCGAGCTGCTTGGCCAGCACCAGGGCCTGCCGCTGCGGCAGGATGATGACGCCGGTGCCGAGCCGGATGCGGGAGGTGTGGGCCGCCAGGTAGGTGAGCGCCACCACCGGATCGAGCAGCCGCATGTCGGGCGCCATCGGGCGCCCCGGAACCGGCGGGTCCGGCAGCACCACGTGATCCGCCACCCAGAGCGACTCGAAGCCGGCGGCCTCGGCGGCTCGGCCGATCCGCGCCGCCGCGTCCGGGTAGGCGCAGGTGTTCAGGTTGACGCCATGCAGGCCGTACTTCACCGGCCCGGCGCCTTCATGCCGGCCAGGCGCTCGATGATCGTGAAGACCACGCTGGTGTCCTGCTCGCCGAGCCCCGCGGCGAGCGCGGCCTGCTGGTAGTGCTGGGCCAGGGCCGAGAACGTCACCGGCACGTGGAGCTCCTTGGCGATGGTGTGGAAGGTTTCGAGATCCTTGTTCATCAGCGTCACCTTGAAGCCCGGCTCGAAGTCGCGCGGGATCAGGGCGCGCGGGATGCGCTCGAGGGCCTTGCTGCCGCCGCTGCTCGCCTTCACCACTTCGTAGATCGTCATCGGATCGAGCCCCGCCTTCACGCCCAGCACGAAGCCTTCCATCATCGCGGCGCTGTTCACACACGCCATCATGTTGTTGATGGCCTTGATGGTGTTGCCCGCGCCCGCCGGCCCCACGTGGAAGATGTTCGGGCCCATGGCGCGCAGCACCGGCCGCGCCTTCTCCAGCGCCGCCGCGTCGCCGCCCACCATGATGGCGAGCGTGGCCGCGCGCGCGCCGGTGACGCCGCCGCTGACCGGCGCCTCCAGGAAGTGCACGCCCCGCGCGCGGGCCACCGGCTCGATCTTGCGCGGGGTGGACGGCAGCACGCTGCTCAGGTCGATCAGGATGGTGCTCGGCTTGGCGCGCTCCAGCAGGCCGCCCTTGTCGAGGTACATGGCCTCCACGTCGGGGGACGCGGGCAGCGAGGTCAGCACGACCTCGGAGGCGTCCACCGTCTCCTGCGCGGAGGCAGCCCGCTTGGCCCCGGCCTGGATCAAGTTCTCCATGGCCTTGGGGTTCATGTCGAACACCGTCATCGAGAAGCCGGCCTTCAGCACGTTGCCGGCCATCGGGTTGCCCATGTTCCCCACACCGATGAACCCTACGGAGAGAGCCATTGCGCGCCTCCTTTGGCGGGATTCGGGTCACAGCGAGAACCGACCGGGACGCGCCGAGCATAAACCTGCGCGACGGACGGATCAACGTGCGTTAGACTTCGCCCTAGTGCTACGAGAGTTCGCCCTCGAGCCGATCGGGCCCGTCTCCATCGAAGAGACGTCGGCGCAGAATCTCCTCAAGCTCTCCACCCACACCTACTGGCGTCGGGTCTGGCCGGCCGGGCTGGGGCTGGCCGCCTACATCACCGACCGCTTCGGGGCCGACGGCCTCCGGGACCGCCAGGTCCTGGACCTCGGCTGCGGGGTCGGCCTCATCGGCATCGTCTGCGGGCGCCTGGGAGCGCGCGTCACCTTCCTGGACCGGGAGGCGGCGGCCCTCGCCGCGGTCCGGCGCAACTGCCGGCGCAACGGCCTGGGCCCTGCCCAAACCATAGGCGGCGACTGGAACCATGGAGGGGAGCGCCTGGCCCCGGCCACCTACGACCTGGTGGTGGGCGGCGACGTGGTCTACGACGACGCGGAGTGGCCGGCTCTCGGCACGGGGCTGATGCGGACGCTGCGGCCGGGGGGCCTGGCGCTGCTGGCCGACCCGGGCTGGGTCCCGGGCGCCAAGCTGCGGGCGGCCTTCCGACGAAGTGGCTTCGCGGTCACCCGGGACCGCCGGACGGTGAGCTGGCCCCCCTGGCGGCCGACGCACCGGCAGGACAAGGTCATCAACATCTACACGCTCCGCCAAGCCTGAGAGCTTTTTCAGCGCCCCCCGCCCGACGCCAGCTCCTCTTCCACCAGCGTCGCCAGATCGTTCAGCGCCCGCACATCGTCGTCGCGTAGCTCGCGGGGGCGGCGGTCCACCAGGCAGAGGGTGCCCACCCGGCGGCCGAGGATCCGGATCGGCCGTCCCGCGTAGAAGCGGATCCGGATCTCCCCGGTCACCGCGGGGTTGTCCGCGAAGCGCGGGTCGGTGAGCGCGTCGGGGACGATGAACACGCGGTCGTCGTGGATGGCGTGCGCGCAGAACGAGACCTCCCGCGGCGTCTCCCGCAGGTCGATCCCCTGGTGGGACTTGAACCACAGGCGCTCGGCGTCCACCAGG
Source organism: Candidatus Acidiferrum sp. (assembly GCA_035635775.1). Taxonomy (GTDB): domain Bacteria; phylum Methylomirabilota; class Methylomirabilia; order Rokubacteriales; family CSP1-6; genus CAMLFJ01. The sequence continues at coordinate 11,628 of DASQAL010000026.1, forward strand.
CTCACCAGCGCGATCGGGACGTCGAAGACCCGCCGGGCCAGCCGGGTGATCCGGTCGAAGCGCTCCTCGGCGGGCGAGTCGAGCACGCCCGAAGCGCGCAGCGCGCGCAGGCGCGCGGCCTCGTCGGGCGGCTGCGGCGCGCGCATCCAGCGGCACGCCTGGCGGAGCGCCCACGCGCGGATCCGGGTGCGCGCGTAGAGGGTGGAGAACGGGGCGACGAGCCAGTCGGTGACCCCGGCCTCTACCCCGGCGGTCCGGTCGGTCTCCGCTTCGTCGGCGGCCACGACCACGATGGGCAGCGCCGCGGCGGCGCCTTCCGCGCTCGCGCGGAGCGCGCGGCAGACCTCGAGCGCGTCGCGGCCGCCGATGCGGCGCCCGAGCAGCAGCACGGACGGCGGGGCCGCGCGCGCGAGGGCGACGACGTCGGCGGCGTCCGCGGGGGTGACCGGGGTCAGGTCGTCGGCGTGCAGCGCCTCGAGGAGCTGCTCGCGGAGGGAGCCGGGGTCGAGCGCCACCAGCACCGACCGGGCGAGCAGCTCCCGCGGCGGGCTGGCTTCCGCGGCGACCGGCGCCGGGCGGTCGGGGCCGGGCACCACGCTGGTCGGGACCACGTCGAGCGCCTGGCCCTCGGCGGCGGCCGTGACCTCGAGGGCGTCCCCCGCCTGCCGGCGGGCCGCGGCCACGACCTGGTCGAGCGCCTCGTCGTCGCGCAGGGGGTCGTGATGGAAGAGCACGAGCCGCCGCGCGCCCGCGGCCCGGGCGGCCGCCACCACCGACTCCACTGGACTGTGCCCCCAGCCGACCTTCTCCCCGTACTCCGCGGCGGTGTACTGGGCGTCATGGATCAGCAGGTCGGCGCCGGCCAGGAACTCCACGTGGCGGCGGTCCTCGCCCGCGAGCGCGGAGGCGTCGCCTGAAGCGAGCGCGCGGCTGTGGGGCTCGTGGTCGGTGGCGTAGACGAGCACGACGCCGTCGGCCTCGAGGCGGTAGCCGAGCGTCAGCGCGGGGTGGTTGAGGTACCGCGCGGTCACGCGCACGTCCTCGATCGTGAAGGCACCCTCCACCAGATCGTGGAAGCGGACGGTCGCCGCGAACTGGTCGAGGCTCACCGGGAAGTACGCGTATTGCATCTGGCCGGCCAGGGTGTCGTGCACGGACTCCCGGAGCCCGCGCGGCGCGTAGACGTCCCACTCGTTGCCCTCGACGAAGAGCGGGGCGAAGAACGGGATGCCCTGGATATGGTCCCAATGCGTGTGGGTGATGAGGAGGTGGCCGCGCAGTCGGCCGGCCGGTCCTGGCACCCTCGAGGGCGTGGCCCAGGCCGTGGGCGCCGGTGCCGCAGTCGAGGACGAGAAGCGTGCCGGCGCGGGTCCGCACCTCCACGCACGACGTGTTCCCGCCGTACCGGATGGTGGTGGGCCCCGGCTTCGCGATCGATCCCCGTGTCCCCCAGAACCGGACGCGCATGGTGCCGGAAAATCTAGCACGCCCTCAGGGCGCGCGCTCGAAGGTGGCCAGCGTGCGGCGGAGGTCGTCGCCGCGCACGGTCCCGCCGTACTTCGCGAGCGCCTCCCGGACGACTTCCCGCGCCCGCGCGCGCTCGCCCTTTTCCCAGTGCGCCCACGCGATCCGGTCCCAGGTCTCGGCCAGCTTGTAGGGGCTCACGTCGGCCCCCCGCTCCTCGATCAGCCGCCGGCAGACCGCGATCGCCTCGTCGTGACGGCCGGCCGCCATCAGGAGCCGGCTCAGGTTCTGGGTCAGCCCCTGCGTCCGGTCCCCCGGCATGCAGTTGGCGCAGTTGTCGGTGCGCTGCCGATGCTGGAAGTGCCGCTCGAAGCCGAACTTGGCGAGCGGCAGGCGGTGCGGGTAGTCGTCCACGACCCAGTAGAGCAGGTCGATGGCGGTCGCCACCACGTGCTCATCGTCTGGATGATCCACGATGCCCTGGTAGGCGGCCTTGAAGAAGTGCCGCTCGCCCCGTCCATCGTCTCCGCGCGGGAATCCCTGCCAGGCCGCGAGCAGGTCGCCCACGTTGTCCACGCGATACGGGGTCTGCACCGCATCCCACCAGGACGGCCGCGGCGCCGCCGAGACGAAGGCGGCGATGAGTTCGCGCTGCTCGGCCTCACCCTGCGCCCGCTCCTCCTCGGCGCGGCGCCGCTCGCGCTCCTCGACCCGAGCGTGGACGACGTAGTAGGCGCCGCCCGCGAGCGCACCCACGACCACCACCGCGAGCGCCCGCCGCGCAAGCCGCCGGCGGCGCGCGGGCTCGGCGGCGGGGAGGAACCGGACCGCGCCGAGGATGAGGAGCAGCAGGAGGCCGGCGGCGGCCGCGTAGATCCAGCGCGGCAGGCTCGCGTCGCGGACCTGGAAGCGGTAGTTCCACGAGTGCACCCCACCGTCGTGGGTGTAGAGATCGCCGACGAGGCGGCCGTCGCGCCAGGCCGCGATCCAGAAGTAGTACTGCTCGTCGCCCACGCTGGGCGGCAGGGTCAGGGTCACCGCGGTGGCGGCCGTCGTTGCGCGCAGGACCTCCCGCTGGCGGTCCGGCTGGGAACAGGAGACCGCGGTCACGCTCACCCGGTACTCGGCGCCCGCCACGATCGGCTCCCACGCGAACTCGATCCGGGCCGTCGGCCCCCAGGAGTGGCGCGGCGTCTCAAACGTGGGCTGGGTCGCGCAGCTCGTGAGCATGCCTTCGAGCGCGCGGGCATTGTCGCCCGGGCGTGTCAGGTGGATGAGCCGGACCACGTCCACGGCGAGGCGCTCCGGCCCCCGCTCGGTGACCTCGAACCGGTGCTGGGCCTCGTAGTCGCCCGGGAAGCGGCGCGGGTTGGCCGGGTTCTCGTCGATGCTGACGTGCAGGCGGTACCGGCCGGGCTCGAGGCCCTCGAGCGCCCAGGCCCCCGGCCCCTCACCCCGCTTCATCCCACAGCTCACCCAGCGGTTGGCCGTCGCGCTGAAGCACGTGAAGTCGGGCGGCGCGGTGGGCTCGAGCGCCTGCCCGTCGAAGCGCAGATCGAGCGGGAGGGTGCCGGCGCCGGCGGGGGCCAGCGCGAGGACGAGCAGGGCGGCGGCCGCGCAGCACGCCGCGCCCCTCACCCTGCCCTCTCCCCTGAGGGGAGAGGGAGAAAAGCTAGTCGGCCGCGGGCCAGTAGACGAAGCCGCACCCGGTCTGGGCGCAGTGGGCCGGCACGTAGTCCACCACCTTCGCGGGCCGGTTCATCGCCGCGGCCGCGCTGATCCACGCCCGCACCTCACCGGTACCGGAGCGCATGGCGTCGGAGTCGAAGGTGAAGAGATGCTCGAGGGCCTCCAGGTCGTTGCGCTCGAGCCGCTCGAGGATCCACCGGTCCAGCGGCTGGTCGATCCAGCCCGCGTTGTACATGCCCGGGAAGTGGGACAGGCCGCCCGAGGCATAGATCGCCACGCGCTCCGGCCGGTCGCGGAGGACGTCGGCGATGGCCTCGCCCAGCCGGGCACAGCGGGCGGCGCTGGGCAGCGGCGGGTAGTACTCGTTCATGAACACGCAGACCAGGGGGATCTCGAGGCCCGGATCCACCTCCGGCACCAGGTTGGAGACCATGTGCGAGACCCCGCGCGTGGGATTGCCGCGCGGGTCGAACTTCCCGATGCTGGCCACGTCGAAGCCCCGCTTGACCAGCCCGCGCAGCAGGTGCCGGGACAGCTCGGGATGCGGCTGGAAGACGACCTTCGTCCGCTCCGCCGGTGGCGTGTCGTAGGAGTCCCGGGCGCTGCGGCCCCACAGGGGCTCATCGCCCGTGTAGACCGAGAAGGTGGGATTATTGGTCTCGTCGAACAGATCGCCCTGGTCGTCACCGATCATGAGGAGCGCGTCCGGGCGGTAGGCCCGGAGCTGCTCGCGCAGGGTGGCCAGGCCGCCCTCGATGCGCTGGATGTTCGCGTCGATGATGGCCGGGGTCGCGATCTCCTCCCGGGCGCTGCGCGGGAGCTGCTCCCGGGCCTCCGCCGGGATCCGCCCCACCACCCGCGGCCAGTACTGCGCCTTCTGGAACATCATCGGTGCGTGTGACGACGCCATTCCCAGACCCAGCATGGCCAGCCTCCTCGGGGCCCGGGTTGGAAGTGCCGGAGCGCCCTGGAGGTGAATCTAGCCCCGTCGGGGCCCGGGGTCAACGAGGGCCTTGCCCTGCCGGCCGCCCGCGCTAAGATGTGGCCCCCCGGGAGGGAGCCATCCATGATCCTCGAGCGCTTCAAGGTGCCACCGCAGGACCAGGTGCTGGTGTCAGAAGCCGCCCTGCGCCGGACTACCACCCAGATCTTCGAGAAGCTGGGCGTGACGCCGGAGGACGCGGCCGACGCCGCCGACGTGCTGACCATGACCGACCTGCGCGGGGTCGAGACCCACGGCGTGTCCAATATGCTGCGGGTCTACGTGCGCGACTACCGGGCCGGCAAGCTCGACCCGCGCCCCGGCTGGAAGATGGAGCGCGAGGCCCCCGGCACCGCGGTGATCGACGCCGAGAAGCGCCTCGGCATCATCGTGGGGCCGAAGGCGATGCGGCTGGCCATCGAGAAGGCCCGCAAGGTCGGCGTCGGGATCGTGACCGTCCACAACAGCGGGCACTTCGGCGCGATCGGCCACTTCGCGATGCAGGCGGCCCAGGCCGACATGGTGGGCGCCTGCTTCACCGCCGCGGGCCTGCACGTGGTGCCCACGTTCGGCGCGAAGCCGCTGCTCGGCACCAACCCGATCGCGCTCGCCGCCCCCGCGCGCCGCGAGGCGCCGCTGCTCTTCGACGCGGCCACCTCCGCCATCGCGGGCAACAAGATCCGGCTCGCCATGCGCATCGGCTCGCCGCTGCTTGCGGGCTGGGTGACCGACAAGGAGGGCACGCCGATCATGGAGGAGAAGCCGGTCTTCGACCGCGAGGACTTCTTCCAGGCGCCGCTCGGCGGCACCCGCGAGCAGGGCTCGCACAAGGGCTACGGCTTCGCGCTCATGGCCGAGGTGCTCTCGACCATGCTGGCGGGCGCGCTGCCCACCATGCTGGCGCCGGGCAGTGGGTCCAAGAACCAGTTCGCCGCGTACAATATCGAGGCGTTCACGGACCTCGGGCGGTTCAAGGACTCGATGGACGAGATGCTCCGCACCCTGCGCACCGCCGCGCCCGCGCCGGGCCAGGAGCGCGTGCTCTACCCGGGGCTGTCCGAGGCCGAGGAGCTGGCCCATCGCCGCGCGCACGGCATCCCGCTGCACAAGGAAGTGATCGAGTGGTTCGGCGAGTGCACGAAGGAGATGTCGCTGCCGCCGCTGGCCCTCTGAGCCCCACCCCTCACCCTGCCCTCTCCCCTGAGGGGAGAGGGTTCAGCGAACCCGCCGGGCGATGTCGGGGTAGTCGCGGACGAGGCCGTCGCGGTCCACGTCGAGCTCGGCGGTGAAGTCGGAATCGAGCGCGCGGAAGCGCCAGCGGGCGCCGTCGGCGCCGCGCGCGAGCAGCGTGTACTCCTGCCGCGCCACCTGCACGGTCAGCTCGGGTAGCGTCACCCAGGCCACCGCGATCGCCACCGGCCGGCCGATGACCGGATCGGGGAGCCGGCGGATCGGCAGCGTGTTGGTGAAGGGCGATGGATAGACGTCCACGTCCACGCAGCCGTCGAGCGGCAAGGGTGCGCCGGTGACGCCGTTGGTCCAGCGGCCGCAGCCGTCGGCGCGCAGGTCGAGTGCGCGCGCGGGCTCGTCCAGCAGCTCGACGTGGGCGCGCCGGACCGTCCAGCCTCCGCCGCAGTCGATCTGGTAGCGGGCTCGGTAGGGACGGCCGTCGTCGGCCACCGCGATGATCAGGCTGTTCGCCCGCACCGCGCCCGGCTCCACGCGGAGCCGAAGATGCTCGAGCCCGCGGCCGTCCCAGGCGGCCCACAGCACGTCGGTCGTCGCCATCGCGCGCATCATGGCATATGATCACCGTGAGGAACCCCGTGACGATCGATCTCCTCTACGGCCGCTCCACCCTGCCCGTCTCGCCGCCCGCCGGCTGCGTGCCGACGGTGATCGAGAAGCGCGCGGTGCCGGTGCTGGCCGAGCCTCTCGCCGCCGTGGAGCGCGCCCTGGCCGCCCCCGTCAGCGGCCCGTCACTGCGCGAAGTCGCCCGCGGTAAGCGCTCCGCCTGCATCGTCATCTGCGACATCACGCGGCCGGTGCCGAACGGCCTCTTCCTGCCCTCGCTGGTCCGGACCCTGCTGGACGCGGGCGTGCCGCGCGCGGGCATCACGGTCCTGGTCGCGACGGGGCTGCGCCGGCCCAACGAAGGCCAGGAGCTGGCCGAGCTGGTGGGCGATCGATGGGTGCTCGAGACGGTGACCGTGGCGAACCACGACGCCCGGGCGGACGAGGAGCACGTGCTGCTCGGCCGGACGCCGGGGCGCGGCACCGTGGTGCGGCTCGACCGCCGCCTGGTCGCCGCCGATCTCAAGATCGCCACCGGCCTCGTGGAGCCGCACTTCATGGCGGGCTGGTCGGGCGGGCGCAAGGTGATCGCCCCCGGCGTGGCCCACGCCGAGACCATCACCACCTTCCACAACGCCGCCTTCATGGCGCACCCGCGCGCGGCCAACTGCGTGCTGGACGGCAACCCGCTCCACGAGGAGCAGCTCGCCATCGTCGGGATGCTGGGCGGCGCGCTCGCGCTCAATACCGTGATCGACGACCGGCGGCGGCTCGCGTTCGTCAACTTCGGTGAGGTGGTCCAGAGCCATCTCCAGGCGGTGGACTTCGCCCGCCGCTACGCGCGGGTGCCGGTGGGGCGCCGGTTCCACACCGTGGTCACCAGCGCGGCCGGCTACCCGCTCGACAACACCTACTACCAGACCGTGAAGGGCATGGTCGGCCCGCTCGACATCCTGGAGCCCGGCGGCGATCTCATCGTCGCCTCCGCGTGCTCGGAGGGCATGGGGTCGAAGCACTATGTGGAAGCGCAGCGGCGGCTGGTGGACCTGGGCACTGACGGGTTCGCGTCGAGCATCGCCGGGAAGCCGCACGCCGACATCGACGAGTGGCAGACCCAGATGCAGCTCAAGCCCATGCGGGTCGGCCGCGTGCGGCTCTACACCGGCGGCCTCGAGGAGCACGACGCGGTGCTCACCGGCGTGGAGCGCGTGACCGATCTGGCCGGCGCCATCGCGGACAGCATGGCGCGCCACCGGGACCCGCGGGTCGCCTTCGTCCCTGAGGGGCCCTACGTGGTGCCGGTGCACGAGGCGGTGTGATGCTCGACGCGGTCATCGTCGGCGCCGGGTTCGCCGGGCTCTACTCGCTCCACCGGCTGCGCGGGCTCGGGCTCACCGCGCGCGTCTACGAGGCGGGCAAGGGAGTCGGCGGCACGTGGTACTGGAACCGCTACCCCGGCGCGCGCTGCGACGTCGAGAGCATGGACTACTCCTACTCGTTCTCGGACGAGCTGCAGCAGGAGTGGCGGTGGACCGAGCGCTACGCGGCCCAGCCGGAGATCTTGAAGTACGTCAACCACGTCGCGGACCGGTTCGACCTGCGGCGGGACATCCAGTTCGAGACGCGCGTGACGTCGGCCGTCTTCGACGCGGCGACCAGCCGGTGGAGCATCGAGACCGACCGCGGGGACCGCGTGTCGGCCCGCTTCTGCATCATGGCCACCGGCTGCCTCTCGGACGCGCAGGTGCCCGACATCAAGGGCCGCGAGACCTTCGAGGGTAAGTGGTACCACACCGGCAAGTGGCCGCACGAGGGCGTGGACTTCACCGGGCACCGGGTCGGGATCATCGGGACCGGCTCCTCCGCGATCCAGTCCATCCCGATCATCGCTCGGCAGGCCGCGCACCTCTTCGTCTTCCAGCGGACGCCCAACTACAGCATGCCCGCCCAGAACGCGCCGCTGGACCCCGCGTACGAGCGGCGCGTGAAGGAGGGCTACACCGACTTCCGGCGCCAGGCCCGCGAGTCGCGGGTCGGCTTCGTGGTCGACCGGAGCGGGGACTCCGCGCTGGCGGTGCCCGCCGAGGAGCGGCAACGCGAATACGAGAATCGCTGGAACCGGGGTGGGCTCGGGTTCTCGGCCGCGTACACCGATCTGCTCACGAACAAAGACGCCAATGACACCGCGGCCGATTTCTTCCGGGCCAAGATCCGCGACATCGTCCGGGACCCGGCGGTCGCCCGGGCCCTGACGCCCCAGGACTATCCCCTCGGCACCAAGCGTCTCTGCGTGGACACCGGCTACTACGCCACGTTCAACCGGGACAACGTCACGCTGGTGGACCTCCGCAAGACGCCGATCGAGGCCATCACTCCGCGGGGCGTGCGAACGAGCGAGGCCGACTACGAGGTCGACGCCATCGTGTTCGCCACCGGCTTCGACGCGATGACCGGCGCGCTGCTCAACATCGACATCCGCGGGCGGGGCGGCCGGCCCCTTCGAGAGACGTGGGCCGCGGGGCCCCGCACCTATCTCGGCATCTCGATCGCCGGCTTCCCGAACTTCTTCACGATCACCGGCCCGGGCAGCCCGTCCGTGCTCAGCAACATGATCGTGTCGATCGAGCAGCACGTGGACTGGATCGCCGACTGCCTCGCCTACCTGCGCCACCAGGGGCACGCGAGCATCGAGGCGACCGCCGAAGCGCAGGAGGCGTGGGTCCAGCACGTCAACGAGGTGGGCCACATGACGCTCTACCCGCTCGCCAAGTCCTGGTACATGGGCGCCAACGTCCCCGGCAAGCCGCGCATCTTCATGCCGTACATCGGGGGGGTCGGCGTCTACCGCCAGAAGTGCGACGAGGTCGCGGCGAAGGGCTACGAGGGCTTCGCGCTGGGCGCGTGAGGTTCGCGCCTCAGCTCGAGGCGGTGGCGGCGCGCCAGATGCGGCGCGCGTCCTTGTCGATGTTGAGCGCGACGATCGCGGCGGCCAGCAGGAGCCCGCAGGCCAGCGCGTAGGCCGCGCCGTAGCCCCCGGTGGTCTCGAACAGCGCGCCGGCCAGCCATGAGCCCAGGGCCGACCCGGTCTGGTGCACCAGGAAGATCAGGCCGAACACCGAGCTGACCGAGAAGCGGCCGTAGAT
>DASQAL010000027.1:0-3056 GCA_035635775.1 Candidatus Acidiferrum sp.
GGCGACATCGCCCGCGAGCACGGCGTGCGCCTGGCCGTCGAGTTCAACTCCCAGTGCGAGCAGCTCAACGCGCTCGCGCCGATGCGCGAGGTGATGGCGCGGGCCGGCCATCCCCAGGCCGGGCTCCTGCTCGACACCTATCATCTCGGCCGCACCGGCGCCTCGCCGCGCGAGATCGAGGACGTGCGGCCCGAGGAGATCGCCTACGTGCAGTACAGTGACGTGCCGCGCACGGGCCTCGAGCCGGGCAAGGCGCTCGATCGCCTGCCGCCGGGGCAGGGGAGCGTGCCGTTCAAGGAGTTCTTCGCCGCGTTCGCCCGCCAGGGCTACGCCGGCTACGCGAGCTACGAGGCGCCCAATCCCGCCGCGTGGAAGCGCCCGGCCGAGGACGTGGCCCGCGAGGCCCTGGCCGCCACGCGCGCGGTGCTGCCCTAGCCCGGAGTCTGCGTGAACACATGCGTCACCCTCACCCCGGCCCTCTCCCTCGAGGGAGAGGGAGTCGTTTCGATCCCCTCGCCCCCGGAGGGGGGAGAGGGACAGGGTGAGGGGGCGCATAGGACGCGGAACCCGCGTTCGTGAATAGAGCAGGCTAAGACAGGAGAGCCCATGCGATACCGCAAGCGCGCGATGATCGTGGCCGCCCAGCCGGAGGCCACCGAGGCCGGCGCGGAGATCCTGAAGGCCGGCGGCAACGCGGTGGACGCCGCGATGGCCTGCGCCTTCGTGCAGGGCGTCGTGGATCCGTTGATGTGCGGCATCGCGGGCTTCGGGAGTTGCGGCATCGCGATGCCCGCCGCCGGCTTCCACGGCTACATCGACTTTCACGCGCCCGCCCCGCTCGCGGTCCGCCCCGACATGTGGGCCGACCGCATCGAGTCGGAGGCGCGCGACGGCTACGGCTTCATCCTGCGCGGGCGGGTGAACGACATCGGCTACCAGGCCATCTGCGCGCCGGCCAGCCTGCGCGCCTACCGTGACGCCCATCGCGAGCACGGGCGGTTGCCGTGGGAGCAGATCCTGGAGCCGGCCATCGCGTGGGCCGAGGGCGGCTGGACGGTGCGCCCGCACGTGGGCTCCTGGTGGGCGGAGGACGGGCAGATGGGCCGCGCCGCGAACCACGAGCGCCTGGCCTACACTCCCGCCTCGCGCGCACTCTACTGCCGGCCCGACGGCACGCCCAAGCGCGTGGGCGACCGCGTGGCGAATCGCGATCTAGGCCAGACGCTGCGGCTGATCGCCAAGCACGGCGACGAGGTGTTCTACGAGGGCGAGATCGCGCACGCCATCGTGGAGGACATGCGCCGTCACGACGGCCTGATCGCCGCGGAGGATCTGCGCGGCTGGCACACCACGCGCAACGCCCCGCTCTGGGGCACCTACCGGCGCTACCGCGTCTCGAGCAACCGGCCGCCCGGCGGCGGCGTGATGCTGCTCGAGATGCTGAACATCCTCGAGCGCTTCCCGCTCGCCTCGCTCGACCACAACTCGGCCGAGTACGTGCGGCTGGTCGCCGAGGCCATGAAGCGCGCCACGATCGACAAGGACCGCCACGTGGGCGATCCCCGGTTCGTGGAGGTGCCGGTGGACCGGCTCGCCGGCAAGCCGTACGCGGCCGAGATGGCCGCGGAGATCCGCGCCGGCCGGAAGGCCGACGTGCCGCGCTTCAACGCGGGCGCCCCGGTCAAGGACACCACCCACGTCTCCGTCGTCGACGCCGAGGGCAACTGCGTGACCATGACCCACTCGCTCGGCATGCCCTCGGGCGTGATCACCCCCGGGCTCGGCTTCATGTACAACGGCTGCATGGGTGTCTTCGATCCGCGCCCGGGCCGGCCGGGCAGCCTGGCCCCCGGCAAGGCGCGCTTCAGCTCGGTGGTGCCGTCGATCGTGTGGGAGGCCGACCGGCCCCACCTGGTCATCGGCGCCCCGGGCGCGACCCATATCGCGATGGGCGTGCTGCAGGTCCTCCTGAACGCGCTCGACTTCGACATGACGATGGTCGAGGCGGTGAGCGCGGCGCGCTTCTCGGCCACCAGCAATGCCATCGACGTGTCGAACCGCATCCCGCGCGGGGTGGAGCGCGAGCTGCAGGGCATGGGCTACGAGGTGGTGCGGAGCCCCGACACCTACGGCTTCGCGGCGGTGCACGCCATCCGCGTGCATCACGACGGGCTCGACGGCGGGGCCGACCCCGGCCACGACGGCATCGTGATGGCCGTGTAGGAAGGCCGGGCCGCGCCTCCTACCCCGCGGCGCGCGTGGCGCCCGAGGCGACGAGCGCGGTGATCTCGGCCGCGCTCAGACCGGCTTCGCGGAGGATCTCCAGGCTGTGCTCGCCCAGCCGGGGCGGCAGGCATCGGATGGCGCCCGGCGTCTTGCCGTAGGTGACGGGGATGCCCGGAAGCCGCATCGTCCCCTCGCTCGGGTGCTCCACGGTCTGCCAGAACCCGACCGCCTCCAGGTGCGGATCGTGCAGCAGCGACTCCAGGGTATTAACACTCATCGCTGGAATATTGCGCCGGTCGAGCTCGGCCAGCCACTCCGCGTTCGTCCGGGTGAGCGCGAGCTTCGCCAGCTCCTCGTACAGGCCCTCGATGTGCCGGAGCCGCGTCGCGAGCGTCTTGAAGCGCGGATCGGCGAGCAGGTCCTGCCGGCCGGTGAGGGTGAAGAAGTCCCGCCAGTTCTGATCCGTGTACGGCAGGATCGCCAGGTAGCCGTCCCTGGTCTTGAACGGGCGCCGGTTCGGGTTGAGGATCCGCTTGTAGCCGATCGTGTCGATGGGCGGCGCGAAGGTCTCGCCGTAGAGGTGCTCCACCATCACCCAGGCGGCCATGCTCTCGAACATCGGGACCTCGACCTCCTGGCCCTCGCCGGTGCGCGCCTTGTGGTAGAGGGCGGCGAGCACCGCGGCCAGGACCGTCATCGAGCTGCTCTTGTCGGCGACGATCGTCGGCACGTAGCGGGGCTCGCCGACGATCGAGGCCTGGAGCGAGGCCAGGCCGGAGGCGGCCTGGATGATGTCGTCGTAGGCCGGCTTGTCGCCGTAGGGACCGGCG
>DASQAL010000028.1:0-36385 GCA_035635775.1 Candidatus Acidiferrum sp.
GAGTGGATGTTCTGGGACATGGGCTGGCGCCAGGAAACCTGGCCGGTTTAGGTCCTCCACTTCCAGGCCCCTCACCTCTAGGCCCCTCACCCTGCCCTCTCCCCAGAGGGGAGAGGGGGGCGAGGGCGCGGCCGCCCGAGCCACATGCCGAGCCCGGTGAGCGCCAGCGCCACTGGCGTCAATCCCCCAGCTACGTAGAGCCACCGCGCCGCGAGCCCGCCGAAGCGTCCCTCGTGAAGCGCCGCCACCAGCGCCCACGGCCGCTCACCGGGCCGGTGCGGATCGCGGACGACGGTGACCGTGCCACTGCCGCGATCCAGCCACGCCACGCTTCCGTCGCGCTCCCGCACCTCGACCGAGCCGGAGCGCGCCGGCCCCGCGCCGGCCGACAGGGCGAGCAGCGCGCCGGTGAACGCCACCGGCACGTGGAAGGCGAGCGAGGCGATGCCGATCACCTTGTGCAGGTCGTAGCCCACCACGCGCCAACGCCGGCCGCCGCGGATCGTGAAGCCGCGCGGCAGCCGCCGCGTGAACGGCCACCAGAGGAAGAGCCCGGTGGCCCCCTGCAGCACGAGAAGCAGGCCGAGCGCGCCGACCACGAGCCGCCCGCGCCCGCCCAGGTAGAGCTCGGTGTGGAGCACGCGCAGCGCGTGAAGCGGCGACCGCTCGAGCCAGCGGGAGCCGAGCACGCGCGCCGAGCCCGGATCCAGCAGCACCTCGACGATCTCGCCCCCCGGCCGCTCGAGCCGCAGGCGCGCGGGGCGGTCCTCGCGCTCGGGCCGCGCGAGGCTCACCGGCGTCAGGCCCGGATGCGCCGCCTGGCCCGCGTCCAGCAGCGCCTGGAGCGGCGCGCGGCGACCGCCCGGCGCCACGCGCACCGGCCCGCCGAACACCGCGTCGTCCAGCTCGGGGCGGAAGACGAGGGCGGCGCCGCTCACGCTCACGAGCAGCAGCCCCGCGCCCGCGAGCAGGGCGACGGCCAGGTGCAGCCGCAGGACGGCGGCCCGGCCCTTCCTCATGGAGTCCTATGCTATGCTACCGCCGCGTTCCCACCATTCGCCTCGCCGCTCGAACCAGAGGGCACGACATGGCACAGAGCCTTCCCGGATACCTCGATCAGATCAAGCGCAGCAAGCCCGAGGACCTGGTGGTCGTCTCCCGGGAGCTGGACCCGGCCTACGAGATCACCGCGCTGGTGGTGAAGCTCGAGCGCGAGGGGCGCCGGCGCCCGGTCCTGATCTGCGAGCGCGTGCGCGGCACCCAGTTCCCGGTCCTGACCAATCTGCACGCGAGCCGCTGGCGCCTGGCCCTGGCCATGGGCGCGGCGCCCGAGGACATGCTGGCAACGTATCTGCGCGCGATGGACAAGCCAGTTCCACCACGGATCGTCACCGGCGGCCCGTGCAAGGACGTGGTGCTCACCGGCGACCGCATCAATCTCTACGACCTGCCGCAGATCCTCCACCACGAGGGGGACGCGGGCGCCTATCTCACCGCCGCGATCTCGTTCGCGAAGGACCCGACGAGCGAGACCTGGAACTGCGCCTACAACCGCCTGATGATCCAGGGGCGCGACCGCACCTCGATCCACCTGACCGCGGGCAAGCACCTCTGGGAGTTCCAGCGCATCGCGGAGTCGCTCGGCCGGCCGCTGCCGGTGGCCTTCGCCATCGGGGTGCACCCGGCCATCGCGCTGGGCGCGCTCGCCATCGGCTCCATCGACGAGGACGAGCGGGCGATCATGGGCGCGCTCCTCCGCGAGCCCCTCGAGCTGGTGAAGTGCGAGACCTCCGACGTGCTGGTCCCCGCGCAGGCCGAGCTGATCATCGAGGCGGAGATCCTCCCCGGCGCGCGCACTCCCGAGGGCCCCTTCGGCGAGTTCACCGGCTACAGCCTGGGCGAGCGCGCGCGCGAGGTGGTGCAGGTCAAGGCCATCACCCATCGCCGGGGCGCCTACTTCCAGGACATCACGGTGGCTCACCTCGACCACATGCTGCTCTCCACGATCCCGATGGAGGCCAACCTCTACCGCGCGGTCCGCGCGATGGTGCCCTCGGTGAAGGCGGTGCGCGTCCCCGCGCCGTTCACCTGCTACGTCTCGATCGAGCAGCGGCTGATCGGCCAGGCCAAGAACGCGATCCTGTCCGTGCTGGGCGCCGACCTCTACATGAAGCGCGTGGTGGTGGTGGACGAGGACGTGAACATCTTCGACGACCGCCAGGTCACGTGGGCCATCGCCACCCGCTGCCAGCCCGACCGCGACATCACGATCATCACCAACGCGCGCGGCTCGGATCTCGACCCCTCGTCCCGCGAGGACGGCTACTCAGGCAAGTGGGGCGTGGACGCGACCGCCAAGCCCTCGCTCGCCGGCTACACGCCGCGGCACCGCGTGCCGCCCGAGGTGTGGAAGCGCCTGAACCTGAAGGACTACGTGGAGTAGCGGCCTGCCCACCTCGTGACGACCGAGCGGACGCCGAACGTCGCCGCGCGGCTGGCCGCCGCCGCGCGCCGGCGGCCCGATCACCCCGCGCTGGTCTGGGACGGCGGGGCCCTCTCCTGGCGAGAGCTCGAGGCGCGCGCGGCCGGGATGGCGCGGTGGCTCGCGCGCCGGGGCGTGGGCGCGGGTGACGTCGTCGCCCTGTTCCTACCCAACACCTGGGGCTTCGCCGCCGCGCTCTGGGGCGGCCTCGCGCTCGGCGCGACGGTGGCGCCGCTCAACCCGCTGCTGGCCGCCGACGAGCGCGCGCGCATCCTCGGCCACCTGGGCCCGAAGGCGATCGTCGACTCCGCGCCCGGCGAGGAGAGCGCCGCGGCGATGACGATCGCGGACGCCGCCGCGCCCGGCATCATCCTTTATACGTCGGGCAGCACCGGGCAGCCCAAGGGCACGGTCCTCTCCCACGCCGCGCTCGCGATCGCCAACGAATCCTGGGCCGGCCCGGTGATGGGGCTCGCCTCGAGCGATCGCGTGCTGGCCGCGCTGCCGCTCGCCCACTCGTTCGGCCTGAACGGCGCGCTGCTGGCCCCGCTGCTCGCCGGCGTCACCGTGGTGCTGCAAGAGCGCTTCTCGCCCGAGGAGACACTCCGAGCGATAGGCCGGCACCGGGTGACCGTGTTCCCCGGCGTGGCCACGATGTTCGCGCGCATCCTCGAGTCGCTCGCGCTGGCGAGCGCCGATGTCTCGAGCCTGCGCCTCGCGGTGTCCGGCGCGGCGCCGTGCCCCTGGCCGCTGGCCAGCGAGTGGCGGCGGCGCACCGGCGTGCGCATCGTCCGCGGCTACGGGATGACCGAGCTATTCCGTCCCATCTCCTATCTCGCCGCGGAGGCGACCGATCGGCCGGACTCGATCGGCCGGGCGGTGCCCGGCGTCGAGCTGCGCCTGGTGGACGACGAGCTGTGGATCCGCTCCCCCGCGGCCATGGACGGCTACCTGCGCGCGCCCGAGGAGACCGCCGTGGTGCTCGACGACGGCTGGTTCAAGACCGGCGATCTCGCCGCCATCTCGCCCGAGGGCTTCGTGAGCATCGTGGGCCGCAAGCGCGAGCTGATCCTGCGCGGCGGCTACTCGGTCGTGCCGGGCGAGGTGGAGGCGACGCTGCTCGGCCATCCGGCGGTGGCCGAGGCGGCGGTGGTCGGGATCGCGCACGCCGAGCTGGGCGAGGAAGTGGCCGCCTTCGTGACGTTGCGGTCGCGCGCCGCAGCCCATCCGGACGAGCTGATCGCGTTCTGTCGCGCGCGGCTGGCCGGCTACAAGTATCCGCGGCGGATCACGATCGTGGGAGAGCTACCGAAGAGCGCGACGGGGAAGATCCTGAAGGGGAAGCTTCGAGATTGAGCCCTCAGCCTGCGCCCCTCAACCTGCCCTCTCCCCTTCGGTGCGAGGGAGAGAAAGGGGAGGCAGGCGGCGCGAGGGTGCTCCCCCCATGCCGCCGCCCCTATGTGAACGCGCGGACTTCCGCGCGGCTGGGCACTTCCTACTTCTTGGGCCTACTTCTTGGCTTCGGGCGCCTTCGTATCGGGCGCCGGCTTCATGTCGCCCTCGGCCTTCTTGGCCGCGTGCTTCTTCTTGGCGGTGGTCTTGTCGGCCGCCTTGCCGTCCTTCTTGTCCTTCTTCTCCATCTGCATGTCGCCGCCCTTCGCGGGGGCCGCGGGCTGCGCGGGCGCCGGGGTGGGAGTGGCCGGCGTCTGAGCCACCGTCGGACCGGCCACACCGAGGGCGAACACCGTCGCCGCCACCAGAGACATCACACGAGTCGTGTTCATCGAGAACTCCTCTCTCTACGTTGAGATTTGTTTGTGGATGGTTAGTCGAACAGGTGCGTGAAGAAATTCTTCACACCGTGGCCGAACGATACGGCCCCTTCCTTGGTCTTGGTCCAGGCCGACTTGGCCTCGGGCTCCGCCGCCCGTCCCGCTTCCTTGATCTTGTCACCCGCCGTCTCGGCGCCGCCGACCACGGTCTTGCCGATGCCCTTGGCCGTGTCCTGCACGCCCTGGCCGATCTGCCTGGCGCCGCTCTCCACCTGCTGCGCGCCCTGCCTGGCCTTGGTGTCGTCGGCCATGGCCGCCGGCGCCGTCGTCAGCATCAGCGTCAGCACAAGGACGATGCCCGTGAGTCGCTTGTTCACCGCCGTCGTCATCTCCTGCCTCCTCGCTCGTGGGTGTAACGCCGTGGCCCGCGGGAAAGTTCACGGCAACCCACATGCCAGCGCGGCGGCGCTCCGGCGGAGCCAATCGAGCGCTAACGAGGCGTTTGCCCTCGAGCGCGGAGACGAGGCTGGGAGGAATTACACGGCGGCGTGTAAGGATTACCAGGAGAACGCGTGGGTCGGCGTCAGCTCCACGATCACCGAGTCGGACTCGCCGAGCGCCGCCTCGCGCGGATACTGCGGATACTTTGCGTAGAGGCGCCGGCGGAGGCCGCGGAAGCGCGGGCCCCGCTCGATGACCCGCGCGGTGCCCTGCACCATCACCCCCTGGAGCCGGTCCCAGTCGTCCGAGTAGAGATCCACGGTCAGCGCCAGCTTCGGGTTGGCGCGGAGGTTGAGGACCTTGCGCCCCTTCTTCCCCGACGCGAAGTAGATCTTGCCGCCGAGGAGGATCTGGCAGACCGGCACGAGGTGCGGCATGCCCGCCGCGCCCACCGTGGCGACGCGCGCCACGCGCTCCCACTGGATCAGCTTCGCCTGCGCCTTGGTCAGTCGCATGAGTGTTCCTCCGTGGGCATGAGTGTATGTGACGCATTGACCGCGACGAGAGCCTTGATGTAGATTCAGCCGCATGAAAAGCAAGAGCACTTCCAAGAAGACGAAGACGTCGTCCGCGCGCGCCAAGGCCAAGCCGGTCAAGAAGCCGGCCGCGAAGGCGCCCGCCAAGAGCACCGCCCGCAAGGCCGCCGCCCCGGCTCCCCGCCCCACCCCCTACACCCCGAAGCCGGTCGAGGGGATGGGCTGGGCCCCCTTCCGTTACACGCCGCGGTAGCCCCCTGGCCCGGGGGGCCGCGCTCGGGGCCCTGGTCCTGCTGCTGACCGGGGGCTGCGCGGTGTTCGAGCGCGCCGGCCAGAGCTGGTGGGAGCTGCGGCGCGATGCCTCCGGGCAGGCGCCGGATCCCGCCGAGACCTCCGACGCCGTCGTCCAGGTCTACGCGGCCCGGGCGGTGGGGTGGCGGGGCGTGATGGCCGTCCATAGCTGGATCTCGGTCAAGCCGAGCGGGGCGCCGGCGTATACCCGCTATGAGGTTATGGGCTGGGGGGTCGGCAACGGGGCGCCGGCAGTGCGGGTGAACCGGAGCGGGCCGGACAATTACTGGTTCGGGAGCCGGCCCGAACGCCTGGTGGACCGGCGGGGCGACGGCGTGGACGAGCTGATCACCCGGATCCAGGCCGCGGTCGAGGCCTACCCCTACCCGACCAGCTACCGCACGTGGCCGGGGCCCAACAGCAATACCTTCACCGCCTACCTGGGGCGGGCCGTGCCGGAGCTACGGCTCGACCTGCCCCCCACCGCCATCGGCAAGGACTTCATCCCGGGCGGCATGCCGGTGGCCCTGAGCCCCAGCGGCACGGGGGTGCAGGTCTCGCTCTTCGGCCTGCTGGGCGTGCTGGCCGGCATGGAAGAGGGGGTCGAGCTGAACCTGCTGAGCCTGACCTTCGGGGTGGACGTCAAGCGCCCGGCGCTGAAGCTGCCGATCGTGGGGCGGGTCGGGTTCAGCCAGCACCCTGATTAACGGTGGCCCAGCCCGCCTCGGCCAGGGGCCGCGCCCGCTCCCCCCGCTCGCGCGCGTTGGGATCGTTGGCGGTGCCCGCGATGACGCGGCCCATGATGCCCTGGGCGATGGCGGCCAGGCGGAACATCGCGAAGGCCAGGTAGAACTCCCAGTCGGGAATGCTCGAGCGCCCGGTGCGGCGGCAGTAGGCCGCCAGGTAGTCCGCCTCGGTCGGCAGCCCGAGCTCAGGGAGATTCGCCCCAAGGACGCCGCCCAGCGTGCTGGGCGCGAGCCGGTACGGCATGCAGTTGTAGGCCAGATCGGCCAGCGGGCTCCCGAGCGTGGACAGCTCCCAGTCCAGCACCGCCACCACCCGCGGCTCCGTCGGGTGGACGATCAGGTTGCCGGGCCGGAAGTCCCCGTGGACGATCGTGGTCTGATCGTCGGCGGGCACGTGCGCGGGCAGCCAGGCGATCAGCCGCTCCATGGCCTCGATGCGCTCCGTCTCCGAGGCGCGGTACTGCGTCGTCCAGCGGTGGATCTGGCGGGCGAAGTAGCTGCCGGGCCGCCCGTAGTCGGTGAGCCCGGTGGCCTCGAGGTCCACGGTGTGCAGCCGCGCGAGCACCTCGTTCATCGACTCGTAGACGCGCCCGCGATCCCCCGGGCTCAAGCCGGGGAGCAGCGGGTCGGCGATGACCCGCCCCGACACCCACTCCATGATGAAGAACGCGGTGCCGACCACCGCGTCGTCCTCGCAGAGGGCGTAGGTGCGCGGCACCGGGACCGTGGTGGGCGCCAGCGCGGTGATGACGCGGTACTCGCGGTCCACCGCGTGGGCGGAGGGCAGGAGCTTGCCGGGCGGCTTGCGGCGCAGCACGTAGTCGCCGCCCGGCGAGATCAGGCGATAGGTCGGGTTGGACTGCCCACCCTGGAACTGGCTCACCGTGACGGGCCCCTTGAAGCCCGCCACGTGCTGGACCATGTAGCGCTCGAGCGCGGCGACGTCGAAGCGGTGCGTCTCGCGCACCGGCACGGTGTCGGAGGTCGAGGTGATGTCGGCGGTCGGGCGCGCGCGACGCTGGGCGTCCATCGAATGGTCCATGGCGGACGAGTCCGGATTATGATGCCGCTCGCCGAGCAACGCAATGCAAACACGCAGCGCATCACGAGGAAATGGCGGCGGCGCCGAAGCGAACCGACTCTGAGCCCCCGGGCGGCGCCATTGCGGGGCGGCCCAGGGCGCCGACTAGGCAGCCTGTAAGACGAACTGGAAGGACAAGGGCTACGCGCGGCTGGACTCTGCGGCGAAGCTGTCTGACTCCGAGCCTAGGAGGCCCTATGACCGTGCCTCGGATCGTTGGTCTGGTAGCACTTATCGCCTCCGTCACCGCCTGTGGCAGTGGCACGCTGATCCTCTGGAACCCGAAGACGGGCGAGTGTGACGCGGTGCCGAAGGCCGCGGCCTACGCGCTGGGCGGCGTCCTCTTCGCCACGACTCAGGACGTCGATAAGTGGCGTTGCGAGGGGCTGAAGGACGGAGACAAGGCGAGGACGGAGAAGCCGAAGCAGTAGAATGACCGGCCCCGGTGACCGCGACTCAGCGCGGCCGCAGGCCCCCGGCGGGGTCTCGGCGACCTGCGTCGCGACCGACTCCTCCTTCGCCAGGTTCATCACGGCTGCTCGTCCGGTGGCCGTATCTTTCATCACGCCGTAGAGGGTGTCACCTGAGCGAGACAGGGTGACTTGCATCCCCGAGGAGTCGTTGAGGACGACGCGGTTCCCTTGGGCGGCGATGGTGCCCGTGCTCTCTGCCCGAGGCCCCCACATGAAGGTATAGGTCGAGTCATTGCGGACCTGGAGCGTCAGGTCGGCCCTCGAAGGAGACGTGTAATCAGCGCCCGGATGGGCGAAAGAGCCGTGCCACATCCCAGGGAGCCCGGCCGAACCAGCTTGCGTCGTCGGTCCGGCACAGGCGGTTACGAACATGGTCAACGCGATCCCGGCGAACAAGGAGCTGACGCTGTGCGACATCATGCGACGGTCCCTCCCATTCTGAGCCCTCGAAACCCTCTCGGGGCGGGTTCATCTTCTTTGAGTGCGGAACGAGGATGAGGGATCCGACGTGGGGAGTCACCCCACGAGCTACGGACTATGGCACGCCCGGGCGGTCAGGGCGCCGCCGGAGTTGACGACGGAGGCGGTGTGGCTGGCGCGGGATGCCGGCGCCGCCACGCGACGGTGAGCGCCAGGATCAGCAGCAGGCCAGCGCCGCCGCCCACCGCGCAGGCCCGGGAGACGCCCCAGTGCTCGGCCACCGTGCCCATGATCAGCGCCCCGATCGGCGTCATCCCCGCGAAGACGAGGGCGTAGAGGCCCATCACGCGCCCGCGTAGCTCGTCGGGCACCGCGATCTGCACGGTGGTATTGCAGCTCGTCATGAAGACGATCTGCGCGAAGCCGAGCGCCACCAGCACCGCCGCGGTCGGGCCGAAGTGGCGCGCGGTGGAGAGCAGGAGCAGCAGCGCCGCCGCGGCCAGCGCCGGCCCCACCACCATCCCGAGCGGCGGGCGCCCGACGGACAGGGCCGCCACCGCGAGCGCACCCGCCACCGCGCCCACGCCCAGCGCGGCCATCAGGAGGCCGAAGCCGTGCGCGCCCTCGTGCAACACGTCACGGGCGATCAGGGGCACCAGCACGTTCATGTTGACCACGAAGAGGCTCACCACCACGAGGAGGCTCATCACGAGCGCGACGCGCGGCGTGCCCGCCGCGTAGCGCACGCCCTCCGCGATCTCGGCCCGGAGGCCGACGCCGCGGCGTGGGCTCGGCGCGCCCTCGGTACGGATGGCCGCGAGGGCCGCGAGCACCGCGATGAAGCTCGCCCCGTTCATCAGGAAGGCGGCCGCGGTGCCGTAGCGCGCCACCAGCAGGCCCGCCACCGCGGGGCCCACCACGCGGGCGCCGTTGAACACCGCCGAGTTCAGCGCGATCGCGTTCATGAGATCGCCGCGGGGCACCAGGTGGGCGATGAAGGACTGGCGCGACGGCATGTCGAGCGTGGTGGCGAGGCCGTAGAGGGCGGCCAGCACCGCCACGTGCCAGAACTGCACGTGGCCGCTCCCGACCAGGGCGGCCAGCGTGAAGGCCTGCAGCATGAGCGCGGCCTGCGTGCCGAGGAGCAGCCGCCGCTTGCGCACCCGGTCGCTGATCGCCCCGGACAGGAACGAGAAGAGCAGGATGGGGCCGAACTGCAGCGCGCCGATCACGCCGAGGCGGAAGGGGGAGTTCGTCAGCTCCAGCACGAGCCACGCTTGCCCGACGCTCTGCATCCAGGTACCGATGAGGGAGACGAGCTGACCGCACCAGAACAGGCGGAAGTCCCGGTGGCCGAGGGCGCGGAGCCCCGCTGGGAGGGCCATTCGCTATACTGTGCCATGCCTCCCGCTCGTCTGCTGACGCGCGCCGTCGCCGGGCTCGGCGTGCTGGCCGGGCTGGCGTGGGTAGGCACGGCGCCGTCGAGCCCGGCTGCGGCCGGCGCCGAGCGCGCGATCGCGCAGGCCGGCCAGAGCCTCGCCGGGCAGTTCCTCGTGGCCACCGATACGCTGCGGGATCCGCGCTTCGCGCGCACGGTCATCTATATGGTCCGACACGACGCGACCGGGGCGATGGGCCTGGTCGTCAACCGACCCGTGCGGGACATGCCGCTGGCGCCCCTGCTCCGGAAGTTCGGCCTCGACGAGCGCGGGATCACCGGCAGCGTGCGCGCGCACTACGGCGGGCCGGTCGAGATCGGGCAGGGCTTCATCCTGCACACCGCGGAGTACGCCACGCAGGGGACGGAGCGCGTCGCCGGCGACATCGCGATGACGCCCGCGCCGGGCGTGCTCACCGCGCTGAGCGACATCGCCCGCGGCGCCGGGCCGCGCAAGTCGCTCTTCGCGGTGGGCTACGCGGGCTGGGCCCCGGGCCAGCTCGAGGGTGAGATCGAGCAGGGCACCTGGATCACGGTACCCGCCGACGAGGCCCTCCTCTTCGACGAGGACTCCGCCCGCAAGTGGGACCGCGCCATGGCCCGCCGCCGCATCACCATCTAGCCGGGGTCATGTCTTACATTCCGACATTTCCCTAACGCCCCTAACGCAAGCCCGGTGACCAGGGTGACCGGACGGGTGGCGCCGGGGCGGCCCCTGCCGGCTGGCTGGAGTGGGCCCCCCGAGTCCGGTGCGCCGCTCGAAGAGCGGCGATTCCGGCGAGCGGGTGACGGAGGCCGAGCCGGCAGGGGCCGCCCCGGCGACAGGCCCCGTCCGCCTCGCGCGGCGGCGCTGCACAAAATGTAGGAATGTAAGACCTGACCCCGTCAATGGGATGACCCCGTCAGTGGGATGGGGCGGCGGTGTAGGTGGGGGCGGGGAGGCCTTCGATGGCGACGTTGACGACGGCGGGGATGCCGGCGCGCAGCGCGCGGTCGAGCGCGGGCTCGAGGTCGTCGCCGCGCTCCACGTGCTCGCCGTGGCCGCCGAGCGCCGCCGCGAGCCGGTCGTAGCGCGAGGGCGCCAGCTCGCAGCCCACGGTGCGGCCGGCGCCGTAGTGCTGGATCTGGAGCTGATGCTCCGCGTTCCAGCGCGCGTCGTTGCCGATCACCGTCACCACCGGCAGCCGGTAGCGCGCCGCGGTATCCAGCTCGAAGGCGTGGAAGCCGAAGGTGCCGTCGCCCAGCGCCGCGATCACCGGCCGGTCGGGATGGCGGAGCTTGGCCGCGATCGCCATCGGGATCGCGCTGCCGATGGAGCCGGCCGGGCCGTTGATCAGGCGGGTCTCTGCCTCGAGCCCGGCCTGCACCCACTGCCCGAACTCTCCGCCGTCGGCGACCAGGATGGCGCCGCGATCGAGATGGGGCTGGAGCGCCGCGCAGACCCGTAGCGGATGGATCGGCGTCCGCGCCGACCGCCGCGCGTCGGCCCAGGGGGCCGGCACCGTCGCCCGGGCGCGCGTGATCTCGTCGCCCCAGGCGCGATGGCCCCAGGCCCGCCCGCGCGCGGCGACCGCGAGCTGGTCGGCCACCACCGCCGGATCGGCGACGATGCCGAGCGCGGCGCCCGCGCGCAGGGAGGCCGCGTCGGCATCCACCTGGATCACGCGACAGCCCGCGGCCACCGCGGGGGCCTGCGCGAAGCGGACCACGAAGTCCGGCTTCTTGCCGAGGAGGACGAGCAGGTCGGCCTGCCCGAGCAGCGGGGCGGCCAGGTGCAGCCACGGGTCGTTGAAGCCGCGCGGGCTCTCCATGGGCAGCGCGGGCACGCCGGTGGCGTCGCTGAGCCGCGCGACCGCGGCGCGCCGCGGCCCGCGCGCCATCGCGCCGCCCAGCAGGATCAGCGGCCGCCGCGCCGCCGCGAGCAGCGCCAGCGCCTGCTCCACCTCCGCGGCCGAGGCCGCCACCGGCGCCTCGCGCCGCGGCGCCCGCGCGCCGTCACCCGTGGCCACCTTCGCTTCGAGCAGGTCGCCGGGGAGGCTCACGTGCACGGGCCCGGGCCGCCCGCTCCGCGCCAGCTCCAGCGCGGCCGAGACGTCCTCGCCCAGACGCGCGGCGTCCTTCGCCATCCACGAGGCCTTGCAGACCGGCGCGGCCACCGCGGCCTGATCCATCTCCTGGAAGGCCCCGCGACCGAGCTGCCCGGTGGGCGCGTGCCCGCTCAGCAGCACCACCGGCGACTCGGCCATCAGCGCGCCGTAGAGGGCCGAGATCGCGTTGCAGTGGCCGGGTCCGGCGGTGACCAGCGCCACGCCCGGCTCCTCGGTGAGCCGCCCCCACGCGTCCGCCATGTGCACGGCCGCCGCCTCGTGCCGCGTGTGCAGGATCGAGAGGCCGCTGCCGAGGGTGGCGTCGTAGAGCGAGAGGATCTGGTTGCCCGACAGCGAGAAGAGGTGCCGGACGCCCGCGGCGGCCAGCGCCTCCACGACCAGGTGCGCGCCGGTTCGGGTCACGCCGGCCTCACTGCACCCGGCCGCGCGCGGCCACCGGCCAGACCACCTCGACCCGGTCGTTCCGCACCCCGTAGATCTCGTCCACCATGTTGGTGACCACGCAGCAGTGGTTGGGCACCACGTTCACCACCTCGCCCACCTTCGGCCGCTCCGCGCAGGCTGAGAAATCCACCACCGCGTGCTCCTCGGAGAGATGGGCCACGTGCGCTTCCGGGTACTCCATGACGTGGCCGTAGCCCTTCATGTGGTAGAGGTCCGAGGTGAGCACCTTGCTCCCCGCGTCGAGCACGCCGCGGTCGGCGGTCGGGCGGCTCACCACGGTGGCGCGCACCCGCATCGCGCACTGCTCCCACGTCGCGGTGCCGCTCGACACCACCATCGCGTCGTTGTAGACGCAGGTGCCCGCGCGGTGCTCGGTCAGCATCGGGAAGCGGTCCACCGTGGCGAGCGCGGGGGTGCCCCCGCCCGAGACCACCGGCACCGGGATGCCCGCCTGCTCGAACAGGGCGAGCGCGCGCGCGAAGAACTCGCGGGTGTCGGGATCGCGATTGGGGAAGGTCATGAGCCCCTTGAAGCGCAGGCCGGGGAGCTTCATGGCGGTGCGGGCCAGCGCGAAGGCCTCGTCGGGCGTCTGGACGCCGGTGCGCCGGAACCCGGTGTCGCACTCGACGAGGAACTCGAGGTCCGCGTGGTGACGGGCGGCGGCCGCGGAGAGCTCGCGGGCCACCACCTCGTTGTCGAAGACGACCGCGAGCCGCGGCACCCGGCGCGCGAGCGCCATCAGCCGCTCGGTCTTGGCCGCGCCGAGGATGTTGTAGGTGAGCAGCACGTCGTCGGCCACCTTGGCGTCGGCGAAGACCTCCACCTCGCCCAGCTTCTGGCAGGTGATGCCGACCGCGCCCGCCGCCATCTGCATCTGGCCGATGGCGGGGATCTTGTGGGTCTTGATGTGGGGGCGGTTGCCGAGGCCGTGCCGGGTCAGATGCGCCTGCACGCGGCGGATATTGTCCGCCATCACGTCCAGGTGAACCGTCACCGCGGGCGTCTCGAGCTCGGTGATCGCGGTCATGGGTTCCTCCTCAGTTTGCGCTTCCATAGCTCCCACGGGCGCGCGACCGTACCCGCCACCGACGCCTCGGCCTGCTTCGCTTCCTCCGGACTCAGGTAGGTGACGCCGCCGCCCAGTCCCATCGCCTGCGCCTGCAGGCGCGCGTTGATCTCGGTGTAGACGCTCCGGAAAACCACGAGGGGCAGCCCGCTCCCCACCGTGACCACCCCGTGGCCGCGCATCAGGGCCACCGCCCGGGGCCCCAGGGTCTGCGCGAGCGCGCGCCCGAGGGCCGGCGTGCGCACCAGCATGTCGGTGTCACCGCCCGCGGCGGCGCGGATGTCCCAGACCGGCGCGCCGTCGGCGAGGAACGCGCTCATGTGGAAGAGCGGCCGCAGCGGCACCCCGGTGACCCCGAACGGAATCACCGACGGCGAATGGCTGTGCACGACCGCCTGCACGTCGGGCCGCACCCGGTAGATCTCGCCGTGGATGAAGCGTTCCAGGTAGCTCGAGCGGCCGCGCGGGTCGACCGGCTCGCTTGCGGAATCGTATTCCATGATGTCGGCCGCGGTCACCAGCTCGGGCGCCAGCGAGCGCGACATGAGGAAGCGCGCGGGGTCGCGATCATGCCGCGCGCTCACGTGCCCGTAGCCGTCGAGGACGCCCTGGTCCGCCAGGATGCGGTTGGCCGCGACGAGGTCCTCGATCAGCTGCGCGGCGGGCGGCCCGGCCGAGGCGGTCTGGGCCCCGACCCCCGGCCGGTAGAGCGCTCCCACGAGCGCGGCGGCGCTCCCGGCCAGGACGTGTCGTCGCGTCACGTGGAACATGGAGGGCTATGGCGCCGAGACGGTCTGTGCGCCGCTGCTCGAGCTCACGGTGAACGAGGTGTCGCCCTGGCGCGCGTAGACGTACGCGGACCAGCCGGGGGGCGGGGTCGGGATCGAGCCGAGCATCGGGCCGCAGGGCGCGCCCCCTACGGTGGTCTGGGTGGTCAGCGCCTCGAGCGCCTCGGGCAGGCCGCCGCCGCAGCTCGCGCGATAGGCGTTCACCGCGGCCGCGATCGCCTGCGCGTCGCTGCGGGCCTTGGTGGTGCGGGCCATCGGCAGGTCCTCGCGCACCATCTTCTCCTCGCGCTCGCACGCGCAGAGCAGCAGCGCCAGTCCCGCCATTCCCACCGCCCTGCGGATGTCCACCGTCCGTCCTTTCCGGGTGAGAAAATCCGACGCGCCAATCGAAGTGTGACAGAATCATACGCCGCGCGACCGTATTCAGCCAAGCCACCCTCAACGACAAGGAGAGCGCGATGAGCGTCAAGCGTCACGGCGTGGGACCCCGCCTGAGTCAGGCCGTCGTTCACGGTGACACCGTCTACCTGGCCGGCCTCGTGGCCGGCGATCCATCGGCCGACGCCAAGGGCCAGACCGAGCAGATCTTGAAGAAGATCGACGACCTCCTGGCCGCGACGGGCAGCCACAAGTCCAAGCTGCTCTCGGCCACGATCTACGTCGCCAACATGGCGCTCTACAACGACATGAATGCGGCCTGGGACGCCTGGGTGGATCCGGCCAACACGCCGGCCCGCGCGACCGTGGAGGCGCGGCTGGCCTCGCCGAAGTACGTCGTCGAGATCATGGTGGTCGCGGCGATCTGAGGACGACGATGACCGCGCCCCGCTTCGACGGCCCCCGATTCGACAAGAAGGTGGCGCTGATCACCGGCGCGGCCGGCGGCATCGGTCGCGCCGCCGCGGTGCGCTTCGCCGCGGAGGGCGCGCGGGTGGGGCTGGTGGACGTCTCGCGCGAGGGGCTGCGCGAGTCGCTGGCCGCGGTGGAGAAGGCGGGCGGCACCGGGCTCACCGTCGAGGCCGACGTGACCCGGTCCGCGGACGTGACGCGCTACGCCGCGGCCGTCGCCGAGCGCTTCGGCGGGATCGACTGCTTCCTCAACAACGCGGGCATCCTGGGGACGGTGGCGCCGCTGCTCCGCGCCCGCGGGGGCGGCGTCATCGTCAACACCGCGTCCACCGCGGGCCTGCGCGGCTCGCGGGCCAACCTGTTGGCCTATATCGCCAGCAAGCACGCGGTGGTCGCCCTCACCCGCACCGCTGCGCTCGAGCTGGCGCCCGACCGCATCCGCGTCAACGCGGTCTGCCCGAGCCCGATCGAGACCGACATGGTGCGGCAGCTCGAGGCGGGCCACAACCCCGCGAACCCGGCCGCCGTCCACGACCGGATGGCGAGGGTGATCCCCATGCGGCGCTACGGCACGCCGGAGGAGGTGGCGGCGCTGGTGACCTTCCTGTGCAGCGCCGACGCCGCCTACATCACCGACGGCATCTATCCAGTGGACGGCGGCTCGATGGCGTAGCCCCCTCGATGGCGTAGCCCCTCACCCTACCCTCTCCCCTCGGGGGGAGAGGGTCATCGGGGAGGGCTAGGAACCGAGGAGGCCGACGCCGGGCTTCTCGGCCGGCCGGGCGCGGCCGGCCGGGACCGCGGCGGTGTCGAGCTTCTGGAGCTGGGGCATCACGTCCTTGGCGAAGGCCCGCATGTTGCGCTCCGCCTCGTCGTAGGGCATGCCCGCGTAGCTGAATACGCCGACGTAGTGGCTGTTGCCGGTGCGCGCGTGGATGTCCCGGATCTTCTCGTAGCACTGCTCGGGCGTGCCCCACACCTGCAGGTTGATGAAGTAGTCGATGACGGTGTCGGTGCCGTACTGGTGGATCTTCTCCGCCATCTTGCCGTAGTACTCATAGCCCTTGGTCTGGGCCAGGTGGTCGCCCTGGAACTGGTAGTGGTCGAGCACGGTCTGGTAGTACCCGCCGATGTACCGGCGCGCCATCTCCTCGGCGCGGGCCGCGCTCGCGTCGCAGAAGGTCCAGCCCGCCGAGATCGGCGGGGGCGCGTTCACCCCGTTCACCTGGCGATAGACCTCTCGATACGCCTCCAGCTCGCGCGCCACTTCCTTCCACGGCTTCTGGGGGATGATCAGGATGCCGACGCCCAGCTCGGCCATGATGCGCACCGACTCCGGAGAGACCGCCGCCGCGTAGGTGCGCCCGCGGAAGGACTTGAACGGAGCCGGCCGGATCGCGGCCCTCGGCTGCTTGACGAAGGCGCCGTCGTACTCGCAGTAGCCGCGCTCGAGCCCGCGCAGCAGCATCTCGGCGGACTCCACGAAGCGGAGGCGCGCCTCGTCCATGGAGAGGCGGAAGCCGTCGAACTCCACCTTGCCCGCCCCGCGCCCGAGCCCCAGGATCAAGCGGCCGCCGGACAGGGTGTCGAGCATGGACACTTCCTCGGCCACCCGCATCGGGTCGTGCCACGGGAGCACCACGACCATGGAGCCGAGCTGGACGTGTCGGGTGCGGCCCGCCATGTAGGAGAGGAACTGCAGGACGTCGGGGCACATCGTGTAGTCCGTGAAGTGGTGCTCCACGCCCCACACCGATTCGAACCCGAGCGGCTCGGCCAGCTCGGCCAGGCGCAGCTCGTTCAGGTAGACGTCGCGATCGCTCTGCGCTTGGCCCGGGTTCTGGAAGACGGCGGCCATCCCGACATGCATGGTGGGTTCCCCCTCGCCCGGATGTTACGCGAGGGGGAACCCGGCCGGCAAGCGGGGTTCAGGCGACGCGCTTGAGCGGTCGCTCCCGGGCGGGCGTCACCTCGCCGCGGCGCACGACCAGCTCGTAGCCGCGCGGCGTGCGCGCCATCAGCACCGGCCAGACCTCTTCGACCAGCCACTCCCAGCCGCCGGGGACGGCCACCACCACTTGGCCCGCGCTCCACAGCCCGCGTGGCGTCACCTGCACCGACACGAACGACTCGCCGCCCAGCTTGCGGTTCACGAGGGATTGGATGTAGGCGCGGATCGACAGGGCGCGGGCCTCGCGCCGATCCCGCGATACGCGCCAGAGGAGCGGTCCGACCACCAGCACCAGCCCGATCAGCGAGGCCACCGCGATCTCGATCATGGCGATCTCCTTCCGCGGGTTGAGATGCGGGAGATCGCCAGAGAGATTCCGGCGATTCCCGACGGAGAAATGAGGAATCCATCGGAGCCCTCCCGCCATCGAAAGACCGTGTGGGAGGAGAAAACCATGATGGCAAAGCGCATCCTTGTTCCGTTGGACGGTAGTGAATCCGCGGAGGTAGCGGCGGCCCTCGCGGCCGACCTGGCCCGCGGCAGCGGCGGCGACGTTCGACTGCTACAGGTGCACCCGGTCCCGGAGCACCGTGTGAGCAGCACCGGCCGCGTGGTGGCCTACGCGGACCAGGAGATGGAGCGCCTGAGCGCCGAGGGCCGTGACTATCTGGAGAGCGTCGAGGCGCGCCTCGGCCCGGTGCCCGCGGAGAGCGTGGTGCGGTTCGGGAAGCCCGAGCAGGAGATCCTGGTGGAGGCCGAGGCCTTCGACGCGGACCTGATCGTGGTGAGCACGCCCCGTCGGAACTGGCTCGAGCGCCTCACCGGCAGTGGACTCGGCGAGAAGCTGTTGCACGCCTCGCCGGTGCCGGTGGTGCTGGTCCGCGCCGCCTGATCCGAGATCGCGCGGGCGGCGTCAGTCATAGAGCCGCCCGCGCTGCAGCTTCCGATGGCAGTGGAAGAGGGTGTACTCGATCATCCGCGCGGAGACGCCGAGGGCGCGCGCGTGGCCCCGCAGCCGCTCCAGGTACTGCTCCCACTGTGAGACCGTGAACGCCCGCCCGCGCTCGTTCCCCGCCACCGAGCGGATGCGGAACAGGAGCTGCCAGCAGCGGATGTCGAGCACCCCGTAGCGGCGCGGGTCGATGAGGGTGAGGATGGCGGAAGCGGTCGCCACGCTCACGCCGGGCAGCGCGATGAGCCGGCTCATGCGCTCTCGCTCGCTGCGCGCGGCGAGCACCGCGACCGACGCGCGCCGGATCGCCCCCGCCGTGTTGCGCTCGTAGTGCCGCCGCGACCGCGGGCTCTTCCACCGGCACATCGCCAGGAACTCCGCGCGCGTGAAGCGGCCCGCCCCCTTGACGTGGACCAGCCGCCGGATCAGGGCGGCCGTCGCGTCGTGCTCCTCGGTGAGCAGCTCCCGCCGCAGCAAGGCCCGCAGGCTCCGGTAGGGCACGCGTTTCAGCGGCATGGTGTCATGCCCCCTTTTGGTGTCATGTTATGTTACCCGCCATGACCGAGCCCTTCGTCACGCTCCCCGAGATCCACCGCGCGGCCAAGGCCCGCCTGCCGCGCAACTCGTACAACTTCGGCGCGGGCGGCACCGAGACCGAGACCACGCTCCGCCGCAACCGGCGGGCGATCCGGCGCTTGGCCATCCGCCAGGACATCCTGGTGGACGTCCGCCACATCGATCTCACCACGTCGCTGCTCGGCATCCCGCTCTCCTGGCCGGTGGTGATCGCGCCCATGGGCGGGCTCGTCCTCTTCCATCCCGAGGGCGATCGCGAGATGGCGCGCGGGGCCGCCAAGGGCGACACGCTCCAGTTCCTGAGCGGCGCCACCGGCTGGTCGGTAGAGGCGGTGGCGGCGGCCGCCCCCGGCCCCAAGATGTTCCAGCTCTACCACATGGGCGACCGGGCCTGGGTGGCCGACCTGCTGGCGCGCGTGGAAGCCTCGGGCTACCTCTCGGTGTGCCTCACGGTGGACGTGCAGGTCTACAGCCGGCGCGAGCGTGACATCGTCGCGCGCTTCACCCCGCGCGAGGCCATGCTCAAGGCGCCGAACCCGCGCCCGCCCGACCCGGAGTACCCGGCGCGCCTCACCTGGGCCGACGTGGACTGGCTGCGCAAGACCACCAAGCTCCCCATCGGACTCAAGGGCATCATGACCGCGCGCGACGCCCGCCGCGCCGTCGAGGCCGGCGTGGAGCTGATCTGGGTGTCCAATCACGGCGGCCGGCAGCTCGACGCCACCCAGGCCAGCATCGACGCGCTGCCTGCGGTGAGAGAAGCGGTCGGCGGTGACGCCAGCATCATCGTGGACGGCGGCTTCGCCCGCGGCACCGACGTGCTCAAGGGCGTGGCGCGGGGCGCCGACGCGGTGGCGATCGGGCGCACCGCGCTCTGGGGACTGGCCGCCGACGGGGCGGCCGGGGTGGCCTGCTCGCTCGACATCCTGCGGCGCGAGCTGCGCACCTCCATGGCCCTCGCCGGGCAGACCAGCGTGCGCGGGCTCACCCCGGACGTGGTCTTCCGCGTGGACTGAGCCGGCGCCCTACTGCATCGGCGAGTAGGCGGTCGGCCGCAGGATGTGGGCGGTGAGCCGGCGCAGCAGCGGGCCGTTCTTCTCGGTCTCCGCGAACTTGGCCAGCCGATCCTTGTCGGCGAAGAACCCGCTCCACTTCTTCTCGCGGTCGGCGAGGCTGTCGTAGGCGAGCATGTAGATGAGCTGGTCCGAGGAGCCGCCGAGCTCGTTGGTCCAGAAGCCGACCACCTGGATATTGTGCTTCTTGAAGAAGTCCATGGTGATCTCGGCGAAACGCCGGTTGAGGTCGGGGAGCCGGCCGGGCATCGCGTGATACGTCCGAAGCTCATACAGCATGAGAGGCGCCTCCTGGCCAACACGATGGGTGTGGTCTGCCGCGACTCTAGGCACGCCATTCACCGCTGTCAAGCACCGGCCAGCACGATTTCTGGGCCCCCGCAGTTGAAAAGCTTGAAGAAGTAAGCGAGTGTCCGCTTGATGACTCTTCACGACCAAACCACTGACCGCGCGCCCGGTCATCTCACTCGCATCGCGCGAATCGTAGCGCGCGCTGGGTTCATGCTGACCGTGCTCGGCGCGCTCAGTCTGCTCCTGTCGGGAGTGGGCAGCCGGTGGTACTGGTGGGATTTCCGCACCGGCTTCGTCATCTTCCGCTGGACGCTCTACGGCGGGCTGGTCGCCGTGGTCGTCGCGCTCGCCGGCCTCGTGCTGGCGCTGCTCGCCCGGGCGGGCCGCACCGCGCTCCTGTCACTCGTGACCCTCGCGCTGCTGGCCGCGGTCGCGGCGGTGCCGGTCACGCATCTCCGCGCCGCGGGCCGCGTGCCCCCGATCCACGACATCACCACCGACCTCGACGACCCGCCGCGCTTCGTGGCGGTGCTGCCGCGGCGGCAGGGCGCGCCGAATCCCGCGGAGCACGGCGGACCCGCCCTGGCTGCCCAGCAGCGCGCGGGCTATCCCGATCTCGCGCCCGGCCGCTTCACGGCGCCGCCGGACCGCGTGTTCGCGAGCGCGGTCGACGTCGCCCGAGACCTCGGCTGGGAGATCGTGGCCGCGGCGCCCGCGGAGGGCCGCCTGGAGGCCACCGACCGCACCCGCTGGTTCGGCTTCCGCGACGACGTCGTGGTCCGCGTCCGGCCGGACGGCGCGGGCAGTCGGGTGGATATCCGTTCAGTTTCGCGCGTAGGTCGCAGCGACCTCGGCACCAACGCGCGCCGGATCCGCGGCTTCCTGGAGGCCCTGCGGGCGGCCCTGCCCGGTGAGGCGCGCTAGACCAAGCTCATGACTTGACCGCCACCCTGGCCACGAAGTCCCGGCGAAGGGTGAGGCCGAGCCCGGGGCCGGCGGGCGCCAGCACGTGGCCGTCCTCCAGCTCCACGCGCTCCTCCACGAGATCGTTCAGCAGCGGGTTGTGGCCGCGGGAGAACTCGAGCAGGTTCACGCACGGCGTGGACACGGCCAGGTGCAGGCCGGCCGCGAAGAGGATGGCCGAGCCCCAGAGATGCGGCGCCACCGTGAGGTCGTGGGCGGCGGCGAGCGCCGCGATGCGCTGGGTCTCGGTGATCCCGCCCGCGATGGCCACGTCGGGCTGGCAGACGTCCACCGCGCGGGCCGCGATCATGTCGCGGAAGGCGAAGCGCGTCTGCTCGCTCTCCCCCGCCGCGATCGGGATGTCGGTGGAGGCGCGCACCTCCGCCTGGCCCTCGAGGTTCTCGGAGGACACCGGCTCCTCGAACCAGGCGAGATCGCAGTCCTCGACTTTGCGCGCAAAGCGCATT
This sequence comes from Candidatus Acidiferrum sp., assembly GCA_035635775.1. Classification (GTDB taxonomy): domain Bacteria; phylum Methylomirabilota; class Methylomirabilia; order Rokubacteriales; family CSP1-6; genus CAMLFJ01. Next base: position 21,209 of record DASQAL010000028.1, read on the forward strand.
GCTTCGCGCACGCTCCACGTGCCGTGCGCGTCCACCATGATGCCGACGTCGGGCCCGAGCGTCTCGCGCACCTCGCGCACGCGCGCCGCCGAGTCGTCCACGCTCTTGTCCTGGAGCCCCACCCGCAGCTTCACCGCGCGGTGCCCGCGCTCCACGTACTGGGTCATCTGCTTGCCGATGGCGCCCACCGGCGCCCAGCCCCCGCTCGCGTAGGCCGGGATCCGGTCGCGGTACTGCCCACCGAGGAGCCGCCACACCGGCTGGCCGACCGAGCGCCCCAGGAGATCCCAGCACGCGATGTCGATGCCGCTGATCGCACTGAGCGCGAGGCCGCGCCGGCCGATGGTGGGGAAGGTCCGCCCTTCGCGCGCGGCGTAGCGGGCGCGGGAGCCGTTGTAGAGCAGCTCCCAGATCGCGGTGATGTCGCGTGGATCGCGGCCCACGATGGCGGGCCCCATCTCCTCGCGGATGAGCGTGACCATCGCCGCGTAGTTGCCGAGATTGCCCACCGCGGCCTTGGCCTCGCCGAGCCCCACCAGCCCGGTGTCGGTCTCGATCTCGACCAGGCACATGTTGAAGGTGTCGTTGCGGCCGAAGTCGCTGACGTGCGCGTGCTCGGCGGGAATGGGGGCGCGGAGCCAGGTGGCGCGGACGGTGGTGATCTTCATGGGCGCTCCTTCAGTGGAGGTGACTCAGTCGAGGCTCAGGGCACCCCAGAAAATGGGCTCGGGGTGCAGGCGCACGCCGAAGCGCTGCTCGACGCCGGCCCGCACGCGGCGGGCGAAGGCGGTGACGTCGCGGGCGCGCGCGCCGTCATGGCAAACGATGGCCAGCGTGTGGCGCGTGGAGAGGCCGACGGGGCCCTCGGCCTGCCCGCGCGTGAAGCCGGCGCGCTCGATGAGCCAGGCGGCGGAGAGCTTCACGCGGCCGTCCGGCTGCGGCCAGCGCGGCATCGCGAGGCCGGCCGCGCGCGCGTCGATGTCGGCGAGCGCGGCCGCGGGCACGATGGGATTGAGAAAGAACGAGCCGCAGCTCCGCGCGTTCGGATCGCCCGCGTCCAGCACCATGGACTTGGTGCGGCGCACCCGGATCACGGTCTCGCGCACCGCGGGCAGCGAGGGCGACGCCGTCCCGACCTCGCGCGCGATATCGGCATAGCCGAGATAGGGCGCCCCGCCGGGGATGAGCCGGTAGGTGACGGCGAGGACGACGTACCGGCCGGGCGCCCGGCTCTTGAAGAGGCTGTCACGGTAGCCGAAGCCGCAGTCGGACGGCGCGAGCGTCACGATGCGGCGGCCTTCCCGATCGAGCGCGCGCACCGAGGCGAGCGTATCGCTCACCTCCTGGCCGTAGGCGCCCACGTTCTGGATCGGGGTGGCGCCCACCAGGCCGGGAATGCCGCTCAGGCACTCGAGCCCCGCCCAGCCGCGCTCCACCGTGTGGCGCACGAAGTCGTCCCACGGCTCACCCGCGGCGGCCGTCACCTCCACCGCGCCCGGGATGTCGCGCGCGGTCACGCCGCGCAGGCCGATCTTGAGCACGAGCCCGTCTACCCCCTCATCGGCGATGACCAGGTTGGATCCGCCGCCGAGCACCCGGACCGGCAGCCCGCGAGAGGTCGCCCAGTCCGCGGCCTCGAGCACCGTGGCCTCGTCCCGGGCCTCGAGGAAGAAGCGCGCGGCGCCGCCGACGCGGAGGGTGCAGTGGGGCGCGAGCGGAGCGTGCTCGACGGGGGAGACCATGGGCGGGACCATCTTACCGCGGAGGCGACGCACGGCCCCTCACCCTGCCCTCTCCCCTGAGGGGAGAGGGATGCTCTCCCTCCCTCTCCCCCGTCGAGGGGGAGAGGGCAGGGTGAGGGGGGTCAGCGGGTCAGGAGCCAGCCGAGGGTGCCCGCGGCGAGCACCGCGAGCACCGGCGGCACGCGGTCCGTGGCCACCGCGAGCGCGGTGAGCACCGCGAGCGCCAGGGTCAGCGCGTCGTGGATCGCGGTGCGCGCCAGCGTGTACACGCCGCCCGCCATGAGCCCGACGCCGACGGGAATCAGCGCCCGCTCGGCGGTGGCGGCCCATCGCCGGGTGCGCCACTGCTGCCAGCGATGGGAGATCACCATCGCCAGCACGGAGGCGGGCAGGAACATCGCGAGTCCGGCGAGGATGGCGCCGAGCACGCCGTGGGCGCGGTAGCCCACGAAGACCGCGATCAGCATGTTCGGGCCCGGCGTGAGCTGCGTGAGCGTGTAGCCGTCCACGAACTCGCGCGCGGTGAGCCAGCCGTGGATGGTCACCGACTGCCGCTCCATCTCCGGAATCACGCCGAGCCCGCCGCCCACGCAGAGCAGGCTCAGCCAGAGAAACGTCCAGGTGAGCTGCGCCAGCTCCGCCATCAGCAGATCTCCTCGGATGAGGCCGTCCCGGCCGCCGGGGCCGACGGCGCCGGCGCGGCCCAGTGCAGCGCCAGGCTCACCGCCGCCATCACGAGCACGACGCCCACGGTGGACAGGCGGAGCGGGCCCACCGCCAGGAAGGTGACCGCGGCCACCAGGACCCCGCGGCCGCCGCGGAGCGAGCCGCGCACGATGCGCAGGGTGGTCACGCACACCAGCCCCACCACCGCCGCGCTGAGGCCGCGCATCAGGAGCGTGGCGGAGCCGGCGAAGGCACCGTGCAGGTAGAGCGTGGCCGCGCCCACCAGGATGACCGCGCCCGGCAACACGATGGCGAGCAGGCCCCAGACGCCGCCCGCAATGCCGGCGAGCCGGTAGCCGAGCGCCACCGCGAGATTGCTGAAGTTGGGGCCCGGCAGCACCTGGCTCAGCGTGAAGTCCTGCACGAACTCGTCATGGCGGATCCAGCCACGGCGCCGCACCAGCGCGTCGTGGAAGTAGGCGCTGCGGCCGCCGCCGAGGCTCGAGAGGCCGGTCCAGGTGAAGACCGCGATCAGTCGGAGGAGGGAAACGCGCCTCACGGGCCAAGCCTCACGAGCCCAGCCTCACGAGCCCAGCCTCACTTGGAGGTCTCAAGCGAGCGGGCGTCGGGCATGGCCCTGGAGTGTAGCACCCTCTCCCCCCAGGGTCGGGGGGAGAGGGCCTGAAGCGGAAGCCGGCTACGGGATCAGTGACGCCAGCCGGGGTGAGGGCCCGGCCGGTACGTCGCCCCGCCATCGCACCAACCCTTCCTCGCATGGCCGGGCGGGCAGAACGCGGGCCGCCCGTGCACCACCACGTGGCGCGGCGCCGGCACGTACACCGGATACGGCCTCGCGATGACCCGCGGCGCCGGCACGTACGCGCGAGGCGACGGGGCGTAGTAGACCGGGGGCGACGGAGCGTAGTAGGCCGGAGGCGGTGGCGCGTAGACCACCGGCGGCGCCGCCACAACCGGACCGCGGTGGAAGATACCGACGCCACCCAGGATCTGATTGAACACCGCGAACGCGCCCAGCCCCAGCGCCGCGTCCGTGGACGCGCCCGCGAAGGCCAGACCAGGCATCAAGACCGCGGCCGCAAGCACCAGCGCGATCAGCTTTTTCATGGGGATCTCTCCTTTTTGGAGCTTTAGCCCTGCCGTACGCTCGTATAGACGAAGGGGAGCTTCGCCCCGTTTACCCCACCCGGCTGGCGCCCGGGAGCCGCTTGCCTTACCATGTCGGACCATGAGCGAACATGCGAGCGTCTGCCCCCTCGATTGCCCGGACACCTGCAGCCTCACCGTGACCGTGGAGCACGCGAAGATCGTGAAGATCCGCGGCTCGCGGGCCAATCCCTACACCGCCGGGGTGATCTGCACCAAGGTCGCCGGCTCGTATCCCGAGTGGGTGCACGGGCCCGGGCGCCTCCAGACCCCGCTGCGCCGCATCGGCGCAAAGGGCGAGGGGCGCTTCGCGCCGGTATCCTGGGACGAAGCGCTCGACATCGTCCACGAGCGCGTGACGAGCGTGATCGCGGCCCACGGCCCGCAGGCGGTGCTGCCGCTCAACTACGCGGGGCCGCACGGCATGCTGGCGTACGCCTCCATGGACCTGCGCTTCTTCCACAAGCTGGGCGCGTCCCTGCTGGACCGCCCGCCGCTCTGCGGCGGCATCCGGACCCAGGCCTGGCTCGGCACCTTCGGCACCGCGCCCGGCATCGCGCCCGAGCAGGTGCGGCACTCCAAGCTCACGATCGCGTGGGGCAACAATGTCACGTGGTCGAACCTCCACCTCACGCCGATCATCAACGCGGCCCGCCGCGACGGGGCGAAGGTGGTGGTGGTGGATCCCAAGCGCATCAAGATCGCCGAGCAGGCGGACATGCACGTCGCGCTCAAGCCCGGCACCGACGTGGTGCTCGCCTGGGCGCTCGCCGCGGAGCTGGAGCGGCGGGGCGCCTTCGACCGCGCGTTCATCGAGCGCCACGTGGCGGGCTTCGAGGAGTTCATGGCGGGCGCGCGCCGCCACTCGGTGGCGGACGCGGCACGGATCTGCCAGGTGCCGGAGGCCCAGATCCGCCAGCTCGCGGAGTGGTACCACACGCTCTCGCCCGCCTCCATCAGCGTGGGCAACGGGCTCGAGCGCAACCAGAACGGCGGCAGCGGCATCCGCGCGATCTTCGCGCTGCCCGCGCTCGCCGGGAAGTTCGGGGTGCCGGGCGGCGGGCTCGTCAACGGGGCGGGCTTCGTGTTCCCCAAGACGCCCGCCAAGCTGCAGCGGCCGGACCTGCTGCCCGCGGGTACCCGCACCCTCAATATCGTGGACGTGGGCGTGCACCTGCTCGATCCCACGCTGTCGCCGCCCATCAAGGCGGTGTTCATCTACAACCACAATCCGCTCGTCGTGCATCCGGACCAGAACCGCATGCGCCGTGGGCTCAGCCGCGAGGATCTCTTCATCGTGGGCTGCGACGTGGTGATGACCGACAGCCTGGCCTACGCCGACGTGGTGCTGCCCGCCTCCAGCCACTTCGAGTCCGACGATCTCTACGCGGCCTACGGCCAGCACTGGCTGCAGCGCGCGGAGCCGGTGATCCCGTCACAGCACCAGTCGCTGCCCAATACCGAGATCTTCCGGCGGCTGGCCGCGCGCTTCGGCTTCACCGACCCGATCTTCCGGGCCAGCGACGCCCAGCTCATGGACGACGCGATGGACGGGGCCGATCCGCGCCTGGGCGGCGTGGCGCCGAGCCGGCTGCCCACCGACCGCGCCACCGCGATGACGGTGGGGGGCGAGCCGGCCATCCTCTTCAAGAACGTCTTCCCCAAGACCGCCTCCGGCAAGGTGGAGCTGGCCTCGGAGTACCTCGAGAAGAAGTACGGCAGTCGGCTGCCGACCTACCGGGCCTACGAAACCCGGTTCCCGCTGATCCTCATCACCCCCGCCTCGGACGAGCGCATCACCTCCACGTTCGGGGGGCTCAAGGCGGGCGACGCGACACCGCCGCTCGACATGCATCCCGACGACGCGCGGGCCCGGGGGCTCGCGGACGGCGTGAGGGTGCGGGTGTGGAACGAGCTGGGCGAGGTGCACCTGCCGCTCCGGATCACCGACGAGATCCGGCCCGGCGTGCTCTGCAGCCTGAAGGGCGCGTGGATGAAGACCACCGACAACGGCCAGACCGTGTCCGCGCTGGCCCCGGGGCATCACGCCGACATCTGCGGCGGCGCCTGCTACAACGACTGCCGCGTCGAGGTCGCCGCGCTCTAACCCTCTCCCTCTCCCCTGAGGGGAGAGGGGATTCAAGCAACCCTCTCCCCCGCCGAGGGGGAGAGGGCAGGGTGAGGGGGAGAGTTAGCGCTCGACGTTCTCCTCGGCGATCGCCTTGCGGGCCTGCATGTTGAAGCGCCCGTCGTAGACCGGCTGCCCACCCGTGGTCGGCCCCTGGTACTGCACGAAGAGCATGAGCCCGCCCGTCTTGGTGGAGAGCGCCTCCTCGACGTGTGGGTCGGGGTAGAAGAGCATGGTCCCCGGCGTGTAGACCGCGTCGCCGATCTGGAACTCGCCCTCGAGGATGTACCAGACCTGGGCGAAGTCGTGCTTGTGGAAGGGATGGTGCGAGCCCGGCTCGTAGCGGACCAGGCCCGCGTTCGGCTCGGTCGGGCGCTCGGCCCGCGGATGGAAGAGCATCTTGCTCCACTGGCCCGGCCAGCGCAGGGTCTCCCACTCCCGATCGTCGGCGTGCACCGCTTCCATTGATTGATGGACGGGGGGCTGATGCATGAGGGGCTCTCCTAGCGCTTGGCGTTCACGCGGCTCAACTCAGTGGTGAGGCAGCGCGCCACCCAGGCCTCACGCTTGGCGGGCGCGATCACGTCCTCGGCGGTGCGCGGCGTGAAACGCGCCAGGGCCTCCCAGCAGTGCTCGCGGGCCTGCGCCATCTGCAGATCGGTCTGGAGCACCCGCACGGTCCGGCTGCGCTCGACGTCCCAGCGCACCGCCACCACCACCACCGCGAGGGCCGCGCCCACCACCATGATGAGGAAGAGCACGGCGGCCACACCCTGCCACTGGCGGATGCGGCGCTCGGCCGCGTCCACGAGGCCGGAAATCTTTACCTCCACCTGCCCGCCCGCGTGCCGGACAACCTCCACCGCGCCGCGCCGCGGGCGCGTGAGCAGCGGGGAGGGCGGCCGGGAGCGCGCCGTGCGCGTGGGGGCGGCCGCGTCCAGCAGGGACGGCTGTCTCGAATCCATCGCTCTCATCGTCCATCCTTCCTCCTGCGGTCATGACGCACCGCGGTTGCCCTGCACCGCCATCCTTCTTAGCGCACTCGGAGCCGCGGGTCCAGCACGTCTCGCAATCCGTCGCCGAGCAGGTTGAGGCTCAGCCCGGCCACCGTCAGCGCGAGGCCCGGGAAGAGGCTCACCCAGAACGCCTCGCGGATGACGTTCTTGCCGCTCGCGATCACGTTGCCCCACGACGGCACGTAGGGCGGCACGCCCACGCCGAGGAAGCCCAGGATCGCCTCGGCGAGAATCGCGTACGCGAACACGAAGCTGCCCTGCACGAGGAGCGGGCCCAGGCAGTTGGGCAGGATGTGCCGGAGCGCGATCGCGCTGTCCCGCCGGCCGAGCGCGCGCGCGGCCTGGATGTAGTCCAGCTCGCGCAGGCTCAGCACCGTGCTGCGGATGATCATGGCGGTGCGCGGCATGTAGACGACCGAGAGGGCGAGGATCACGTTCCACACCCCGGGGCCGCGCGCGGCCATCAGGGCGATGGCGAGCAGGATGGCCGGGAAGGCCATGAGGCCGTCCATGCAGCGCATCACCGGTACGTCGAGGCGGCGCGAGTAGCCCGCGGCGAGCCCGATCACGATGCCCCCCGCCGAGGTCAGCAGCATGGTGGTGAGCCCGACCAGCAGGGAGACCCGGCTGCCGTGCAGCACCAGGCTGTAGACGTCGCGCCCGAACTCGTCGGTGCCGAGGTAGTGCTGCACGCTCGGCGGCTTCAGGCGGTCGCCGGGCGTGAGCCGCGTGGGGTTGTGGGTGGACACCGCGTCGGCCAGGAGCGCGGCCGCCACCAGCAGGAGCAGGAGCGCGGCCCCGGTCACCACCCCGCCGTTCCGGCCCAGCCGGCGCACCCAGCGCTGCCGCTCGGTCAGGGGCTCAGACATAGCGGATGCGGGGGTCGATGAAGGCGTAGAGCACGTCCACGACCAGGTTGATGAGCACGTAGGTCGCCGCGGTCACGAGCACCACCCCCTGCACCACCGGGTAGTCCCGGCGCAGGATCGCGGAGATGACGAGGCGGCCCAGCCCGGGGATATTGAAGACGATCTCCGTCACCACCGCGCCCCCGATGAGCACCGCGGTGGTCACCCCGATCACCGTCACCACCGGCACGAGCGCGTTGCGGAAAGCGTGCACGTAGGTGACCGCGCGATTGGGTAGGCCCTTGGCCCGCGCGGTGCGCACGTAGTCCTGCTGGAGCGCCTCCAGCATGCAGGAGCGGCTGATGCGCGCGATCAGGGCCGACTGGTTGAAGCCGAGCGAGACCGCGGGCAGCACCATGTACCGCAGCGCGCTCACCGGATCCGTGAACAGCGACGCGTAGCCCGCGGCGGGCAGCCAGCCGAGGCGCACCGCGAACAGGTAGATGAAGTTCAGGCTCAGCCAGAAACCCGGGACGCAGACGCCCAGCAGCGAGCCGATCATGAGCACGCGGTCCCAGATCGAGCCGCGGTGGGCGGCGGCCACGATGCCCGAGGGCACACCGATGACCACCGCCACCAGCAGGGCGCAGGCCATCAGCATGAGGGTGGGCTCGGCCCGCTCGACGATCGCGGTCACCACCGGCCGGTCCAGGAAATAGGACTGGCCGAGGTCGCCCCGCAGCACGCGGCCGTAGAAGCCCAGGAGCTGCTGGTAGACCGGGCGGTCGAGCCCGAGCGACCGCCGCGTGGCCTCGATCTGGGCCGGGCTCGCGTCGGGCCCCAGCATCACGCTCACCGGATCGCCGGGGATCAGGTGGATGAGCAGGAAGACGATCGTCACCACCACCGCCATCACCGGGATGACGGCGAGGAGGCGCCGGACTAGATACGGAAACAAGAGGGCAGGTCAGGCCGCGCCGCGAACGGGCGACCCCCTCAATTATTTATCCGCTCGGCTCGATATCTGATCGCTCGGCTCGCCTTCGGCTTCGCCTCGCCCAACGGGCTGCACCTCGCCAAGCTACTTCTCGAGCCAGACGTTGTAGAACCGGATGCGCTCGGTGGACTCGTCGAAGCCCTTCACCGCGTTGCGCGCCGCGCGCAGGCCGAACAGGTCACCGTAGCGGATCACGGGCACCTTCTCGTAGAACTGCCGCGTCTGCTGCTCCCACATCGCCATCCGCTTCTTGGGATCCGTCTCGCGGGCCAGCTCCGCCTGCAGCTTCAAGATGTCCTCGTCATTCGTCCAGCCGGGCCAGCTGTTGGTCAGATAGATGTGATGGCTGGGATCGTAGAAGGCGCCCATCCCGGTGGTGAACACGTCGTACTCCTTGGGATTGTTGCGCCGCTTGACGAGGGTGGCCCAGTCGACGACCTGCAGGTCGATGTTGAAGCCCACGTCCTCGAGCTGCTGCTTGCTGAGCAGCGCGAAGTCGTACATCCACTTGTACTCCTGGGTGGTCATGAAGCGGATCGGCTCCTTCTTGTAGCCCGCCTCCTGCAGCAACCGCTTGGCCTTGTCCCGATTGCGCTCGTTCCAGGGCAGGCCGGAGAGCTTGGTGTGCCAAGCCGCGATCTCCACCGGGGCGAGGCTACTGTCCATGCGGTAGAACTCTTTCTTGCCCCCCGCCACGTTCTTCATGATCGGCTCGATGTCGATGGCCGCCTGCCAGGCCTGACGCAGCTTCTGGTTCGTCATCAGCCCTTCCTTCTTGTTCATGACCGCCACGAGCCAGTAGTACGGCTTCGAGACGATGGGACGGGCCCCGGCCGAGGCCTTGAGCCGGTCGTAGGCGTCGAGGTTCAGGTCGTCGGCGAAGTCGAGCTCGCCGGTCTCCACCTGGGCCACGCGCGTCGCCACCTCGGGCACCGGCACCCAGCGGATCTCGTCCACCCACGCGGTCTTGCCCCCGCCGTAGCCGTTCGGCTTCTCGTTGCGCGACTTGTAGTCGTCGAAGCGCACCATGCGGATGTACTGGTCGGGCTTCCACTCCGCGAGCTTGAAGGGGCCGGTGCCCACGTACTCGGTCAGCTTCACCTCCGGCGCGAACTTCTCGGCGATCTCCTTGGGATAGATGGCGCCGAAGTTGTTCGGGACCGCGAGCGAGATGAGCACGATCGCCGACTTCTCCTTCAGCTTCATTTCCACGGTGTACCGGTCCACCGCCCGCAGCTCGGCGACCTGGGCGAAGAGCGACTTGCCGTAGTTGGACTGCTTGCCCCAGCGATTGAGCGAGGCCACCACGTCCTCGGAGGACATTTCCTTGCCGTTGTGGAACTTCACGCCCTGCCGGAGCTTGAAGGTGTAGGTGAGCCCGTCCTTGCTGACGGTGTGGCTCTCCGCCAGCATCGGGATCGGCTTCTTGTCGCGGTCGAGGCTGTAGAGCCCTTCGTAGATATGGTTGGTGAGCGTCTCGGTGATGCTCGCGGTCGTCCAGTGCGCGTCCAGCGCGGGCGGCTCGCCGAGATTGCCGATCCGGAGCACGCCGCCCTTCTTCTGCGCGTCGGCGGGCACTGCCGCGAACACGAGCAGCACCATCACCACGAACGCGGTCAGGAGCCGTAGTCCGAACACTCGACGCGCCATGCCTGCACCTCCGGGAGAGGGTCGTCTTCGGTCCCAAGACTCTGCGATGAGTGGTGCGCCTTGTCAACCGCCGCGTGCCCCCCTAGACTGTCCGCCGGAGGAATGCCATGGGCGTCAGCGGGATCCTGCACACCGGACTCACGGTCAGCGATCTGGGCCGGTCGATCGCGTTCTATCGCGATCTGCTGGGCCTCGAGCTGATCACCCAGTGGGACAGCAGCCAGCCGTACCTGCGCGCCGTGGTCGGCTATCCGGACGCGGAACTGCGCATCGCGCTGCTGCGCCTGCCCGCGCCGGACGGGGCGCCGGGGCACCACATCGAGCTCCTCGAGTATCGGCGGCCGCGCGGGAGCCGGGGCGACGCGAATACCTACATTCCCGGCAACGGCCACGTGGCCTTCATGGTCGAGAACCTCGACGCCACCTATGCCGAGCTCCGCGCCAAGGGCGTGCGCTTCAAGTCGGCCCCGGTCGACATCACCCACGGGCGTAACGCCGGCGCCAAGGCGGTCTACTTCTTCGATCCCGACGACATCACGCTCGAGATGATCCAGCCGGCGCGCCGGGCATGACGAGCCTCGATCTCTTCCGGCTCGACGGGCAGACCGCGGTGGTGGTGGGCGGCGCGGGCGGGCTGGGCGCGGCCATGGCCCGCGGCCTGGCCGAGGCGGGCGCCGCGGTCGCGGTGGCGGATGCCAACGCGGGCCAGGCCAAGCTGGTGGCCGATGCGATCGCGCAGAACGGAGGGCGCGCGCTGGCGGTGACGGTGGACGTCGCCGAGCGGTCGAGCGTGGAGCGCATGGCGGAGGAGGCGGAGGACCGGCTCGGCGCCATCGACGTGCTCGTCAACAGCGCCGGCATCACCCACCGCAGCCCCGCCGCCGACTTCCCCGAGGCCGAGTGGCATCGCGTGCTCGCGGTCAATTTGACCGGCGTCTTCTGGGGCTGCCAGATCGTGGGGCGGCGCATGCTCGCGCGGCGGCGCGGGTCCATCGTCAATATCGCGTCGATCGCGGGCCAGATCGGCCTGACCGGCACCGTGGCCTACGCGGCGAGCAAGGGCGGCGTGGTGATGCTGACGCGGGCCCTGGCGGTGGAGTGGGCGCCCCAGAACGTCCGCGTCAACGCCATCGCCCCCTCGTGGTTCGAGTCGAACATCGGCGACCTGATCCACCGCGAGCCCCACTACGCCGAGCGCGCGATGCGCCGCGTCCCGGTCGGCCGCATGGGCAAGCCCGACGAGCTGATCGGCGCCGCCCTCTACCTGGCCTCCGCCGCCTCGACCATGGTCACCGGCCACATCCTCGCCGTAGACGGCGGCACCCTCGCCTCGTAGTGGGGTCAGGTCTTGAATTACGACATTCCAACGCCCGGCGACTCGTCGACCGGTCTGCGAATGTCGTAATTCAAGACCTGACCCCGATCGCTTCGTGCACCGCGAGGGTGAGCGCGCCGAAGTCGGCGCCGGCGCGGGAGGCGACGGTGCGCGGCCGCGGCAGGGGCACGTCGAAGACGCGCGCGAGCCGGCCCGGGCGCGCGGTCATGACCACCACGCGGTCGGCGAGGAACACCGCCTCCGGGATCGAGTGCGTGACGAACACGATGGTCTTGCGCTCGCGGCTGCCCTCGCCCCAGACCCGCAGCAGCTCCAGGTTCATCTCGTCGCGGGTCATCGCGTCGAGCGCGCCGAACGGCTCGTCCATCAGCAAGAGCGGCGGGTCGAGCAGGAGCGCGCGGCAGAGCGAGGCGCGCTGCTGCATGCCGCCCGACAGCTCGCGCGGCAGCTTCCGGGCGAACTCGTCGAGGCCGACCAGCCGCAGCAGCTCCGTCGCGCGGCTCCGGTAGGCGTCGGGATCGAAGCCGGAGAGCTCGGCGGGCAGCAGCACGTTGGACTCGATGGTGCGCCACTTGAGCAGCACCGGCGCCTGGAAGACCATGCCGACGGAAGGCAGCGGCCGCGTCACCGGGCGGCCGTCCACCTCGACCCGGCCGCGGCTCGGCGGGCGCAGCCCCGCGATGACGCGCAGGAGCGTGGACTTGCCGCAGCCCGAGGGGCCCACGATGGCCACCAGCTCCCCGCGCCCCACCGCGAGGTCGATGTCCCGCAGCGCCTCGACCGTGCCGGACGCCGTCGTGTAGGTCATCCCCACACGGTCGAGGCGGATGAGATCGGTCACGCGGCGACGGTCAGCGGGCGGACCGGGGCAGCTCCACCTTGGTCAGGAACTCGTTGGTGTAGACCGCCTTGCACTCGACCTTGGTCGGCACGCCCATGTAGGTGTTGACCAGGTCCACCGAGTCGCACATCTTCTTCTCTTCCATCCAGCCGATCCCGTTCTTCGCGTAGCGGTCGGTCTTCATCAGCTCGAGGCCCATCATCATGTTGGGCTCGATGATCGAGACGTCGATCTCGGGCACCCGCTTCTTGAAGATCTCGAGCGCCGACTTGGGATCGCTCATCACGTCGCGCCAGCCCAGGTACGAGGCCTCGAGAAACGCCTTCAGCACCGGCCCGCGCTCCTTCATCGTCTTCTCGCTGGCGATGATGGACATGCTGTACATGTCGAAGCCGTGATCGGCCCACGGCAGCATGACCGCGTTGCCCTTGCCCATGGCCTTCTCGTAGAACGGCAGCCCGGTGGTGTAGTCGGCCACCGCGTCCACCCGCTTCTCGGCCAGCGCGGGCACCTTGGCCGCGGGCTCCACGTTCACCCACGTGACCTTGCTCTGGTCGATACCGTGCAGGCGCGCGAAGGCGGGGAACATCTGCCGCTGCCCGTCGCCGGGCGGCGCGGCCACGCTCTTGCCCTCGAGGTCCTTCGGTTTCGTGATAGGCGCTGCCTTGTGGCTCCAGATATTGAGCGGGCTCTTGTCGAAGACCATGCCGACCACCTTCACCTTGGCGCCGCGGGCCGACGCCGCGATGACCACCGCGCTGTCGGCCAGGCCGATGTCGGCGCGCCCGGTGTCCACCTTGGCGATGGAGTCGCCCGAGCCCTTGGAGTTCTGCATGTCCACGTCGAGGCCGCGCTGCCGGTAGTAGCCCTTCTCGAGCGCCACCCAGTAGGCCGCGTGGTCGCCGACCGGGAACCAGTTGAGCGCGAAGACGATCTTCTGGGGCGGCGGCTGGGCCGACGGCACCCCCGAGCCGAGCGCCACCACGAGGCCGATGATCATGAGCCCGACGAGAATCGAGATGCGTCGCATAGGTTGTTCTCCTTTACTCCACGGTTTCCGCCCACGGCGCGATCCGCCGCGCCGCCAGCACCACCAGGCCGTACACCGCGAGCCCGACCAGCGAGATCCAGACCAGCGCGGCGAAGGCCACCGGCGTGTTCATGCTGCCCTGTGTGGTGACGATCACGTAGCCGAGCCCCTGCTGCGAGGCGACGAACTCACCGACGATCGCGCCCACCACCGCCGCGGTCGCGGTGATCTTCAGCGCGCTGAGAATATAAGGATAGGCGTTGGGGATCCGGATCTTGGCGAAGACCTTCCACTTGGGGGCGTTGAAGACGCGCCCCAGGTCGAGGAGCTCCTCGTCCACCTGGGTCAGGCCCACCGCGGTGTTGATGACCACCGGGAAAAATCCGATCAGCGCCCCGATCAGCATATTGGGCAGCACGCCGTAGCCCATCCAGAGCAGGAAGAGCGGGGCCACCGCGACCTTCGGGAGCGTGTTGACGAAGACCAGGAAGGGCAGCAGGGCCCGCGCGAGCAAGGGCGACCACGCGACCACCACTCCGAGCACCACCCCGGCCGCGCCGGCCAGCAGGAAAGCGCCGACGATCTCGAGCGACGTGACGCCGAGGTGCCGCAGCCACGGGATCTCGTCGCCCAGCATGGCCCGCGCCACCGTGAGGGGCGCGGGCAGCAGGTACTCGCGCACCCGGAGGACGGTCACCGCGAGCTGCCAGGCCACGATGAGCGCGACGAAGAGCGCGGCGGCGGGCAGGTAGCGGGAGAGCACGCGTCCGGTGCCGGTCATCGGAGAGCACGGTCATAGTACTCGACGCGCCCCGGTCGCGGGTGTTCAATGTGCTAGGCTCCCCGCCGTGCACACCCTGACCTTCCTCGAGCCCGGCCACTTCCACGCGACGCTGACCTTGCGGGCGGCGCACGCGGCGGTCTCGCCGGAAGTGTTCGTCTATGCGACCGCGGGGCCGGAGCTGGACGACTTCCTGGCGCTGGTCGAGCGCTTCAACCGCCGCGCGGAGCGCCCCACCGACTGGCGGCCCCGCGTACGGCTCTCGGCCGACCCGCTCGCCCAGCTCCTCGTCGAGCGGCCGGGCGACGTGGTGGTGCTCGCCGGGAAGAACGGCGGCAAGGCCCGGGTGATGCGCCGCCTCCACGCGTCCGGCCTCCACGTCCTGGTCGACAAGCCGTGGCTGGTGGAGCCGGAGGATCTCGCCGAGATCCGGGCGAGCCTGGCCGGCGGGCCGATCGCGCGCGAGATGATGACCGGCCGTCGCGACACGATCGGGCGGCTCGTCAAGCGGCTGGTAGACGATCCGGAGGTCTTCGGCGGCTTCGCGACCGATGCTGCGAGGCCCGCCATCGAGCAGGAGAGCGTCCACCACTTCGAGAAGCGCGTGGACGGTGCCCCGCTCCGCCGCCCCTGGTGGTTCTTCGATCCGCGCGTCCAGGGCAGCGGCGCGGTGGACATCCCCACGCACCAGATCGATCAGGCACAGTGGCTGCTCGACGCCGACGCCGCGCGGGGTGACGTGCCGCAGCTCCTCGCCGCACGCGGCTGGTCCACGCGGGTGCCCGTCGACGTCTTCACGCGCATCAGCGGCGCGGCCGGGGTGCCGCCTGCCCTGCGCGGCGCGGTGGACGGCAACGCGCTACGCGTCTTCTGCAACGCGGAGCTGAGCTACCGGCTCCGGGGCGTGACCGCGCGCGCCGCCACGCGCTGGGAGGTCTCCTCACCACCCGGCGGCGGCGACACCTCGCGCCTCATCCT
>DASQAL010000029.1:0-3433 GCA_035635775.1 Candidatus Acidiferrum sp.
GCGCATGCACCCACGCGAGCAGGTGATGGCGCGTGATCGTCATCCCGGCGAGCATCGGCTCCACCAGGTGAGCCAGCTCCGGGCCGGCCCCACTCTCTGCTTGCGTTCGTTGCGCTTTCGCTGTTCTCTTCGTCATTGGCGCTCCTTGGCCCCGGTCGTGGGGACCGTTTGTCTTAGTCGACGCGATTCTCACGCCGACCCGGGAGCCGTCGCTACTCAGTTCTCAAGTTCAACAGAGACCGGGACATCCCCCAATGGTTGCGGAGGCTGGATTTGAACCAGCGACCTTCGGCGAGCAATTGCGGTTCCTTTCTGATCGCCCTACGTATCTCTCGTGGCCGTCGCTCGGGGCGCGCGGCCGATCAGACGACCGGACGCTCCGGGCGGAGGCGCAGGTCGCGTCGCGCCAGCACGCGGCGGTGCTCGAGGAGGAGGCGTGCCGTCTCCTGCAGCACCGTGGCCACAGGCACGGCGATGATCATGCCGAGCACGCCAAGCGCGTGACTGCCGACCACCACCGAGCCGAGCAGCAGCGCCGGATGGAGGTGAACGCTCCGCCCGATGGTAAAGGGCTGGATGACGGTGTCGTCGAGCACCTTGATGACCAGGAACAGCAGAGCCACGCGCCCGACGCCGGCGAGCCCCTGCCCCGGCGTCAGCACCACCACGAGCCCTGCGGCCGCGGCCGAGAGCAGCGGCCCCACGAACGGCACCGCGTTGGCGAGGCCGGCAAACGCGCCGAGCAGGAGCGGATACGGGACGCGCGCCGCCCACAAGCCCAGGGCGGCCAGCGCGCCCACCACGAGGCCGTCCAGCACGAGACCGCGGATGTAGCGCCCGATGACCCCGTTGAGCTCGCGCCACACCGCAACCGACGTCTCCACGTGCTGCGGGGGCAGCCGGTCCATGGCCACGGCGATGAGCCGGTGCATGTCCCGCAACAGGAAGAAGGCGAAGAACGGGACCAGGATCGCCAGCAGGAAGAGGTGCCCCATGTGCTCGAAGAGATCGCCCGGCTCGCCAGGGCCGCGGTTGAGGACGAATCTCTGGACCCAGTCCCCGCCCTCGGGCAGGAGGCGCCGAAGCGCCGGCGCCGACTCGGCCAGCTCGCGCACCACGGCGTCGAGGCCGACGTCGATCTGGCGCGCCAGCGCGGGCAGCCGGTCCACCAGGGCCGCGGCCTCGGCGAGCATACCCGGCCCCAGCAGGAAGCCGGCGACGGCCAGCACGGCGATGATGACCGCGAACAGTGCGCTCACCGCCACGCTCCGCCGGATGGCCAGGGCGTCCGCCCATGCGACCGCCGGGCTCAGGAGATAGGCGAGCGCAGCCGCGAGGCACAGCGGAAAGACCAGGCCACGGGCCAGCCAGACGAGCGCGGCGAGGCCGCCCCACGCGAGAAGCCGGCCCGGCTTCACAGCGGGCCCGCCCTCTCCGGGCCCGGGCCCGGCTCGGTCGCGACCACCGGCCTGCGCCGCGCGTAGATGGCGAGCAGTCGAGAGAGGTTGCGCAGCACCACGAGGGCGATCCGAGAGTTGCCGTCCATGAGCGCATCGAAGTCGCTCTTGTAGAGGATGAGCAGCCGCCCCGGCGTGGCGACCCGCGCGGTGGCCGAGCGCGGGAAGTCGTCGATGAGGGCGAGCTCGCCGAAGGCATCGCCGGGGCCGAGCGTATTCAGGACGTACGCGCCCTGCGCCGTCGCCCGGGTGATCTCCACCGCGCCCTCGACGACGACGAAGAGCGCCCGGCCCGGATCGCCCTCCTCGAAGACGACCTCGCCCGGGTGATAGACCTTCTCGAAGAACCGCGTCGCCAGCCGGGCCAGGAGGCGGCGCGGCAGGCCGGCGAAGAGCGGCGAGCGCGCGAGAAAGGGCGCGCGGCGGAGCTGCTCAGGGTCCGCCGCCCAGGCCAGCCATCGCGGCAGGGGCCGCTCGAACATGGCGCGCACTATAGCAGAAGGCGATGCGCACGGCGCGCGACGCGGCCGGAGAGTAGGTCACGGACAAGGACGAGCTCCTCGCGGCGGTGGCCGAGGAGGGGTTCCGCCTCATGACCGCCGGGATGCGCGCGGCCACCGCCGCGCTGTTCCTGGGAATCGGGCGGCGCTAGCCCCTCCCGCCGGCCGGCCACGGCGGCCGCCCGTCGCCGGGCGACCAGCGGTATACTGGCCGGCGATGCAGTTCCAGCTCCGCAAGATCGGCCACGTCGTGCTCAACGTCACCGACCTCGAGCGCGCGGTGGCCTTCTACACGAGCGTCCTCGGCCTCGAGGTGAGCGACCGCTACCCCGATGTCATGGTGCCCGGCGGCATGGTCTTCCTCCGCCTCAATACCGACCATCACGGCGTCGCCCTCGTCGGGGGCGCCGCGAAGAGCGAGCGTACCAGCCTGAACCACTTCGCCTTCGAGGTGGGCTCGCTCGACGAGGTCTTCCGAGCGCGCGCGTGGCTGCGCGAGCAGAGCGTGCCCATCCACTTCGAGGGCCGGCGCCGCGCCGGCTGCCAGATCGCCATCGAGTTCCGGGACCCCGACGGCAACAACCTCGAGATCTACTGGAACATCGACCAGGTTGGCACCGAGGGCACCGTGCGCCCCGCCAGCGAGTGGCGTCCGGCGAAGACGCTGGAAGAAGCGGTGGCCAACCCGGTCAAGGGCCAGGCCCTGCCGCAGCGCGGCTGAGCGCCGCCCGGCGCCACGGTGGCAAGGACGAGCCTGAGCGCCGCACGGAATGCGCACCATCGTGCGGGCAGATCCCGCGGGATCCTGAAAGACGAAGCCCCCAAGATCGGCGTGATCTCGGGGGCTTCTCCGTGGTTACGGGGGCTGGATTTGAACCAGCGACCTTTGGGTTATGAGTCGCTTGAGACGGTGTCGGCAACCCTCTGATCTCGCGAAGAATGTCAGGGAAGACGAGCGCGGGTACCGGCCGAAGCGGGAGGACGACGTCGAGTGCCCGGCCTGCCACCGGTCCTTCGCGGCGGCCGAGCGCCTCCGTTCACCTGCCCCAACTGCGGCGTCGGCGGGGTCCCGGCGAACGTGCCGCGCCGGAGGATCTCGGAGACTTCGGAAGATTTGAGCTGCTTAGCCATGCGCCGCTCCCACCCCGCGCGGCGAGTTCGTACACACTTCGTGCACAGGCCGCGCGGCGCCAGACGCACGAAGCCCCTGAGACCGGGGGCTCGCAACCACTTGCAGGCGAACAGGTCGCTTGAGTTTTGCTTCGAGATCCAGATCTGAACTGTTTCATCAGCCAAGGCCACGTGTTCCCGATATCTAGTAAGAGATTTGCGCCGCAGACGAGGGAGTACCCCTGGGTTCGCGTCTGACCTGTAGCGAGTGCCCGCGTGCTAGTCGTCTTCGATGAACGACTTGACCTGCGCGAGCAGCTCGGGTGATGGCGCGAGGCCGTGCTCCTTTGCGTGCTCACCAGCCTT
>DASQAL010000030.1:0-7379 GCA_035635775.1 Candidatus Acidiferrum sp.
TGCGCGCCGTGCGTGTTGATGACCTTGATGCGCTGGCCTTTCCCCACCCGCGCGGCCATACCGCGCCGGGCGGGGATCGTGAGGATCTGCGTCGTCGCCATGGGCTTCGCTCTCCTCGCCTCCTCGCGCTAGCCGTGCCGGAGGCCGTGGTCTCCTCGATAGTCCGCGGGGGCGGGTGGCTGCCACCCCACGAGCAGCGCTGGATCCGGCCGCCAGATCTCCACCCCGAGCGGGCGGCAGGTGGCGAGCGGATCGCCCGCGTCGGAGCCCCACATCTGCACCGAGAGATCCCCGTGAGGACAGGTCGAGATCGCGCAGAGCACGTCGATCTCGGCGAAGAACTCGATGAAGTCCCCCTTCCTCGCCGGGCTCGCCTTGACGAAGTAGCGGTCGTCCGCGGTCAGGCCGGTGACCTGGAACACGTTCAGCACATCGTGGATATCCAGCTCATTGAGACGGTAGGGCGCCACCGCGCGCACCAGGTTCGAGTGGCAGCAGAGGTCGAAATCCTCACCGTTGAGCATCTTGTGCACGTACGGGTCGCAGCGGGTCCCGAGGAGGTCATGGCAGCCCGCCCCGTCCTCGTCGCGCCCGTAGCGGATCGTATCGTTGGTGATCGTGAGCATCGGCCGGAGATACGGCAGGCAGGACCACAGCCGGTCGTGCGTGGTGACGTGCGCGCGGTGGAGCTGCTTGGTCCGGGCCGCCCAGAAACGCTCGCGCGGGTTGCCGAGGTTCCAGGCATTGAAATCCGCGACCTGGGGTCCCTCCACCGTGACGATGCGGAAGAGCTGGCCCGCGCGAACCGGCCACGCGCGGCCCGAGCGCATCGGAACCACGAACTGCTCGACGAGGGTCCGGGAGCCCGTCTCGCCGGCCAGGCGGTCGTAGAACGGACGATCGACCGCGATCGGCGAGCCCGGCTTCGATTCGTAAATGACGCGCGGCTTCGGCATGTGGCCCCTCCGTGGGTGTCCCACAGGATAGCGCAGGACGCGGCTCAAGAAACCCCTTGACAGCCGACGCTCCAATCTCCAGCATCCGGCCAAGCTCGGGGCTGATCGGTGGCAGTTGCTCACGTCGTAGTCATGGAGAAGGAGGACGTCATGCGCGGATGGACGAGGCTCGGAATCCTCTTGAGCGCGGTGCTCGCCCTGCTGGCCACGAACCTGATGGACGCGACGGCTCAACAGTGTCCGAAGGGCAAGCTCCGCATCTACACCTCCTGGCCGATGCAGGGCGCCATGATTCCGGAAGGCACCGGCATGAAGAACGGCCTGGACATGGCCATCGCCGAGGTCGGCGGCGTCGTCGCCGGGTACTGCCTGGAGATCATCAACCTCGACGACGCCTCCCCGCAGACCGGCAAGTGGGACGGCGCGGTCGAGGCCGAGAACGCCAACAAGGCGGTGGCGGACCCGCTCGCCATCCTCTACGTCGGCACCTACAACTCCGGCGCGGCAAAGGTCTCGATCCCGATCAACAACCGCGCCCACATGGCCCAGATCACCCCGGCCAATACCTACCCGGGCCTCACCAAGAAGCAGGGCGCCGCGCCGGGTGAGCCCGAGATCTACCGGCCCTTGGGATTCGCCAACTACTTCCGGCCGATCCCGGCCGACGACATCCAGGGGGCGGTCGGGGCCAAGTGGGCCAAGCGCCTGGGCGTGAAGAAGGTCTTCATCCTGAACGACCAGGAGCTCTACGGCAAGGGCATCGCCGACGTCTTCGAGGCCACCGCCAAGAAGATCGGCCTCACCGTCGTGGCCAACGAGGGCATCGACTGGAAGCAGCCCGACCAGAAGCCGATCCTCACCAAGGTGCGCGCCTCCGGCGCCGATCTCGTCTACATGGGCGGCGTCATCGAGACCGGCGCGCAGGTCATCATCCGCCAGATGAAGGAAGTGGGGCTGGTCGCCCCGCGCGTGCGGTTCATGGGGCCCGACGGGCTCCTCGAGGAGGAGCTGCTGAAGGGCGCCACCTGCGAGGTGGCGATAGCCACCGAGATGCGGGTGACCTTCGCGGGGCTCCCGTTCGAGAAGATGAAGGGCGTGGGGGCCAAGACCTACGAGGAGTACAAGAAGAAGTTCGGGAAGGAGCCCACCTCCTACGCCCTCTACGCGGCGGAGGCAGGCCGGGTCGCGATCGACGGGATCAAGCGGGCGGCCCCCGCGATCGAGCGCGGCAAGGACCCGACCGAGAAGCGCGAGGCGCTCCGCAAGGCGATCGCCACCACCAAGAACTTCGACGGCATCAACGGCAAGTGGAGCTTCGACGCCAACGGCGACGTGGACTACGACACCATGTCCGGCTTCAAGGTCGTGAAGGCCGACACGCCGATCGGCTGCAAGTTCCAGTTCGAGTCCATCCTCGAGTAGCGACATTCCCCCGCTCTGGACGGCGCGGGCATGAGCCATGTGGTGGGGGGGTCTGGGGGAGGAGCGGCGCCGCTCCCCCCCAGTTCAAACTAATTGGAGTGGCATGAGGTCCTGATCCAGCAGACCGTCAACGGGGTGACCCGCGGGGCGGTCTTCGCCCTGATCGCCCTCGGCTACACGATGGTCTACGGGATCATCGGCCTGATCAACTTCGCCCACGGCGACGTCTTCATGCTGGGCCTGTTCATCTCGCTCAGCTACTTCGCCCTGCTCGGCATGACCACCACGCTGCACGGCTGGCACCTGGTCACCGTCCTGCCGCTGGTGTTCGTCGCCACCATGCTGACCACCGGCGCCATCAACGTAGCCATCGATCGCGTGGCGTACCGGCCCCTCCGCCACGCGTTCCGGCTCGCACCCCTCATCACCGCGATCGGCGTCTCGTTCATGCTGGAGAACCTGGCGCTCATGTGGAAGGGCCCCGCCCCGATCGCCTACCCCGACCTGTTCCCCTCGGTGGACATCCTGCGCGACTGGATCGGGGTGGAGTCGCTGCTCTTCATCACCACCAAGGACATCCTGGTCCTCGCCACCACGATCCCGCTCATGATCGCGCTCCAGTACTTCGTGACCCGCACGCGCTGGGGCAAGGCGATGCGGGCCACCGCCCAGGACAAGGAGACCGCGCTCGCCATGGGAATCGACGTCGAGAAGACCATCATCCTCACCTTCTTCATCGGCGGCGCTTTGGCCGGGGCGGCCGGCCTCATCCAGGGCCTCTACTACAATATCGGGATGTGGTGGATGGGTTACCAGGCCGGCCTGCGCGCCTTCACCGCGGCGGTGCTGGGCGGTATCGGCAGCATGCCCGGCGCGGCCCTCGGCGGCCTCGTGATCGGCTTCCTCTCCGCGTGGAGCGACCAGTACATCTCGGCGCGCTGGACCAACGCGATCGTCTTCACGATCCTGATCCTGGTCCTCGTCTTCCGGCCCCAGGGCCTTCTCGGCGAGCGCGTCCCGGACAAGGCGTGACCGACCCGCAGCGCGTCCGGCCCCTTCCCGCGGCCCTGCTCGTCACCGCGCTCGTCGCCTACCCGTTCCTCGACCGCACGCTGCACGCCCAGACGATCCACGCGGTCACCGACGCGATGATCTACGTTCTGCTCGCGCTCGGGCTCAACATCGTGGTCGGCTACGCGGGGCTCCTCGATCTGGGCTACGCCGCCTTCTTCGCCATCGGCGCCTACACCATGGGGCTGCTGAACTCCCCGGTGCTGGGCTCCCCGCTCTACGGGCACGCGTGGAGCTTCTGGGTCGTGATCTGGATCGCCGCGCTGGTGTCGGCCGGCCTCGGCGTCGTGATCGGGTTCCCGACCCTCCGCGTCCGCGGCGACTATCTGGCCATCATCACGCTCGCCTTCGGCGAGATCATCCCGGTCGCCATCCGCAACCTCGGCGATATCACGATCGACATCGGCGGCTGGCGCCCGGTCGAGCGGCTGAACCTGACCGGCGGCGAGAACGGGGTGAACCCGGTCGGCCGGCCGTACCTGCCCGGGGTCGACTTCGACACCGGCTTCATCCCCTGGTACTTCCTCATCCTCGTCATCGGCGCGGGCTCGCTCTGGGCCATGAACCGGATGCGCGACTCGCGGCTCGGGCGCGCCTGGATGGCGATCCGTGAGGACGAGACGGCCGCCGACTGCACCGGGGTGAACCCGATCAAGACCAAGCTCCTGGCCTTCGCCCTCGGGGCGTCCTTCGCGGGTTTCGCCGGCTCGTTCTGCGCGGCCAAGCTGCAGGCCATCACCCCCGGCGCCTTCGAGTTCAACGTCTCGATCATGCTGCTGTGCATGGTCGTGCTCGGCGGCATGGGCAGCCTCAAGGGCGTGATCCTCGGCGGCATGCTGATCACGCTCTTCGACCGGATCCTGCTCGCCCAGATGACATTCCTGATCCGGTGGATCGGGCGCTCGCTCGGGGTCGCGACGCTGGTGAGCGTCGACCTCACGCTCTGGCGCTGGTTCTTCTTCGGTCTGGGCCTGGTCGTCATCATGCTGATCCGGCCGGAGGGGCTCGCGGGCCGCCGGGTGCGCCCACCCGCCGCGGACGTGGACGAGCGCGAGGAAGCCATGGCCCTCGTGACCGCGCCGCCCCGCCCGCGCGCGGAGGCCATCCCGGGCTGGCTGCGGGAAGCGACCGCGGCGCCGGCCGCGCTACCCACCAGCCGCCCGGCGCTCGACGTGCGCCGCCTGAGCCGGTCCTTCGGGGGCCTGGTGGCGGTGAGCGAGGTGGACCTGGTGATCCCGCCGCGCGGCATCGTCGGGCTGATCGGCCCGAACGGTGCCGGCAAGACGACCTTCTTCAACCTCGTCACCGGCCTGCTCCGGCCGGACCGGGGCGAGATCCTCCTCGACGGCGCGAGCCTGGTCGGCCTCCGGCCCCACGCGATCGTCGGGCGTGGGATCGCCCGCACCTTCCAGTCCATCCGACTCTTCCAGAACATGACCGTGCTGGACAATGTTCTGGTCGGCGAGCACTGCCGCCTCCGCGCCTCGGTGGCCGGCGTGGTCTTCCGGCCGCCCGCGGTCGTCGCCGAGGAGGTCCGGGCGCGCGCCCGGGCGCGGGAGATGCTCGCCTTCGTGGGCCTGGCCGACAAGGACAGCGAGCTGGCCAAGAACCTGGCTTACGGCGACCAGCGGCGGCTCGAGATCGCGCGGGCGCTCGCCACCGCGCCGACGCTGCTCCTCCTCGACGAGCCGACCGCCGGGATGAACCCACGCGAGACCGACACGCTCACCGAGCTGATCGGGCTGCTGCGCGGGGAGCTCGGCCTCGCAGTCCTGCTCATCGAGCACCACATGGAGGTCGTCATGGCGATCTCCGACCGCATCACCGTGCTCGACTACGGCACGCGGATCGCCGAAGGAACCCCGGCCGAGATCCGGCGTAACCCGAAGGTGATCGAAGCCTACCTGGGCAAGGGCTACGAGCAGGAGCTCGTCTCCGGATGAGCGACGCGGGATGAGCGACGGGGGCGGCCTGCTCGAGCTCCACGACGTCCACGCCTACTACGGCAATATCCGCGCGCTCAAGGGCGTGTCCCTCTCCGTGGCCCGCGGGGAGATCGTCACCCTGATCGGATCGAACGGGGCCGGCAAGACCACCACGCTGCGGACCGTGCTCGGGACCGTGCGTCCGTTGCGGGGCACCGTGAGCTTCGGCGGCCAGCGGATCGACCGGGTCCCCACCCACCGGATCGCCCGCCTCGGCATCGCCCAGTCCCCCGAGGGCCGCCGGATCTTCGCGCCGATGACCGTGATCGAGAACCTCGAGCTGGGGGCCTTCTCGCGCGCCGACCGCGCGGCGATCCCCCGGGACCTCGAGCACGTGCTGACGCTCTTCCCGCGGCTGCGCGACCGCCTGCAGCAAAAGGGCGGTACGCTCTCCGGCGGGGAGCAGCAGATGCTCGCGATGGGGCGCGCACTCATGGCCCGCCCCGACATGCTGCTGCTGGACGAGCCCTCGATGGGCCTCTCCCCGATCCTGGTGGAGACCATCTTCGAGATCATCCGGGACATCAACCGACTCGGCACCACGATCCTGCTCGTCGAGCAGAACGCGCGAATGGCGCTGCGGGTGGCGCATCGGGGCTACGTCATCCAGACCGGGCGCATCGTGCTGCAGGATGCGGCCTCGGCGCTGCTCCACTCCGACGTGGTGCGCAAGGCCTACCTGGGCGAGAAGTAGCCCGCGGCCATGGATCTCCAGCCCTCCCCCCGCCAGCGCGAGCTGATCGCACTCGCGCGGCGCCTCGCGCGCGAGCGCTTCGCCCCTCGCGCGGAGCGCCACGACCGCGAGGCGTCCTTCCCGTTCGACGACTACGCCGATCTCCGGGCGGAGGGGCTCCTCGGCCTCTGCGTCCCCACGCGCCACGGCGGGCTGGGCGCCGACTACGAGACCTACTGCCTGGTCGCGGAGGAGATCGCGCAGGGCAACGCCTCGACCGCGCTCACCTTCAACATGCATTGCCTCACGATGCTGATGATGGGCGTGCTCGCCGACGCCATGCCGATGTCGTCCGCGGCGCGCGGGCGTCACGAGACGCTCCGCGCCGCCAAGTTCCGCGAGGTGATCGAGGAGGGCGCCTTCTACGGGCAGCCCCACAGCGAGCCGGTGGAGCAGGGCGAGACGGACACCGCGCTCCGCATGGGCGGCCGCCGCTTCGGCACCACCGCCCGGAAGGTCGACGGGGGTTACGTGGTCAACGGGCGGAAGTTCTTCGTGTCCCTCGCGGGCTGCGCGCCCTACTTCGCCACGCCCGCCATCCGGCTGGGCGACGAGCCCTGGATCGAGCGCACCCTCTACCTTCAGATCTCGAAGGACGCGCCGGGCGTGTCCTTCCCCGGCGACTGGGACCCGATGGGGATGCGCGGCACGGTGAGCCGCGACATGCTGCTCCAGGACGTGTACGTCCCCGACGACGGCGAGGTACTGCCGCCGGGCCTGTTCGGCGCCATGTACAACGCCTTCCCCCAGCTCTCGCCCCTGACCTTCTGCGCGACCTTCCTGGGCCTCATGCAGGCGGCTTACGACGGCGCGCTCGCCTACCTGACCGGCCACATGGCGGGCGCGCCGGGCCTCCACACCGAGGCCGCCGTGAAGGGGCACGCGGTGGCGGAGATGCTCTTCACCCTGGAGGCCACGCGCGCGCTCTACTACCGGGCCATCTCGGAGGCGCGGGTGGACGCCCCGCCGGACGCGGTGCAGCGCGCGCGGGCCGCCCACGTCACCGTGCAGCGGTCGACAGTCACCGTGACCCAGGAGGCGATCCGCGTCTGCGGCGGGCGGGGCCTCCTCAAGCGCTATCCCCTCGAGCGCTACGCGCGCGACGCGCGGGCGGGCGCGCTGATGCGCCCGTGGACCCAGGAGATCGCCACCCAGCAGGCGTGGGAGGCGGCGCTCGGCCTGGACGTGCCCGACATGCGCAGGGGGCCACGG
>DASQAL010000031.1:0-25643 GCA_035635775.1 Candidatus Acidiferrum sp.
GTCCGTAGTTTAGTGCCAGACGTGCTCCCTGATGCTGGTCCACCACCGTTACCCACCGAGGAGGAACGCATGACGAGGCAACGACTGCTGTCCCTGGCCATCGGCACGGCACTGATTCTCACGGCAGCCACCGCGGGCGCGCAGGCGCCGCCACCCTATGGTCCGGGCATCACGCTCGATCAAGCCAAGAAGGTCATGGCGGGCGCGGAGGCGGAGGCCAAGAAGAACAGCTGGCCCGTGGTGATCACCATTCTCGATTCCGGCGGCAACCTCGTGATGACGCAGCGCCTGGACGGCGCCCAGTTCGGCAGCGTCGAGGTGGCCCGCGAGAAGGCCTATTCCGCGGTGGCGTTCCGCCGGCCCACCAAGGTCTTCGAGGATTTGGTCGCTCAGGGTGGGGCCAATCTGAGAATCCTCAGATTGAGCGGGGCGATGCCCCTCGACGGTGGGTGGCCGATCGTCATCGACGGCAAGATCGCCGGTGGGATCGGGGTGTCGGGCGTGACCGGGGCGCAGGACGCTCAGATCGGGAAGGCGGGTGTCGACACTCTCAAGTAACTTCTCAGCTGTTCGCCGTTAGCCCCCTCTCAACCTGCCCTCTCCCCGATGGGGAGAGAGTAGGGGGGCTAGAACTCGACCGGCAGAGCCTTGAGGCCTCGCAGGGTCGAGGACTCCCGCCATTCGAGGTCCGGGCCGGCCAGCCGCAGCTTCGGCATCCGCCGCATCAGCGTGCCCAGGGCGAGCTGGCCCTCCACGCGGGCCAGGGGAGCGCCCAGGCAGAAGTGGATCCCGAACCCGAAGGCGATGTGGCGGTTCTCGGTCCGGCCAATGTCCAGCCGGTCCGGGTCGGGGAAGTGGCGTGGATCCCGGTTGGCCGCGCCGATGGCGGTGACCACGAAGGCGCCCGTCGGCAGGGTCTTACCGCCCACGTCCACCTCCGCGTTCGTGATGCGGGCCGTCCGCTGCACGGGGCTGTCGAAGCGCAGCAGCTCCTCCACCGCGGAGCCGATCAACCCCGGTGCAGCACGCAGGCGCTCGAGCTCCGCGGGGTGGCGCAGCAGGGCGAGCAGGCCGTTGCCGATCAGGTTGACGGTGGTCTCGTGGCCCGCGATGAAGAGCAGCACGCAGGTCGCCAGCAGCTCGCCCTCGGTGAGCCGGTCGCCCTGCTCCTCCACCGCGATCAGCGAGGACAGGAGATCGGCGCGCGGGTGCCGGCGCCGCTCGGGCAGGAGCGCGCGGAAGTAGTCGGCGATCCCGCGCCGCCCGACGCGCCCGCGCTCGACGACCGAGTCGTCCGACGGGATCCCGATGGCGTCGAGGCTGCGGATGATGTCGGAGGACCAGTCCCGCATCTGCTCGTGATCGCCCACCGGCACCCCGAGCATGTCGCAGATCACGGTGACCGGCAGCGGATAGGCGAGGTCGCCGATGACGTCCATGTGGCCGCGCCGCTCGACCTGGTCGAGCAGCCGGTCCACCACGGCCTGGATCTGCCCGCGCATACCCTCGATCACCCGCGGGGTGAACGCGCGATTGACGAGCGCGCGCAGGCGCGTATGATCCGGCGGATCCCGGAAGAGCATCGATCGGGGCAGGCGCCCGGTCTCGGACTCCTCGCCGTACTGGGCCGCCAGGATGGCCTCGAAGCCGTCGCGGCCGAAGCGCGGATCGCGCAGCGACGTCACGCAGTCGTCGTAGCGCGTGAGGACCCAGAGACCGAGCGGGCTCAGGTGGACCGGATCGGTCTCGCGCATGCGCTGGTAGAACGGATACGGGTTGGCGTGGAACTCCGGGGTGAGCGGATTGAAGAGCGCCTCGTCCGTCGCCATCGCCCGCTCAGCTTGCCATCGGATACGTGCGCTCGATATTGGCGAGCAGGCCCTGGCGCCACGGGCGGTAGTGCTGATAGGCGGCGAATGCCGGCTCGTAGGTCGGGGCGAGGCGCGCGGTCACGCGCTGCTTGACGTCGTCCAGGCTCGCGCCGGTCGCGGCTTCCTCGCGTACCGCCAGGACCATGTTGTGGATGTAGCCGCGGAAGGTCCGGAGCCAGTCCCGCCCCGCGGGCTCGCCGTGGCCCATGATGAGGGTGTCCCACGGCAGCTCGGCCAGCCGGTCGAGGGTGGTGACCCAGTCCTCCGGGTAGCCGTCCCCCATGAACGGCGTCCAGCCGATGACCGCGTCGCCGGTGATGATGACCTTCTCCTTCGGCAGGTAGACGAAGACGTCGCCTTCGGTGTGGGCCCGGCCCAGATAGAGGAGCTGGATCTCGCGGTCTCGACGGTAGAGCGTCATCGTCCGCTCGAAGACCATGGTGGGCAGCGCCGGCTTCATCGCCCGGACCTCGGCGAGATACGATTCGGCGAGCCTCAGATCGGCCTGGAGCGTCGCGCGCTGCTCGGCGGTGGCCGCCGCCGCCAGCTCGGCGCGGAGCCGGGCGATCTCCCCGGGAACCTGCCGCACGTGGTCCTGGATGCGCTTGAGGCCCTTCTTCACCATCGCCTCGCGGGTGACCTGGTTGGTGATGATCTCGGCGCCCGGATACGCCGCGGGGTAGACCTCGTTGCCGTGCCAGTGGTCCCAGTGGAAATGGGTGTTGACGACGTAGCGCACCGGCCGGGCCGTGATGTCGCGGAGGCGGTCCACGATTACCCGCGCCGCGGAGGGCTTGGAGTACGTGTCCACGATCACCGCGCCGTCGTCGCTCTCGATGATCGCGGTGTTGGAGTTGACCTTGTAGGCGGGGGCGGCGACCGCGACGTGGACGCCGTCGGCCACCCGGCGGAAATCGAAGCGGGCGTCGCCCCCCGGGCCCTCGTGACCGCAACAGTCCATGGCGCGCTCTCCTCTCCCGGCGATACTATGCGAAGGCGAGAACCGGCTCAAGCAAGCCACGGGAGGCCCCGATGACCACGACGCGAACCGAGAAGGACACGATGGGCACCATCGAGGTGCCGAGCGATCGCTACTGGGGCGCGCAGACCCAGCGCTCGCTCGAGCACTTCCGGATCGGGCGCGACCGGTTCCCGCGGGAGATGATCCGGGCCCTGGGCATCCTCAAGAAGGCGTCCGCGCTCGTGAACCGAGAGCTCGGCCTGCTGCCCGAGGACAAGACTCGGGGCATCGTGCACGCGGCCGACGAGGTCATCGACGGCCGTCTCGACACCCACTTCCCTCTTGTGGTCTGGCAGACGGGCAGCGGGACCCAGACCAACATGAACGCCAACGAGGTGATCGCCAACCGCGCCAACGAGCTGCTCGGCGGCCGCCTCGGCTCCCAGCAGCCGGTGCATCCGAACGACGACGTCAACCGCAGCCAGTCCTCCAACGACACCTTTCCCACCGCGATGCACATCGCCGCGGTGGAGCAGCTGGAGGGGCGGCTGATCCCGTCGGTGGGCCGGCTGCGGGACACCCTGTGGGCGAAAGCGCGCGCGCTCAACGACATCGTCAAGATCGGGCGCACGCACCTTCAAGATGCGGTGCCGCTCACGCTCGGGCAGGAGATCTCGGGCTGGGCGAGCCAGCTCGATCACGGCGTCGAGCACGTGCGGGCCGCGCTGCCACATCTGCGCGAGCTCGCGCTGGGCGGCACCGCGGTCGGCACCGGCCTCAACGCCCCGCGGGGCTTCGGCGAGCGGGCGGCCCGCGTCATCGCCGACCTGACCGGGCGGGCCTTCGTCTCCGCGCCCAACAAGTTCGAGGCCCTCGCCGCCCACGACGCCCTGGTCAGCGCCCACGGGACGCTCCGGACCCTGGCCGGATCGCTCACCAAGATCGCCAACGACGTGCGCTGGCTCGCCTCGGGGCCGCGCTGCGGCATCGGCGAGCTGCGCATCCCGGAGAACGAGCCGGGCAGCTCGATCATGCCGGGTAAGGTCAATCCGACCCAGTGCGAGGCGCTCACCATGGTGTGCGCGCAGGTGATGGGCAACGACGTGGCGGTGGGGATCGGCGGCGCCTCCGGCCACTTCGAGCTGAACGTCTTCAAGCCGCTCATCATCCACAACGTGCTGGGCTCGGTGCGCCTGCTCGCGGATGCGTGCGACTCGTTCGACCGGTACTGCGCCCAGGGCATCGAGCCGGACCGCGAGCGCATCCGGTCCCTCGTCGAGCGCTCGCTCATGCTGGTCACCGCCCTCTCCCCGATCATCGGCTACGACCGGGCCGCCGCGATCGCCAAGAAGGCGCACGCCGAAGGGCTGACCCTCAAGGAGGCGACACTGGCGCTCGGCTACCTCAGCGCGGAGGAGTTCGACCGCGCGGTGCGGCCGGAATCGATGGTGGATCCGGGCTAGGGTGCCGATGCCGGACTCCGCGTGGTCCGTCTTCGCGGTCTTCCTGCGCTTAGGTCTCACCTCCTTCGGCGGCCCCATCGCGCATCTGGGCTACTACCGGACGGAGTTCGTGGAGCGGCGCCGCTGGCTGAGCGAGGCGGCCTACGCCGATCTGGTGGCCCTCTGCCAGCTCCTGCCCGGGCCGGCCAGCTCCCAGGTGGGCTTCGCGGTGGGGCTGAGTCGTGGCGGGCTCCTCGGAGGCGTCGCCGCCTGGCTCGGCTTCACGCTCCCGTCCGCAGTGGCCATGGTCCTGTTCGCGCAGGGCGCCGCCGCGTTGACCGGCCCGCTCAGCGCCGGGCTGCTCCACGGGCTGCAGGTGGCCGCGGTGGCGGTGGTCGCGCAGGCGGTGTGGAGCATGGCGCGGAGCCTCTGCCCCGACCGCCCCCGGGCCACCATCGCGGTGGTCGCCACCCTCATCGTGACCGCCGCTCCCACCGCGATCGGGCAGATCGCCGCGATCCTCGCCGGCGCTATCGCCGGAGCGTGGCTCCCGCGCGAGGCGCCGGCGGTCGGCGCGGCCGCGCGGCTGCCGATCCCGGTGCCGCGGGGTCTCGCGGTCGCCGCGCTCGTGGTGTTCGCCCTGTTCCTGATCGGGCTGCCCATCGCCGCCGCCGTCTGGGCCGTGCCGGCGCTCGCGGTGGCGGATGCGCTCTACCGCGCCGGTGCGCTCGTCTTCGGCGGGGGGCACGTCGTGCTGCCGCTGCTGCACGCCTCGGTGGTGGAGCCCGGCTGGGTGAGCGAGGACGCGTTTCTCTCCGGCTACGGGGCCGCCCAGGCGGTCCCGGGGCCGCTCTTCACCTTCGCGGCCTACCTGGGCGCGATCATGACGGCGCCGCCTTCCGGATGGCCCGGCGCGGCGCTCTGCCTGGTCGCGATCTTCCTGCCCGGCCTGCTCCTGGTGCTGGGAGTGCTGCCGTTCTGGGCGTCGCTGGGCCGCGGGGCGCTCATGCGAGCCTGCCTGCGGGGTGTCAACGCCGCGGTGGTCGGCGTGCTGCTGGGCGCGCTGTACGATCCGGTGTGGACCAAGGCCATCGGGGGGCCCGCCGACTTCGCGCTGGCCCTGGTCGCCTTCGCGCTGCTGGTGATCTGGAAGGCGCCGCCGTGGCTGGCGGTGCTGGTCAGCGCGGCGGGCGGCGCGGCCCTCTTCGGCCGCTGAAGGGGTGGAGCGTCAGGCGCGGGTGCTGGGGGCGGTCTCGGCGGCGCGCGAGCCGTCGGTCATCTTGGCGAGGACCTCGCGGAGGGTGGCGAGGCGGATCGGCTTCTTCACCACCATGTCCACGCCGTCCGGCTTCTCGCCGGCCGCGTTCATCAGATCGCCGAAACCGGTGAGCAGGATGATCGGCGTGTCGGGCGAGACCTCCTTGACCATCGCGGCGAGCTGATCGCCGCCTACTTCCGGCATCGCCCGGTCCGTGATGACCAGCGCGTACCGGCCCGCCTTGAACTTCTCGAAGGCCTCACGCCCGTTGACCGCGGTGTCCACGGTGTGGCCGTCGCCCATGAGGTACTCGCTGAGCACGTCGCGGGCGATCGGCTCGTCGTCTACCACCAGGACGTGGAGCGGTCCGGAAGAGGGGGCCTGCGTGCGCGGCGCGACCTCGCGGGCGTGGCTGGTGTCGGCGGGCATCAGGACGATGAACGTGGTGCCCTTGCCGACGGTCGACTCGATGTCCATGGTGCCGCGGTGGCGCTTGACGATGCCGTACACCATGGGCAGGCCGAGGCCGGTGCCCCGCTCGCCCTTGGTGGAGAAGAAGGGCTCGAGGCAGCGGCGGCGCACGTCGTCGGTCATGCCGGTGCCGGTGTCGCTCACCTCCAGGAACACCTGGGGCACCCGCGGGACCATCGGGGTCTCCTCGCTCGCGGAGGCCTCGCGCATGCCGGTGCGGAGGCGGATCAGGCCGCCTTCGGGCATGGCGTCCACCGCGTTGAAGATGAGGTTGGCGAGCATCTCGCGCATCTCGGACTCGCTGCCCAGGATGCGGGGCACCGGGCGCAAGTCGGCCTCCACGAGGATCGTGCGGCCGCTGCCGAGCGCCTCGTCGCGCCAGCGGGGGCGGGTGAGGGCCACCGCCTGCTCCACCATCTGGTTGAGCGAGAGCGGCCGGTAGGTCTCACCCTCCTCGCGCTTTCGGTAGAACTCGCGCAGCCGGCTCACCACGCTGGCCGCGTCCTCCACCCCGGTCATGATCAGCTTGAGATATCGGGTGGACTTGGCCGCGTCCTGGAGGATCTCCGGGTGCTCGAGCAGCATCTCCGCGTAGCCGGAGATCGGTACCAGCGCGTTGTTGAAGTCGTGGGCGAGGCCGCTCGCCATCTTGCCGACCGCGTTGAGCCGCTCCTGCTCGATGATGTGCCGCTGCGTGCGGTGCAGCTCGATCGCCACCGCCGCCTGCTTGGCGATGCCGTCGGCGAGGCGCAGGTCGTCCATCGAGAAGGCGTGCGCGTCGCGCACCCAGGAGATGGCGAAGATGCCAAGGAGCTCGTCGCTGACCTGGACCGGCTGGATCAACAACGACGCCTGGGGCAGGAGCTTGAGCGCGGCCTGGTTGAAGCGCGGGTCCGTCTTGCTATTGCTCGAGTGCAGCGCGGTGCGCAGGCGCTTCACGAGGTCGAGCAGCGGGTCGTCCGGGGCCAGCGGCAGGCCCGAGAGCGGCTCGCGCAGGTCGCGCGGGACGTGGTAGCCCGCGAGCGGGATGAAGCGGTCGCCGCCGCCCGTCACGCACCAGGCCACGCCGGTGTCGGCGCCCAGGATACGCACCATTTCCCGAGTGGTCCGGCGGATGGCCTCGGGGAGATCGGGGGCCGAGCCGATGGCCTGGCTGACCGCGAGCAGCGTCTCGGTCTGCTGCAGGCGCTGCTGGATCTCGTCGTAGAGCCGCGCCTTCTCGAGCGCCACCGCGGCCTGGGCGGCCAGCGTGGTGGCGAGGCGGATCTCCTCGTCCGTGAACACGTGGAGCGTCTTGAGATGGTCCAGGATGAGCACGCCCGCGGTCCGGCCCTGGTGGATCAGCGGCACCACCAGCGCGGACTTGGCCTGGAAGAGCCCGACCCAACCCTGCGGCACGCGCGGGTCGCTGCCCGGGTCGGAGATGACCACCGGCTCCTGGCGCCGCACCGCCTCCAGGAGGAACGAGGGCATCTCATCGAGCGCGAGGGCGCGAAGGGTCTCCGCGCCATCCGCGCCCCGCGCGGCGCCCGCGCGGTCGGCGAGCTGCGAGCTGACCGGGACCATGAGCTGGCCGGACTTGTCGCGCAGGAAGATGGAGCCGCGGTCTACTCGGCAAGCGCGCGCGGCGCCATGCGCGATGACCTCGAACAGCGCCTTCTGCTCGATCGCCGAGCCGATGGCCTCGGTCACCTCGAGCATCCGGTCGGTCTCCTCGGCGCGCTGCTTCACCGCCTTGAGCGCGTCGCGGAGCTGCTCGGTGGTGCGCTGCAGCTCCTGGGTGCGCTGCACCGAGCGCTGCGAGGTCGAGCTGGCCTCGGCCATCGTGCGCCGGTGGCTGCGCCAGGCCGCAGGCAGGAGGATCAGGCAGAGGATCCCGCCGGTGCCGAGGGCGATGTTCCAGGCGAGCAGGCTCCAGCGCTCGTGAGCCTGGTCCATGCGCAGCGGCGCCTGGGAGAGCTCCACCACCCCGACCACGCGCGCGGCGCCCGGGCCGTAGACGGGGACGAAGAGGTCGGCCACGTTGGGAGAGACGAAGCGCTGGGCCTCCGCGTTCGGCGGGGCCACCGAGGAGAACCGGACCGCGACCCGCCCGTTGAGGGCGTCCCGCAACTCGTGGCCATCGGAGCGCTGGCCGATCAGCCCGGACTGCACCGCCCAGACCACGGTGCCCTGCGGGTCCCAGACCCGGATGTTGACGACGCCGGGCAGCTCGCGGACGAAGCGCGCGCTCTCCTCGGCCCAGCGCTTGGGGCTGCGCGCGTTCTGGCCCGCGAGCAGCTCGGGCAGCCCGCTCCGGTCCACCGCCCGCTGGGCGACCGCGGCGGTCTCGGTCCACTCCGGCTCGGAGACGGCCATCTCGAGGAGCCACGACAGGCCGATCCCGAGCGCGCCGGTGAAGGCCACGATCCCGATCAGCCGCACCACGAGCGTGCGGGCGAGCCCGCGCAGGGTCAGCCGAGCCATGAGGGACTCCCGTGCCGGTCGTCGGCGCCGAGGCTCGCGAGGAGCTCGGGAACCCGATCCGCCGAGACCGGCCGTGCGAAGAAGTAACCCTGGCCCTGGTCGCAACCGACCGCGCGGAGCTGGACGAGCTGGTCCTGCGTCTCGATGCCTTCCGCGGTGACCGTGATGCCGAGGCTGTGCGCGAGGCCGGCCACCGCCCGGATGACGGCGGTGTCCTCCGTCTCGTAGCCCACGCCCTTGACGAGCGAGCGGTCGATCTTGAGACAGTCCACCGGCAGACGCTTCAGATACGAGAGCGAGGCGTAGCCGGTGCCGAAGTCGTCGATGGCCAGGCGCACGCCGATCGCCTTGAGGGCGTCCAGCCGGTCGAACATCCGCGGGTCGTCGCGCATCAGGACGGCCTCGCTGATCTCGAGCTGCAGGCGACGCGGGTCGAACCCGGTCTCACGCACGATGGTGGCGACTTCCTCGGGGAGCGCCTCCCGCTCGAACTGGCCCGCCGAGAGATTGACGCTGACGATGAGCGGGGGGACCCCGGAGGACTCCGACTGCCAGGCCCGCGCCTGGCGGCACGCCTCGCGCAGGATCCACCGGCCCATGGGCAGGATCAGGCCCGTCTCTTCCGACAGGCCGATGAAGTCGGCGGGGAGCAGCTCGCCGCGCCGGCGGTGATCCCAGCGGACCAGCGCCTCGACCTCGACTGGACGGATATTCCCCAGTGCAACCACCGGCTGGTAGCGGAGGCTCAGCTCCTGGCGCGCTCCCGCAGTGCGGAGATCGGCCTGCAGGTCCAGGCGGTCGCGGGTGGAGACGCTCAAGCCGGGCTCGTAGAGCTCGTACCGCGCGCGGCCCTCGGCCTTGGCCTGGTACATGGCCAGATCCGCGTTGCGGAGCACCTCCTCCGGCTGCATGGATCCGCCGCCGGTGAGGGCGACCCCGATGCTCGCCGAGATCAGGACGTCGCGTCCCTCCACGACGAACGGGCGCTGGATCTCCGCGGAGACCCGCTCGGCCAGCGCGGTGGCGGCGTTGAGATCGGAGGAGTTCTCCAGCAGCAGCGCAAACTCGTCTCCGCCCAGGCGCGCGACGGTGTCCTCCGGGCTCAGGCACGCGGCCAGGCGATGCCCGACTTCCACCAGAAGCCGGTCACCGACCTCCTGGCCGAGCGTGTCATTCAGGATCTTGAAACGGTCCAGATCGAGGAAGAGCACCGCCAGGTTGGTGCCGGTCCGCTCCGCGCGGGTCAAGGCGTGGGTGAGGCGGTCCATGAAGAGGGCCCGGTTGGGCAGCCCGGTCAGGGAGTCGCGGAAGGCCTCGCGGATGAGCTGGTCCAGCCGGCGCGGAAACTCGTTGATCTCCTGCGACTGCTGCTCGATGGTGGCGAGCATGCGCGCGAAGGAGCTCATGAGGGTGCCGATCTCATCTTTGCGGGAAGGCTCCGCCGGCAGTTCCGGGCGCTGCTCGTTGCTGAGCTGCGCGGCGCGCGACAAGGCGGTAGCGATGTCCCAGACGATGAAGGCGCCGCCGGCCATGAGGAGCGCGGTGAAGGTGAGGAGCGCCGGGATGCTCACCGAGTCCGCCAGACCCACGAGCGGGCCCAGAAGCTCGCGCACCGGGGTGTGAAACGCGTAGGCCAGCAGGAGTAGCGGGATCACCGAGCAGAGGGTGAGGGCGAAGATCACCTTGCGCCGGACCCGCTGGCCGGCGAGGGCCACCTCACGATTGATCGAGGTCTTGCTCATTCGGGTTTCCCAGGCGGTGTGAAATCGAGCAAGAGCGGTGCCACGGAATTGAGAGGCTAAGCGGCTGATAACACAAGGGTCCGGGGTGCGCCGGACCTTAAAAAACGTCCAAGCGGACGACGAATTTCGTCTACGGCGCCTTCCAGACGGCGTTGCCCTCACGATCGGAAAGCTGAAGGCTTGGGCTCTGGGTCGGGCTGGTCGCGACCGTGACCTGCGGCTTGCCCGGGTCGTTGCCGAGCGCCAGGCTCGACCCGGTCGGGGCCGCGACGAGCCATCCCCGTTGCCCGCGGGCCCCGACCGAGAGCTGGCCGGTATCGCCCGCGGCCGCGAGCTGCGCCTGGGCGCCCGCGCGGCTCACGGACAGGGCCGCGGACTGCCCAGGGGTGACGGTCAGATCCGCGGTGGTGGCGCCGTCTCGGTCCGCGAGCGACAGGCGCGTGCGGTCGCTCGCGTCCACCGTGAGGACGGCGCGGCCGCGGCCCTCGCCGTCGGTGATCACGAGGCGGCGGGTCTTCACCTCGTCGGGATTGGTGGTGACGGTGGCCGCGACGGCGCCGACGAGGCCCAGGCCGGCGAGCGCGGCGACGCCGACGCGGCGCCACCAGGC
Organism: Candidatus Acidiferrum sp.; assembly: GCA_035635775.1. GTDB lineage: Bacteria > Methylomirabilota > Methylomirabilia > Rokubacteriales > CSP1-6 > CAMLFJ01. The sequence goes on from DASQAL010000031.1 coordinate 10,822, forward strand.
GACCTGGCGCTCGAGACGCTCCAGCCGTGCGTGCAGCCCATCGAGAGACGGCTCCCTCATCGCGCTCCTCCTGTCCGTGGTGGATTCGTGTTCGTCCGGGCCGCGGGGCGGCCGGCGGGCTTCAGCCTGCCCCGCCGCCGCCGCGAAGTCCAGGGTCAACGCGCCTTGACCCCCCTCGACCCGGCATGTTACACAAGGGCGGCTTCCGATGACGCCCCCGCTTCGCGCTGCTGTGCCCGACCGACTCCGAGGAGAGCCGACCATGCATCGCTGCCTGGTTTTCGTCGTCGCCCTTTGCCTGGCCGCCGTCCTGGGCGCGCCGTCCGTCGTCCCCGCGCAACCCGCCATGGTGTGGAAGGCGGGCACGGCGACCTCCGGCGGCAATCCGCTGAATGACACGATGGAGATCTTCGCGAAGCAGATGGCCGAGCGAAGCCGGGGGCGGATCAAGGTCGACGTGCACATCGCCAACGCGCTGGCCAAAGGCGAGGCCGCGCACCTGGAAGGGGTGCAGCTCGGCACCATCGACGTGGTCGCGATCGGCAGCGCGCCGGTGGGCGGCATGTTCGAGCCCTCCTACCAGGCCCTCGACCTGCCCTTCCTCTGGGCCACCCGCGAGCAGGTGTGGAAGGTGATGGATGGGCCGCTCGGCCAGGAGCTGCTCAAGAAGATGGAGGCCAAGAACCTGAAGGCCTTCTGCTTCGGCGGCGGCTGGGGCTTCCGTAACATGATGTCGAACAAGCGCGCCATCACGACCCCGGAGGACATGAAGGGGCAGACCATCCGGGTGCAGGAGTCGCCCACCTACGTGGCCATGATGAAGGCGATGGGGGCCAACCCGGTGCCCATGCCCTACGTCGAGGTCTACCTGGCCATGAAGCAGGGGACGATCGACGGCATGGAGCTGCCGTCGTTCACGCTGACCTCGGACAAGTTCCACGAGGTGACCAAGTACTACTCGCTCACCCGCCACTCCTACCCGCCCATCGCCTGGTTCATGAACCTCAAGAAGTACCAGGCGCTCGCTCCCGACCTCCAGAAGGCGGTCGAGGAGTCGATGGGTGAGGCCTGCCAGGCGCACCGCCGCATCGAGGTGCAGAAGGAGAAGAGCGACTTCGAGATCATGAAGAAGGCGGGGGTGCAGATCAACGAGGTGAAGGACATCAAGGCCTTCCAGGGGCTCATGAAGCCGGCCTACGACTACGTCGAGGGGCAGGTGGGCAAGGAGTTCATGGCCAAGCTCCGGGCGGCGGTGCAGGCGGCGGCGACCAAGTAGTCCGTGCTGTTCCGCGCCGCCTCGAACCTCGTCGAGGGTTTGCTGCTCCTGATGATGGTGGTGCTGTGCGTGGACGTCTTCCTGGGCGTCTTCTCCCGTTACGTGATCCGTAGCACCTTCACGTGGTACGACGAGATCGCCCGGCTGCTCTTCGTGTGGATCGTATTCCTGGGGGCGGCGGTGGGCGTGCGGCGCAGCGCCCACTTCCGCCTGCATCTCCTGGTCGACCGCTTCCCGCCCACCGCGCGGCGCGTCGTCCACGTCTTCGGGGTGCTCGTCCTGATGGGCTTCGGCCTGGTCCTGATCCAGCAGGGCTGGAAGCTGGTGGAACTGGGGCAGTTCCAGCGCACACCCGTGATGGGCCTGTCCAAGCAGTACGTCTATGCCTCGGTGCCCGCGGGCGGCGCCCTGGTCATCCTCTACAGCCTGCCGCATCTCTGGCGCGCGCTCCGCGGCGCGCCGGCCCATCTTCGGGTGTGATCACGATCATCGCGGTCTCCTTCTTCGCCTTGCTCGCCCTGGGTGTGCCGGTGGCCTTCGTGATCGGTGTCTCCGCCTTCCTGGGCCTCTGGTGGAGCGGGCAGTACCCGCTCACCGTGGTCGTGAAGCAGATGTTCGAGGGCGTGGACTCGTTCGTGCTGCTCGCCATCCCCCTCTTCATCCTGGCGGGCGCCCTGATGGAGACGGGAGGCATCGCGGTCCGCCTCGTGCGGCTCGCCCAGGTGCTGGTGGGGTGGATCCGGGGCGGCCTCTCGATGGCGGTGGTAGTGGCGGAGTACATCTTCTCCGGGATCTCGGGCTCCACGGTGGCCGACGTGTCGGCCATCGGCTCCACCATGATCCCGCCCATGCTGCGGGCCGGCTACCGGCCGGAGCAGGCGGTGGCGGTGGTCTCCGCCGCCTCCGCGATGGGCATCCTGGTGCCGCCCTGCATCCTGATGATCGTCATCGGCTCGGTCGCCAACGTGTCGGTGGCCGCGCTCTTCGCGGCGGGCTTCGTGCCCGCGGTGGTCATCGCGCTGGCGATCATGGTCTACATCTGGTACGACGCCGGCCGCAGTGGCATCGAGGCGCGGGAGCGGGTCACCTGGGCCGCGGTGGGCCGCGCGTTCACCGACGCCCTGATCCCGCTCGGGCTGCCCGCCATCATCTTCGGTGGCATCCTCGGCGGAGTGGTGACGCCGACCGAGGCGGCGGTGCTCGCGGTGCTGTACGCCTTCATCGTGGGTGTCTTCGTGTACCGCGAGATCGCCTGGAAGGATCTGCCGCGCCTCGTGGTGCACAGCGCGGTGGTGACCGCCGCGGTGTGCTTCCTGCTGGGGACCGCCGCGGTGGTGGCGTGGGTGCTGGCGGTACAGCAGGTCCCCCAGATTCTCCTGAAGGCGATGCTGGCGGTGCCCGGCGGGAACATCGTCTTCCTGGTCCTCACCGCGGTGCTCTTCATCCTCCTCGGCGCGGTGCTCGAGGGCCTCCCCGCGGTGGTCATCCTGCTGCCGACCTTCATGCCGGTGGTGACCAGGCTCGGGATCGACGTCGTGCACTACAGCACGGTGGTGGTGGCGGCCACCGGCATCGGCCTCTTCCTGCCGCCGATCGGGGTCGGCTTCTTCATCGCGTGCGGCATCGCCAACGTCCCCAGCGATCGCGCGACCGGCGCGATGATGCCCTACGTCTACATGATGTGCGCGGGGCTGCTCGTCGTCATCCTGGTGCCGTGGTTCACCCTGATCCTCCCGCGGGTGCTGGGACTCGGCTGATCTTGCGACCCGCGCCCGCGCCAGAGTAGGCTAGGGCGGCTCATGATCAACAATATCCACGACCAGCTCGTCGGGCGCGCCGGCCGGATGCAGGGGCCGGGCGCCGACATGAGGCTGGCACACAACCTGGGCGGTCCGCGGCCGCGCGAGCGGGCCCGCCTCACCAGACCAGGAGGCTCACATGCCCGAGCTGACCCGGCGGTACATCGTCATGGCCATGGCGACCGAAGCGCCCTTCGACGTGCACGACCCCGAGGCGCCGTTCGTCCTGAAGCCGTGGAAGGATGAGGCGGCCTTGCGCGCGCTCGAGGCGTATCGCGACCACTGCTACCCGGAGCTGGCCGCTGACCTCACCGGCTGGATCCAGGCCGTCAGGAGCGGTGCGCGGATCCGCGGCGGGGTTGGCGCCCGGAACGATGCCTACGCGGCCCCGCGGTCGAAGCCGCGCGGCGGGGCGCCGGCCGGACGACGGGCGGCTAAAGTGGCGAAGAAGAAAGCCACCAAGAAAAGCTTGAAAAAGAAGGGGAAGCGGCGCAGGTGAGTGGAGCCGATCTCGAGCGCCTGGCGGCGGTCGTTGCAGCCTCCTCGCGCATCGTCGCCTTCACCGGAGCCGGGGTCAGCACCGAGTCCGGGATCCCGGACTTCCGCAGCCCGGGCGGTGTCTGGGACCGCTTCGATCCCAACGAGTTCACCTTCCAGAACTTCATGGCGAGCGAGGCCGGCCGCCGCCGCTACTGGGAGCTGGGCCGCACCACCTTTCCGGTGATCCGCCGCGCCGAGCCCAACCCGGCGCATCACGCGCTGGTAAGCCTGTGGCGGCTTGGGAAGCTCGACTGCGTGATCACCCAGAACATCGACAATCTCCACCAGCGGGCCGGGCTGCCCGCGGACCGGGTGATCGAGCTGCACGGCAACGCCACCCGCGCCCGGTGTCTCACCTGTGAGCGCCCCTACGAGCGGGAGCGCGTGCAGGAGTGGCTGGACGCGGGCGTGGCGGTGCCGCTCTGCGATCCGCCCTGCGGCGGCATCATCAAGCCCCGCACCGTCATGTTCGGCGAGGCCATGCCCCGACGGGAGATGGAAGAGGCGGAGCATCGCGCGCGGGCCTGCGACCTCTTCGTGGTCGTGGGCTCGTCCCTGGTCGTCTACCCCGCCGCCTACATGCCACTCCACGCCAAGGACGCGGGCGCCACCCTGGCGATCGTGAACCTGACCGACACGCCTCACGACGGCCAGGCTGACCTCGTGATCCGGGGCAGCGCGGCCGCCGTCCTCGCCGCGATCACCGCCCGGCTAGAGCCGCGGTCGGCCTCGCGCTGACCATGACCGCCGCGCTCGTCGAGCACCTGCTGAAGGGACGCCTGGGCCGCGCCGCGGTAAGCCCGGTCAGCGAGCTCGCGCCGGACCTGACCCTCGAGCAGGCCTACGCGCTGCAGCGACAGCTCGAGCAGGCGCTGGTCGGCCGCGGGGAGCGCGTGGTGGGCTACAAGGTGGGCTTCACCACCGCCGCGCTCCAGGAGCGCCACGGCGTGACCGAGCCGGTGCTGGGCTTCATGCTCGCCTCCGGCGTCTTCGGCGGCGGCGACGTGGTGCCGCTGGCGCGCTTCGTCGCGATCGGGGTCGAGGTCGAGGTCGCGTTCCTGCTCAAGGCGGACCTGGCCGGTCCCGGCGTGACCTCCGCGTCCGCCCTGCTGGCGGTGGAGGGCGCGATGCCCTCCTTCGAGCTGATCGACTTCCGGCTGAGCGGCACGCCGCGCGGGGTCGACGTCGTCGCCGACGGCGTCTACACGAACGCCATCGTGCTCGGCCGGCCGCTCACCTCGGTGACCGGCGTCGACCTGGCGCTCGAGGGCGTGGTCTTCGAGCAGGACGGCCAGATCGTTGCCACCCAGACCGCGGCCGAGGTGCTGGGCAACCCGCTCGTCTCCCTCGCGTGGGCCGCGAATACCCTGGGCAAGATGGGCCGCGGCCTCCACGCGGGCGACATCGTGCTCACCGGCTCCATCTCCAAAGTCCTGCGGCCCACCGCGGGGCAGTCGGTGCGCGCCGCCTTCACGCGGTTGGGGTCGGTGGGCTGTCGCTTCGCGTGAGCCGGCTGGCGACCGGAAGCTTCTCTTCTAATGCGGGGGCCCAGAAATGGCCCCCGCACTCCCCCAACGGCGGACTTTCGGTCTCCTGCCGGCCGTCAAACTGCTGAGCATGGCCGCCGCGCCGCTCGACCTCGAAAGCCTGCGGAGGCTGCTGGATGCGGCGCTGAGCCGGCGGCCGCGGGTGGCGCTGGACCGGAGCGACCTGGTGTCGGCGGCGGTGCTGGTGCCGGTGACGGATCACGACGGGCCGCACGTGCTCTTCACCAAGAAGACGGCGAGCGTGCCGCATCACAAGGGCCAGTTTTCGTTTCCGGGCGGCGTCGTCGAGCAGCGGGATGCCTCGCGGGTGGAGACCGCGCTGCGCGAGGCGTGGGAGGAGATCCGCCTGCCCGCCGAGGCGGTGGAGGTGCTCGGGCTGCTGGACGACACGGAGACGCGCGCCACCAACTTCATCATCACGCCGGTGGTCGGCATCGTTCGGGACCACGTGGACTTCGCCCCGGACGGGCGGGAGATCGAGCGCGTGCTGGAGGTGCCCCTGGCCAAGCTGCGCGACCCGGCCATCTTCCGCACCGAGATCTGGGAGCGCAACGGCGAGCAGCACCCGGTGCAGTTCTACCAGGTCTCGCCCGACGACCTTGTCTGGGGCGCGACCGCCCGCATCCTCACCCAGTTCCTCGATCTGCTGGACGAGCCCGGGGCGCCGGCCCGTTGAGCGATCCCGTGGCGCTCTCCGACGACGCGCGCGAGGGCATCGCCGCCTTCTTCGACAAGCGTCCCCCGCGCTTCACCGGGCGCTAGCCATTCCTCCGCCGCAGACCGGCGCGCGCGGCGAGTCGCGGGACCCGGGTCTCTGCGCGGCCTGCGGCAACGCGCGCCGCGTGGTCTCGGCGCGCGGGTCGGAGTTCTGGCTCTGCGCGCTCTCCGCCCGCGATCCCGCGTTTGCGAAGTATCCGCGCCTCCCCGTGCTACGCTGTCCGGGATATCACCCCGGGTCTCCGGAGGTCTCAGCGTGATCAAGATCATGTGGGCGGCGGTGGTGGGCGGTGCCGGTCTCCTCGCCGGGCTCTCCGCCGGTCTCGCGTGGGCCCAGCCGAAAGAGCTGCCCGCCCAGGTCGTCACCCTCGGGGGGCCGGCGGAGCTCCACAAGAGGGGCGCGCCCGCGTGGGCTCCGGCCGGGCTCCGCGCCGAGCTGGGCGAGGGCGATAGCGTGCGCACGCAGGTCGGCGGGCGGATCACGCTCAAGACCGCCAGCGGGCAGGCGCTGCGGCTCGGCTCGCGGTCCCACCTCGCCGTCCTTCCTACAGAAACGGAGGCTGGTCCCACGCGCGTTCGCCTGGACAATGGCTGGCTCTGGATCGCGGTGACGCCCAACAGCCCGCCTCCCACCCAGATCGAGGTCCGCGCGGGTCCCGGCGTCATCACCATCCGCGGGGCGGGCGTGGGCCTCCGCCGCGCGCCCGACGGCGCGGTCCTCGTGCAGGTCCATCACGGGAGCGCGGTGTGCGCGGGACCGGATCGGCAATGGGAGCGCACCCTGACCGGGCCGCAGGAGCTGCTGATCCCCGCGTCCGGGACGCCGGGCACGCCGGTGGCGCTGACCGTCGACAAGCTCGAGGCGACCTGGGTGAAGTGGAACGCGGACCAGGACCTCGCGGGCGGATACGGCGGCGCGAAGCCCGCGCCGTGAGCCTCGACGCCCTGGTCGTCGGCACCGCGCTGCCCGAGTACCGTGTCAGCGCGACCCCGACCCATGACGCGTGGGAGAACAAGATCCACGAGGACGGGCTGGCCCGCGCGTTCGGGTTCCGCGGCGGTCTCGTCCCCGGCGTGACCGTCTACGCCTGGATGACGCATCCGGTGGTAGCGGCGCTCGGCGGGGCCTGGCTCGACCACGGCACGTTCTCGGTGCGCTTCGCCAAACCGATCTACTTCGGCCGGCCGGTGACGGTGCGGGCCAGCGTCGCGGCCCACTCCAAGGACGAGGTCACCATCCAGGCCCGCGTGGTGAACGACGAGGACGAGGTCTGCGCGACCGCGACCATGGGCCTGCCCTTGGGCCCGCTCCTGCTGCGGCCGGACGTGGCCGCGTACCCGGCCGCCGCGCTGCCCGCGGAGCGCCCCCTCGCGAGCCGCGCCTACCTCGAGAACCGCACGGTGCTGGGGACCCCCCAGCTCATCCTCGAGCGCGGGGTGGCGGACGCGTTCCTGGACCGGGTGAGCGAGAAGCTGTCGATGTATCGCGACGCCGACGCGCCCGCCCATCCCGGGATCTACCTCGAGCAGGCCAACCGCGCGCTGGACCGGAACGTGCGGGTCAGCCCGTGGATCCACGTGGAGAGCCACGGCCAGCATCTGAGCGTCCCGCGCGTGCACGAGCGGCTCGAGACGCGCGCCAGGGTCAAGAACCTCTTCCAGGGCAAGGGGCACGAGTTCGTGGAGCTGGACCTGCTCCTGCTCGCCGAGGGCGCCCGCGCGGTGGCCTCGATCCGCCACGTGGCCATCTACCAGCTCCGGACGTCGGGATGATCGGTTGACCAAGATCCTGGTCGTGGACGACGAAGCGGAGATCCGGTCGCTCCTCGGCGCAGTTCTGCAGTCCAAGGGATTCGAGGTCGTCACCGCCGAGGATGGTGCGGCCGCGCTGCAGCAGGTCCAGCGCGAACACCCCGCCGTGATCCTGATGGATCTCAGCATGCCGCGCACGAGCGGCATGGACGCGCTGCCCGAGATCAAGCGCCTGGACCCGGAGGTGCCGGTCATCATCTGCACCGCGCACGCCGACCTGGCCACCGCGGTGCGGGCCATGAAGCTCGGGGCCTACGACTACCTCACCAAGCCGTTCGACGTGGAGCTGCTGGCCCTGACCGTCCAGCGCGCGGTGGAGCGCACCCAGCTCCGCTCGCGCATCGACGAGCTGAAGCGCGAGGGGCAGGGCAGTGGGCTGGCCGAGCGCATGGGCGGCAGCCCCGCGATCGCCCAGGTGATCCAGCAGGTGGGCCAGGTCGCCGAATCCAATTTCACGGTGCTGGTGCAGGGCGAGACCGGGACCGGCAAGGAGCTGGTGGCGCGCGCCATTCACCAGCAGAGCCCGCGCCGGCAGGCTCCGTTCGTGGCGGTGGACTGCGGCGCGATCCCGGAGACCCTGGTGGAGTCGGAGCTCTTCGGCCACGAGCGCGGAGCGTTCACCGGCGCGCAGACGAAGCGGGAAGGCCACTTCCAGCTCGCGAAGGGCGGCACCCTGTTCCTCGACGAGATCGGCAATATCCCGGTGGCGACCCAGGCCAAGCTGCTCCGGGCGCTGGAACAGCGGGAAGTGCAGCCGCTCGGGAGCGCTCGCGCGGTGGCGGTGGACGTGCGCATCATCGCCGCGACGAATTCGGAGCTGCAGGAGGGCGTGAAGGCCGGCCGCTTCCGGGCCGATCTCTACTACCGGCTCGGCGAGTTCACGATCACGCTGCCGCCGCTGCGCAGCCGGCGCGAGGACATCGCCCATCTCGCCCAGCGCTTCCTCGACGAGGTGAGCATGGAGCTGCGGCGGCCGGTGCGCCGGATCGCGGAGGAGGCCATGCAGGCGCTGCTCCGCCACGACTGGCCCGGCAACGTGCGCGAGCTGAAGAACGTGATCCGCAAGGCGGCGCTCGTGGCGACCGACGAGGTCACCGTGGAGCACCTCCCCCCGCTCACCGCGGAGGCGCCCGCCGGGGCGCCGCCGGTCCCCGAGCACGCCGGGGGCGATCTCTCGCTGCGCGAGGTCGCGGAGCTGGCCGCGGTGCAGGCCGAGCGCGAGCTGATCCGGCACGCGCTCCAGACCACCAAGGGCAACAAGAGCCAGGCGGCCCGTCTCCTGCGCACCGACTACACGACGCTTCACGCCAAGATGAAGCGCTACTCGATCTCCGCCCGCGACTTCATGCCGCGCTGATCGGCCCCTGGCGGCGCCGCTATAGTCCTCCCGCCATAGTCCTGGATTCGCCGCAATACCCGGGTCCTCCGGCCACCATCGCCCGGATGGGTCCACGCTGCTCCAAGTAGCGGGAAACACTGACGAGGTCTCGCCGCGTGACCGGCGCGGCCGGGCCTCCTTCCGCGTGGCACCACCCTTGCCGTGAGACGAGAGGGCAGGGGCCTCAGTGAGCCCCGGAGGAGGCTACAACATGAGCACGATCGAAGCGGTTTTCCCCTGGATCTCGAGCGTGGACCTGGGTCCGCTCTCACGGGTGTCGTTGACCGGCGCGCTCGCCGGCCGCGCCGCCGAACGCCAGACCACTCGCGCGGCGGAGGCCCGATCGAGAGTCGGCACCTGCTCGCTCCGCCAGATCGTGGACGGCGCGGTGGCCGCCGCGGAGGGCGAGGCGATCCGTCGCGCGCTCACCGCCACGGTCGGCAACAAGAGCCAGGCGGCACGCCTGCTGCGGACCAACTACACGACGCTGCACGCGAAGATGAAGCGCTACGGCATCTCCGCCCGGGAGTTCCAGGGCTAGAGCCGACCGCCGATGCCGACCCTCAACCCCAGCGCCGCCACTCCGCTGCTGCTCCTCATGGGAGTGGTCGCATCGGTGGCTGTCCACCAGCTCTTCCTGTGGTTCGGACGCCGGCGCGAAACGCTGCATCCATGGGTGGTCACGTGGTGCGCCACCAGCCTCGTCGTGCTCGCGGGTCACTATCTCCAGGCGGTGGCGGAGACCCCGGCCGGGGCCGGACTCGGGGCCCGCCTCGCGTGGATCAGCTCGCTGTCGCTGATCACGGTGATGATCGGCCTCAGTCACGCCCTCGCCCGGCGGGCGCTTCCCCGTCCGCGGCTGGCGGGCCTCGTCGGGGCCAATCTGGCCCTGCTCGCCCTGGCGGGGCTCGGCGAGGGGGTCGTCACGAACACCGTCTATCTGCGGACCGATGCGCTGGGCGCGCGCTACTGGGCGCTGGTGCCGGGCCCGTTGATGACCGCGCTCGTGCCCTGCCTCCTCACGGTCTTCGCGTACTGCGCCGTCACGGTCTGGCGCTCCCGCGCCCTCGCGATCGGGGAGCGGCGTGCGGTTCTGGGTGGGTTCACCGTCTACCTCCTCTTCGCGATCAACGACGTGCTGCACGCGGCCCGGGTCATCCAGAGCGTCCGCCTGTTCGACTATGCCTTCGTCGCGGTCGCGGCCGGGCTGCACTACCTTCTGGTCGCGCGCTTCAACCGGGTGTCCGCCGACCTGGAAGGCGCGGTCGCCGATCAGACGCGAACACTCGAGACACGCCAGGAGGCGCTCGCGGCCCTGCTCCGGGCCGAGCGGGCGGTCATGACCGAGGTCGACCTCAAGTCCATGCTGGAGGTGATCGTGACCGAGGCGTCCCGGATCGCGGGGACCCCGTACGTGAAGGTGCTGGCCCTGGACCAAGAGCGTCGGGTTCTGAGGATCGCCGCGGTGGCGGGAGGCGTGGTGCCGGTGGGCACCGAGCTGCCACTCGGCAGCAGCTATTCCGGGACGGTGGCCACCACCGGAGAAGTCCTGTTCTCGCCGGATACCCAGAACGATCCGAAGAACTTCCTCGCCGCGCAGGACCGGGCGGCCGGGGTCGTGAATTACCTGGGGCTTCCCATCAAGGCGAAAGGACGGGTGCTCGGGGTCCTGACCCTGAATACCGAAAAGCCGCGGGACTTCGGCGAGGAGGAGATCGCGTACCTGACCTCCTTCGCGGACCTGGCCGCCCTGGCCCTCGAGCACGCGCGCCTACGCGAGGACCTCGAGGACCGGCTCTATCGCACGGACACGCTCGCCGCCCTGAACCGGCTCATCACGAGCTCGCTGGATCTCGACCGGATCCTCGACCAGATCGCGCGCGCGGCAACCCGCCTCATGAACGCGGATCTCGTGATCGTCTTCACGGTGAACGACGCGCGCCAGGTGCTCGAGGCGCGAGCGATCTCGCCGTCCGGGCAGTGGCAAGACTATCCGGCTCGGGCGATGGGTCTCGACGAGGGGGTGGCCGGCGCGGCCCTCCGCAGCCGGCGCACCATCCACGTGCCGGATCTGGACGCGGATCCCCGGACGCGCGCCGCCGGCTGGTTCCGCGGGCACGGCCTCCGGAGCGGGATCGCGGTGCCGATCCTGCACGGCGACACCGCGATCGGCGTTCTCGCCATCGCGTGCAAGACTGAGTTCGCGGGCCGCCCCGAGGACGACACCCTGCTGCAGAGCTTCGTGGACCAGGCGGCCATCGCCATCACGCACGCGCGTCTCTACGCGGCGGGCCAGGACAGAATCCAGCGCCTGCACACCGTGACGCGGCTGAACCGGGTCGTGTCGAGCAGCCTCGACCTCAACCATGTCCTCCACGAGATCACGGTGGCGGCGGCCCAGCTCGCCGGGACGGCGGCGGCCTGCTTCTGGGTCGCCAGCCAGGACACGCGAACCCTGCGGCTGGTGGCGTTCTCCGACGAGACGATGGCGGCGGACTGGCCGGTGCCGAGCCTGCCCTTCGACGGGGGTGTGCTCGGCTGGGTCGCCCGCCACGGCCGCGTCGTCAACGTGCCCGACGTCTTCAGCGACGGCCGCTTCGTGGCGCTCGACTGGTGGCGGAGCCACGGGCTCAAGACCTTCTTCGGCCTTCCGGTCATGCTGGACGGGGTCCTCCTCGGCATCCTCGCCCTCAACGGCCGCGAGCCGTTCCGCTTCGACGCCGACGACGAGCGGCTGCTGGACGCCTTCGTGGACCAGGCCGCGGTGGCCATCCGCAACGCCTCCCTGTTCGAGGCGGAGGGCACCGCGCGCCGGGCCGCCGAGCAGGCGCTCGCGGAGGTGAAGGCGCTGCGGGGCCTGCTGCCGATCTGCTCCTACTGCAAGAAGGTGCGCAACGACGGGAACTACTGGGAGCAGATCGAGAGCTACATCAGCCAGCACTCCGACGCGCAGTTCAGCCACAGCATCTGTCCGGATTGCCGCGAGGGCGTGGTGAAGGACCAGCTCGATAGCTGGCGGGGGCGCCTGTGAGTGGCACCCGGCGGGGGAGCGTGCGGCTCGTGTCCACCGCCGCGCCGGGGCTCACCGCGCCCGAGGTGGTGACGCCCGCGGCCTGGACCGGCGGGCCCGGCCGGCTGCTGCTCGACGCGCTGCCCGCCATGACCGTGATCGTGGACCACCGGGGGGACATCGTGGCCGCCAACGAGGCCTGGCGCCGCTTCGGCCGGGAGAACCGCGCGCGGCCCGCGGTGGCCGAGGGCGTGGGCCAGAACTACTTCGAGATCTGCCGCGATGCGGCGCTGGTCGGATGCCCACCCGGCACCCGGGCGGCCGCGGGCATCACGCGCGTGCTGCGCCGTGAGCTGCCGATCTTCACCCTCGACTACGCCTGCCACGGCGAGGACGAACAGCGCTGGTTCATGCTGACGGTGACGCCGCTCGAGAGCGGCGCGGTCATCGCCCACACCGACATCACCGCCCGGCGGCGCACCGAGATGTCGGCGGCCGCCTTGATCGAGACCGGACGCGAGCTGGCGGGCGGGCTCGAGCCGGCCGAGGTGGCCCGGCAGGTGGCGTCCTCGGTGGTGCGGGTCTTCGGCGTCCAGCGCTCCGCCCTCTACCGACTCGAGCGGGACGCGGACCGGCTCGTCTGCATCGCGGCGGCCGGGGTCGGGGATCCGACGCGGTGGCACGGGCAGACCTTCCGGCTCGGCGAGGGCACGGTGGGCCGGGCGGCGGCGGAGGAGCGCAGCGTGTGGACGCCCGACGTGCTGACCGATCCGAAGATCAGCATGCCCGAAGGGATGGCCGATCGGATTCGCGCCGACGGGTTCCGCTCGGTGCTCGCGGTGCCGCTCAAGACGGGCGATCGCATCATCGGCGCCCTGAGCCTGGGCGACGTGGCCGGCCGGACCTACACCGAGGACGAGCTGGCCCTGCTGGCCGCCTTCGTGGGGCAGGGGGCGGTGGCGCTGGAGAACTCCGCGCTCTACCGCGAGATCCGCGACGCGCGCGACTTTCTCCAGTCCATCACCGAGAACTCGCCGGACGCGATCATCACCACCGACGGCCCTGGCCGGGTCACCTACTTCAGCCGGGGCGCCGAGGCGATGTTCGGGTACTCGGCCGAGGAGATCATCGGCACGCCGGTCGTGGACCTCTATCCGGGCGGCCTGGAGGAGGCCCGGAGCGTCAAGCGGCGGCTCGATCAGGAGGGCCTGCTGCGCAACTACGAGAGCGGCTTCCTCGCCAAGGACGGCCGGTGCGTGGAGGTCAGCGCGTCCATCTCGGTGCTGCGCGACGCGAGCGGGGCGGCGGTCGGCACGCTCGGCCTGCTCAAGGACATCGCGGAGCGGCGGCAGCTCGAGGAGCAGCTCCGCCAGTCCCAGAAGATGGACGCGATCGGTCGGCTCGCGGGCGGCATCGCGCACGACTTCAACAATCTGCTGACCGTCATCGCGGGGCGCGCCCAGATGATCATCTCGCGCCTCCGGTCGGAGGAGCCGATCTACCGCGACGCCACCCTCGTGCGCACCACCGCGGACCGGGCGGCCGCCCTCACTCAGCAGCTCCTGGCCTTCAGCCGCAAGCAGGTGCTGCAGCCGCAGGTGCTCGACCTGAACGCGGTGATGACCGCCATGGAGCCCATGCTGAGCCGGCTCATCGGCGAGGACGTCGAGCTGGCGGTGGTGCCTGCGGCGGACCTGGGCCGGGTGAAGGCGGACCCCGGCCAGATCGAGCAGGTCATCGTCAACCTGGTGGTCAACTCCCGCGACGCGATGCCCCAGGGCGGGCGGCTCACCGTGGAGACCGCGAACGTGGAGCTGGACGAGGCGTATGCGAGGCGACACGTCTCGGTGCCGCCGGGCCAGTACGTGATGCTGGCGGTGAGCGACACGGGCGCCGGCATGGACGAGGCGACGCGCTCGCGCGTGTTCGAGCCGTTCTTCACCACCAAGGAACCCGGGAAAGGCACCGGCCTCGGTCTCGCCACCGTCTACGGCATCGTGAAGCAGAGCGGCGGCGACATCCGGCTCTACAGCGAGGTCGGTGCCGGGACCACCTTCAAGATCTACCTGCCGAGGGTCGCCGAGACGGTCTCCCCGCCCGACCCGGCCGCGGCCCCGACCGCGACGGTGCCGCGGGGGGACGAGACGGTGCTGCTGGTGGAGGACGAGCCCGAGGTGCGCGACCTCGCCCGGGAGATCCTGGAGGGCAGCGGTTACACCGTGCTCCAGGCGTGCGACGCGCAGGACGCGGTGTTCATGGCCGAGCGCCACGCGGGGCCGATCCACCTGCTCCTGACCGACGTCATCATGCCCCGCCAGAGCGGGCGCGCCCTCGTGGAGCGGCTGCGGCCGCTGCGCCCGGAGATGCAGGTGTTGTACATGTCGAGGTACACGAACGAGGCCATCGTGCGGCACGGCGTGCTGGATCCCGACACCCAGTTCATCCAGAAGCCCTTCAGCCCCGCCGGCCTCGGGCACAAGGTGCGGGCGGCGATCGACGGCTCGCGACTTCCCTCCTGAGACTTCGGTGATGCGGGCGGCGTCGGCCGCCCGCCCTTTACGCCACCTGAGATGTCGGTGATGCGGGCGGCGTTGGCCGCCCGCCCTTTACGGCCACCACAGATAGAGGAAGCGGGGCCCGCCGCCGCCGAGGGCGGCCACGAACTGCGCCAGCGTGCTCTCCGCCGTGGACGGCGGCGGCGTCAGCGAGTAGATGTTGGCGCGGTACTCCTTCGGACGGTGGT
>DASQAL010000032.1:0-15210 GCA_035635775.1 Candidatus Acidiferrum sp.
CCGAGACGGACTCGGGATCGGTCCGGAAGAGCGGCAGCGCCTCCCGCCACGTCGTCTCGCCGTGGCGCCGATAGCGCACCCCGATCACCACGTCGGAATTGGCGTCACCCCGCACCGCCCAGCGAACGCCTAGCGAGTGGAAGGTGGCGGGCTCGGCCACGGGCGCATCAGGTTTGGACGCGTTGCCCACCGCGGCCGGTGCCGGACGGCGGGCCGCGGGCTCGATTCCGGTGGCCGTCGCTCCCCCACAGGCGCTGAGCGTCACCGTGGCGAGCGCGACCAGCGCCCGGTACGTCATGAGGCCGGACCGCCGACCGGACGGCGGCATTGCTATCGAGGACCGGCCGACCGAGGGACGGCGGCGCCGCTGCGCACCGGGTGCCGGACGCCGCCCAGGAGCAGCGCCGAGCCCTCGCCGCCGTCGGACAGGAAGGGCGCGAGCTGCTGGACCGCGACGCGACCGAAGCGCGCGCGAAAGGCGCCGCCGCGCACCCGGCAGAAGAGCAGGTCCCGCTCGGTTTCGAGCGTGCGGGGATCGAGCGGTTCGCGGTAGTCGCCGGGAAACCACAGCTCCGCCGCCTGGAGGAGACCGCCCTCGACGGACAGGCGCACCCGCTGGATCACGAACGGCGTGTCCGGCGCCTCGAACCAGTTCCGCTCGCCCTGGCAGAGCACGAGGCAGCGCCCGTCTTCCGTCCGGGTCATCGCGCGCAGGAAAAAGCGCAGGACCGCCGGGTCGACGATCTCGGTGCCGTCGTGGAAGATCCGGCCGTCGCGATCCACCTGGTAGCGGTACTCGCGGGCGGGCTCCGCCATCAGGCGCCCGCCACCGGTACCGACGGCCGGCGATCGATCCGGCGCGCGAGCAGCGCCCGGGCTTCGGCGGGGCGCCCGGCGCGGAGGTAGGCGGCGAGCAGGGTGTGCTCGAAGAGATCGCGCTGCGCCCAGCTTCCGCCTACTCGGACGAACTGGTCGACGATCGGCGCGAGCCCGCGGATCACGTCCTCGTACCGGCCCTCCGCGAACGCGTGCATCGCCTCGGCCACGGTGGGCACGACCTCCCCCGCGGGCACCCGGCCCTGCGCGAGGCCCTCGCGGAGCAGCTCCACCCAGCGCGCCAGCCCGCGGGCGTCGCCCGCGGCGGCCAGCGCCACCGCGCAGTGCACGTCGGCGAACGACACGCCGATCGCGGGGAACGACACGCGCGCGTGGTCGGCCACCGATCCCCACGCGCCCGGCGCCGGCGCGGCGCCCGCCAGCTCGCGGCGCCAGAGGAGCGAGGCGGAGTCCACCAGGGTCGAGAACGGCGCGCACTGGGAGGCACCCGGCCGGATATCCGCGTCGTAGAGTGCGAGCGCGGCCTCGGGACGGCCGAGCCCCAGCTCGAACAGCGCCCGGTGCCACGAGAGATGGCAATGGAGCGAGCCCGCCTTCGGATAGTCGGCCATCCAGCCCGCGACGAACTTCGCCCCGTCCCCATCGGCGCCTTGCTCGTAGCACACGTGGGCCCAGGCGTGCGCGGCGTGGGCGTTGCGGGGCGCGAGCGTGAGCGCCCGCTCGGTGAGCGGCGCGCCCGCCTTCCAGCCGAGGGCCTCGGTTCGCGCGAAGCCGTGCGCGCCGAGGAACCACCAGTCCTCGCCGTAGGCGGGCGCGACCGAAGCCAGCAGCGCCAGCATCTCCTCGTTGCGATCCTGCCGTCCGCTGAAGCCGATGAGCCCGTAGACGCCGTTGGCCGCGGCGAGCGCCATGGCGTCCCTCGGGAACTCGGCGACGTGCTCGCGGATGAGCGCCAGCGCGCGCGCGCCCTGGCCGGCGACCGCGAGCCCCAGGGCCTCGACGTGCTGGCGCTCCCGCCGGTCGAGGGAGGCGGTGACCTCGCGCGCCTGCGCGACGGCCGCCTGCGCGAGGGCTCCCCGGCCCTGGAGGTGGAGGCTTCGGGCCCGCCCGATATGGGCCAGCGCGAAGCCGGGATCGGCGGCGACGGCGTGGTCGAAGGATTCCTCGGCGGCGGCGTGGGCCGCGAGGAACCGGTCCACGCCCTCCACGTACGCGCGGGTCGCGGCGGCGGAGGATGTCGAGAGCGAGAGCCCGTAGCGATCCCGGAGCATCGGCCGGCTAGAAGCGCGACGAGGTAATAGGTAGACGCGCGATCATGGCCGGCCTCCTCGGGGTGACATCGTCCCCGAGGGTATCTCCGCCCGCCGCGCGCGGCAACCCGCGGGAACTAGGCGGCGACGGGTAGGCGGGCGCCGAGAATGGCCCAGCTGCGAGGCGGCGCTCGAAGGCCGGGCGCGAGGCGTACTCCCTGTACGTTGAGCGCCCCGGCCGAGGGCGCCAACGAAGCAGATGGGCCGTTCTCGGCGTCCGCCGCTAAGCGGGGATGGCGACGCGCTTGAGGATGCCCAGCTGGTCCAGAATCATGCCCGCGCCGCGGGCGACGCAGGTGAGCGGGTCCTCGGTCACGCGAATGCTGAGCCCGGTCTCCTGGTGCAGGAGCTCGTCCAATCCCCGCAGGAGCGCGCCGCCGCCCGTGAGCACGATGCCGTTGTCGCTGATGTCGGCGGCCAGCTCGGGCGGGGTGTGCTCGAGGCAGGCGCGCACCGCCATGATGATGTCGGTGACCGGCTCCCGCAGCGCTTCGCGCATCTCGAGCGCGGTGATCACCACCGTCTTGGGCAGGCCGTCGAGCAGGTCGCGGCCCTGGACCTCCATGGGTTCATGGTCGTCGCCCTCGGGGTAGGCCGAGCCCAGACGGATCTTGGCGTCCTCGGCGCGGCGCTCCCCGACGAGCAGGTCGTAGGCGCGCCGGAGGTAGTGGATGACCGCCTGGTTCATCTCGTCGCCCGCGATACGCAGCGACTCCGAGTAGACGATCCCGCACAGCGACATGACCGCGACCTCGGTGGTGCCGCCGCCCACGTCCACGATCATGCTCGCGCCCGGCTGCTCCACCGGCAGGCCCGCGCCGAGGGCCGCCGCCATGGACGCCTGCACGAGGTAGACCTCGCGCGCCCCGGCCTGGCGGGCCGCGTCGCGCACCGCGCGCCGCTCGACCTGGGTGATGCCCGCAGGGGTGACGATGACCAGGCGCGGCTGCACGAGGCTCCAGCGCCGGCGGGTCTTGTTGATGAAGTAACGGAACATCTTCTGGGTGCGATCGAAGTCGGCGATGACGCCATGGCGGAGGGGCCGGACGACCTGGACCGACCCCGGCGCCCGCCCGAGCATCGCCTTGGCGTCGTTGCCCACGGCCTGAACGGCCCCGTTCATGTCGACCGCCACCACGGACGGCTCGTCGAGGACCACGCCTTGGCCCCGGACGTAGAGTCGGGTATTGGACGTGCCCAGGTCCACCGCCAGATCGCTCGAGAACACCCGCCCCAGCTCGCCCAGGTTCATTCGATCGTGGCCCTCCCGCCGAATCTCTCCAGGACTTCAAAAAGTGGACCACGATTGATACTACCTAAATCAACATGTTGCGAGGCTCTCCGGGCGGCCGGGTGACGGTGACTGTCATCGGATTGCGCTCAGCGCGGCAGTGGTGCCGCGCCCTGCATCAGGAGCACCGGGAAGGGCTTGCCGGCGTCGCCGACCTGGACGGCCCGCGCAGCCGGGACCTCGATGCCCTCGGCGCCGAAGGCGAGCAGGAGGCGCCGCCGGTACTCACGCCCCACGGTCCATTGCTGAATGGGCAGCGTCTTGAGGCGGGCCTTGATCACCACGCTCGAGTCCTTGAAGGCGTCCACCCCGAAGATCTCGATGGGCTCGAGGATCAACGGGCCGTGGGCGGGATCCTGCCGCAGCTCCTCGGCCACGCGCCGCATGAGCGCGACAACCCGATCGGGATCCTCCCGGTAGCCCACCTCCACGTCCACCACGTAGCCCGACCAGTCCTTGGTCATGTTGGCGAGCGTGGTCACGCTGCCGTTGGGGAAGATGTGCACGGTGCCCGCCAGGTCGCGCAGCACGATGGTGCGGAAGGTCACGGTCTCCACGAGGCCGCCGGTGCCGTTGACCACCGCCACGTCGCCCACCCGGACCTGGTCCTCGAGCACCAGGAAGAAACCCGCGATGACGTCGCGCACCAGGTACTGCGCGCCGAAGCCCACCGCGAGGCCGACGATGCCCGCCCCGGCCAGGATGGGGCGCACGTCGAAGCCGAGCTGGGAGAGGCAGATGACAACCACCAGCGACCACAGCGCGACCAGGGCCAGGGTGCGCAGCACGCTCGTGAGCGTGGTCACCCGCGGGCGGGTGACGCCGGGCAGCGCGCCGGTCCGCTCGCCCGCCACGATGAGCACGTGCTCGAACTGGCCGATCAGCGTGCGTAGGACGCGGGCGCCGAAGTAGCCCGCGAGCAGCACGAGCGCTAGGCGGCCGGCGGTCTGCGCGGTGGATCCGGCCAGGCCAATCACCAGGGCTCGGAGATCGGTCGTCAGAAAGTCCATCGGGTTGCCTCCTTGGTACCGCGTGGAATCGGGAAGACGCCGGAGGGCCGGCTTCGCTGCGGCACGCCCCCCAGCACCGCCACCAGGACGGAAGGAGCGTCGGCGATGCGCGGCAGGGCGATCGCGATATGATCGAGCTGGATCGGGGGCATCGGCAGCCTTCCCATCTTACCCTCGGAAGGCGGTCCGGCCCGCGCATCGCCGGACCGGATCGGGCCATCTAAACAGCGGGAGGACAGAGCGATGACCGAAGAGACCGAGTGGCTGCAACACCTCGACGAGCGCAACTACGACGAGGCGCTGGTGGCCGCCGAAGGCGTTATGATGGTGGACTTCTGGGCGGAGTGGTGCGGGCCCTGCCGAGCCATCGGGCCGGTCCTGGAAGACCTGGCCCGGTCCTCGAACGGGACCGTGACCCTGGCGAAGGTGAACGTGGATGAGAACCCGGGCCTCGCGGCCCGCTATGGCATCCGATCGATCCCGACCATCCTGTTCGTGAAGGACGGCAAGGTCCGCGACCAGGTGGTGGGCGCGGTGCCGAAGGCGCAGATCCAGGCCAAGCTGGCTTCCCTCGCCTGATCGCGGCCGCGGCATGGCCCGCGTCATCACAATCGGGGCCGCGCAGCTCGGCCCCATCGCGCGGCAGGAGAGCCGGGGCCTCGTCGTCAAGCGGCTCCTGGACCTGCTCGGGCAGGCCCAGGGGCGCGGCTGCGACCTCGTGGTCTTCCCCGAGCTCGCCCTGACCACATTCTTCCCGCGCTGGTGGATGGAGGACCAGGCCGAGATCGACGCCTTCTTCGAGCGGGAGATGCCCGGTCCCGAGACGCGGCCGCTCTTCGACGAGGCGGCGCGTCTCGGGATGGCGTTCTGCCTGGGCTACGCGGAGCTGATCCAGGAAGGCGGCGCCCTCCGGCGCTACAACACCTCGATCCTGGTGGACCGCGCCGGGTGCATCGTGGGCAAGTACCGCAAGGTCCATCTCCCCGGCCATGGCGAGCACGAGCCGTGGCGGCCCTTCCAGCACCTGGAGAAGCGCTACTTCGACGTGGGCGACCTCGGCTTTCCGGTCTGGCGCACGCTGGGCGGCGTGCTCGGCATGTGCATCTGCAACGACCGCCGCTGGCCGGAAACTTATCGAGTCATGGCGTTACAGGGGGTCGAGATGATCCTGCTCGGCTACAACACGCCGGTGCACAACCCGCCCGCGCCGGAGCACGACGCCCTCGGCCCCTTCCACAACCATCTGGTGATGCAGGCCGGGGCCTACCAGAACGCCACCTGGGTGGTCGGCGTGGCCAAGTGCGGCCGGGAGGAAGGCTGCGACCTGATCGGCCAGAGCGCCATCATCGCGCCGTCCGGAGAGATCGTGGCCCAGGCCGCCACGCTCGGCGACGAGCTGGTCACCGCGCGCTGCGATCTCGATCTCACACGCTCCTACAAGGAGACGATCTTCAATTTCGCCCGCCACCGGCGGCCGGAGCACTACCGGCTGATCGTCGACCGCGCGGGGGCCGAGCCACCCGAGGAGCGCCGATGACCGTGGGCGACGTTTACTTCGAGGACTTCACGCCGGGGCGGGAGTTCCGCACCGAGGGCATCACGGTCACCGAAGGCCAGATCATCGATTTCGCGATGACCTTCGACCCCCAGCCCTTCCACCTGAACGTCGAGGCCGCCAAGGCCACGATCTACGAAGGGCTCATCGCGAGCGGCTTCCAGACGATGGCGCTGACGTTTCGGCTCTTCATCCAGACCCGCGCGCTGGCCGCGTGCAGCCTGGGCTCACCGGGGGTGGACGAGGTGCGCTTTCTCCGGCCGGTGCGTCCCGGCGACACGCTGCAGGCGACGGTGCAGGTGCTGGATCAGCGGCCGTCGACGTCGAAGCCCGACCGCGGCATCGTGCGGCTGCACTGGACCACGCTCAACCAGCGCGGCGAGCCGGTGCTCACCCTCACGAGCATGCAGCTCGTCCGCCGCCGCCCGCCCGCCGGGCCCTGAGTCAGTCCGCGCAGACCAGCACCGCCGAGGCGAGCGCGTGCAGCTCGCCGCGCTCCGAGACGATCGCGGACGCGCCGAGGAGGTTGCGGCCAGCCGCCGCGAACGGCCAGCCCATCACGATCCACCGCGCGCCGACCTCGAGGGGCCGGATCAGGCTGACCGTGAGCTGGCTCAGCACCGCCTTCCGCCGCCCGAAAGCCTCGAGCAGTGCGAATCTGCTCGGGCAATCGAGCGCGGCCCAGACGAACTCGGGACGCACCGTACCGCGCTTGTCGAAGAGCGTCGGATCCGGCGCCCAGGACGCGGCCACCAGGTGGCGGCCCGGGAGCGGCCCGGGGAAGATCGCGAGCCCGTCGCCCCACTCGCGCGCCGGCCCGCAGACGAAGCAGTCGGGGGCGTCGTGCTCGGTGAATCCCAGGTAGCGCTCGGACGCCCACTGCGCCTCCGCGAACGACGGGGGCATGGGCGCCTCGAGCTGGAGCGTGGCCGGCTCCGCGTGGGCGAGGACGGCGGCGCCGTCGGAGAGCACCACCCGGCCGTCCGCGAGCCGCTCGATGCCGAAGGCATGATCCACCGGGATCGGGGACTCGAGGCTCACGCGCGCCGGGCCGTCGAGGTGCCGCCCGAGCAGCCCGGCGATGTAACCGCCGCTCGCGGTCTTGGGGGAGCCGCAGAAACGACCCTTGACGACGACGGTCTCCGTTTCGGCGATGTTCATGGCGTCCTCCCTGGGCGCCGGCTAATCGCAAGCCCGATGCCAGGGACAACGGAACGACTTATCACTGGCTTGCGCGGCACGATCGGGCGCTTCGCCCTGAGCGGGTGGGCGAAAATCCACCGGCCTATTCGATTCGCGATTCGTGGCAGGATGAAGTGTGCGCTATCACTTCTCCGGCATCGCGGGCGCCGGCATGAACCCGCTGGCCCGGCTCATGCGAGCCCGCGGCCACGCCGTGCAGGGCTCCGACCGCTCCTTCGACCAGGGCAAGAACGCGGAGGTGGCCGCCCGCCTGGCCGCGCTCGGCATCGTCGTCAAGCCCCAGGACGGCTCCGCGGTGACCACGGACCTGGACCGCTTCGTCTACTCCACCGCGGTGGAGGCGGAGACGCCGGAGGTGTGCGCCGCGCGCACGCTCGGGCTCGAGCGGGTCCCGCGCCCGGCGCTGCTGGCCGAGGTGGTGGATGCCGGGCGGCCGGGCGTCGCGATCGCGGGCACCAGCGGCAAGAGCACGATCACCGGCATGGTGGGCTGGCTCACCCGCGAGGCCGGAGTGGCCGCCACCGTGCTGGGCGGCGCCGCGCTCGCGGGCGAGGGCGCGAGCGGCTGCTTCCTGCCGGGCCCGGTGGACGGGCCGGTGGCCGCGGAAGCCTGCGAGTCCGATGGCACGCTGACCGGTTACCACGCCGCGCTCGGGCTCATCCACAATATCAGCCGCGATCACGGCGAGGTGGACGCGCTGCGGCCCCAGTTCGAGGCCTTCGCCAAGCGCTCCGGCCGGCTCCTGGTCAACAGCGCTTCGCCCGAGGCCGCCCTGGTGGGCCGGGCGGTGGGCGCGCACAGCTATGGCGCGGGACCGGGCGCCGACACTCCCCTCGCGATCACGAGCACCGGTCCCCATCGCGCGCGCGGGATCCTCCATCTGCCGACGGGGCCGCTCGTCCTCGACGTGCCCCAGCCCGGGCTCCACAACCTGGAGAACGCGGCGGCCGCCGCCCTGATCGCGCTCGACCTGGGCATCGCCCCGGCGACGGTGGCGGCGCTGCTCGCCCGCTTCCCGGGCGTGGCGCGCCGGTTCGAGGTGATCGGCGTGACCGCCGAGGGCGTCCGGGTGGTGGACGACTACGCGCACAACGGGGAGAAGCTCCGCGCCGCGATCACCGCGGCCCAGGCCGGGGCGGCGCGCGTCTTGGCCGTCTTCCAGCCGCACGGCTTCGGGCCCGCCCGCTTCCTGCGGCCCGAGCTGCGCGAGCTGATGCCGCGCCTGCTGCGGCCGTCGGACCGCCTCTGCTACGCGGAGATCTACTATGCGGGCGGCTCCGTGGCCAAGGACATCTCGAGCCGCATGCTCGCCGACGACCTGCCGGCCGCCCTGCGCTGCGAGTACGCGCCGAGCCACCGGGCGGTCATCGACTGGATCCGGGCGGAGGCCCGGCCGGGCGACACCGTGCTGATCATGGGCGCCCGGGACCCCGAGCTGCCCGGCTTGGCCCGCGCCGCGTTCGGCGCCCTCCAGGCCCACCCCGCCGTCTAGCGCGCGCCCCCGCCTGACCTTCCCCCGCCTGATCTACTAGCGTCGACGGCCTGCATACTTTAGGGTACCCTAATCATCTGAAGTAGGGAACCCGAACCCGCACGCGCCCCCCCGGGCGCGGAAGCCAAAAGGAGATATAGGAGACATGTTGACCGTCGGAGACCGTCTGCCCGAGTTCGACCTCCAGGCCACCGTCAGCCTCGACCGAGGCCGGGAGTTCACCCAGATCAGCACCACGAGCTATCCCGGCCAGTGGCTGGTGCTGTTCTCCTGGCCCATGGACTTCACCTTCGTCTGTCCCACCGAGATCGCCGAGTTCGGCAAGCGGAACCAGGATTTCCGCGAGCGCGACGCGCAGGTGCTCGGGATGAGCACCGACACCCACTTCGTCCACCTGGCGTGGCGGCGCGACCACGCGGATCTCAAGAGCCTGCCCTTCCCCATGCTGGCCGACACCAAGCGCGAGCTCTCGACCGCGCTCGGCATCTTGCACCGGGGCGAGGGCGTCCCGCTGCGGGCCACCTTCATCGTGGATCCGCAGGGCGTCATCCGCTGGGCCAGCGTCAACGATCTCTCGGTCGGTCGCAACGTGGACGAGGTGGTGCGCGTGCTCGACGCGCTCCAGACCGGCGAGCTTTGCCCGTGCAACTGGCGAGCGGGCGAGGCCACGCTGCAGGTGGCGTGACGTGGACGCGCTCGAGCAGCTTCGCGGGGCGATTCCCGACGCGGCGAAGGACATCCGCCTGAACCTGCAGGCGGTGCTGCGCGGAGGCGCGCTCTCGGAAGGTCAGCGCTGGGGCGTGGCGGCGGCCGCGGCGGTCGCCGCCCGCCACGCGCGGCTCCGGGAGGCCGTGCTCGCGGCGGCGGTCACCGCGGCGGGTGCCGATGTAGTCGAGGACGCCAAGGCGGCCGTGTCGCTCATGGCGATGAACAACGTCTACTACCGCTTCCGCCACATGGTGGGCAAGCCGATCTACGGCGAGAAGCCGGCGGGGCTCCGGATGAACCGGCTGATGCAGCCGGCCACCAACCGGACCGACTTCGAGCTCATGGCCCTGGCGGTGAGTGCGATCAACGGCTGCGAGATGTGCGTGCGCGCGCACGAGAAGACGGTGACGGAGGGCGGGCTCACGCCCGATCACGTCAACGACGCGGTGCGGATCGCCGCGACGATCTACGCGGCGGCGGTGGCGCTGGAGGCGGGCGCGGAGGCGCCCGCGCTGGAGGTCGCGGCCCCGGGCGTCTAGCCCGGGCCGCTCAGCGCAGCGGGTGCAACGGGGCCGCGTCCTGCACGAGGCGCAGGGCGCGCTCCGCCTCCTCGATGGCGCGGCGGGCCTGGGTGAGCGCGAGCAGCGGGAAGTAGTTCCGGTAGAGCGTGTAGCGCAGGTAGAACACGTTGGGGAAGCCGGTGCCGGTGGCCAGGTGCTCGTCCCAGGTCCCGTCGGGCTTCTGGGTGTCGACGAGATGCCGGACGCCGCGGGTGAGCGCCTCGGTGTCGCCCTGGCCCGCCGCGATCAGGCCGAGCAGCGCCCACGCGGTCTGCGACGGGGTGCTCGGCGCGGGCACGAAGCGGCCCTCGTTGTAGCTCGCGCAGCTCTCGCCCCAGCCCCCGTCCTCGTGCTGCACGGAGACGATCCACTTCCCCGCCTTCCACACCGCCTTCGAGGCCCCGGGATCCTGGGCGGCCCGGAGGCCGCGCAGGGCGAGGAAGGTCCCGTAGAGGTAGTTCACCCCCCAGCGGCCGTACCAGCTCCCGTCGCGCTCCTGCGTCTCGAGCAGGAAGCCCACGCCTTTCTCGATCGGGGGATCCGACAGCTTGAAGCCGCGGCGGCACAGCGCCTCGAGCACGCGGCCGGTGATGTCCGGGCACGACGGGTCGAGCATCGCGTTGTGATCCGCGAAGGGGACGCGGTTGAGGAAGGCCCAGTTGTTGTCGGCGTCGAAGGCGGCCCAGCCCCCGTCGCCCGACTGCATGCCCACGAGCCAGCTCACGGCCCGCCGCTCGCACCGCTCCTGCGCGGCCGCGTCGGACGCCTGGGCGTGCTGCATGGCCAGCAGCACCATCGCGGTGTCGTCGATGTCGGGATAGTGCTCGTTGGCGAACTCGAAGGCCCAGCCGGACGGCTCGAGATCGGGCCGCTTCACCGACCAGTCGCCGCGCCGCCGGATCTCCTTGGCGATGAACCAGTCGGCGCCCCGCCGCATCGCCGCGGGCGCCACCGCGCCCATCTCCCCGAGCGCGAACATCGCGATGGAGGTGTCCCACACCGGCGAGACGCAGGGCTGGAAGTAGAACGCGTCGGGCGTCTCGGTCAGCAGGCCCTCGTACTGGCGGATGGCCTGGATGAGGTCGGGATGGTCGCGCGGATAGCCGAGGGCGTCCAGGGCCATGATCAGGTACATCATCGACGGATAGATCGCGCCGAGCCCATCGCTGTTACGCGTGTGCTCCAGGATCCACCTCTCCGCCTCGCGGATCGCCGGCTTCCGGATCATCTCCGGCCCGCGCGTCGCCCACACCTTGAGCGCGATGTCGAGCTGCCGGAACAACGCGGAGAGCCGGTCGCGCTTCGGCAGCTTGAAGCTCTTCCCCGGCACCACCAGCTCTTCCAGCGTGAAGCCCGGCGGCACGGGGCGCGTGTCCGTCTTCGCCTGGATGATGGTCAGCGGCATTACGATCGCGCGCGTCCAGGACGACATCTCGTAGATGAGCCCGCCCGGAACCAGGGCCAGCTCCACCGGGATCGTGGGCACGTGGCGCTTCGGGTAGAGACCGAAGAGGCTCAGGTTGATCCGGACGTAGCTGTTGGCCTCCTGGATGCCGCCCAGGTTGAGGATCGCGTCGCGCGCCCGCCGCAGCGGCTCGTTGTGGGTGTCGAGCCCCGCGAGCTTGAGCGCGATGTAGGCCTTGATGGTGGCGTTGACGTCGGCGGGGCCGTCCGGATAGATGTCGAAGCCGCCGTCCGACTTCTGGCGCGCCAGGATGGCCCTCCGCGCCCGCTGGATGCGATCCCACGAGGGGGGCTTCCACTCGCCGTCCCGCGGCGGGTGCAGCCAGAGCTGCAGCAGCACGTAGTCGGACTCGAGCGTGGAGTCGGCGAGCAGGTCGCCCACCCAGTAGCCCTCGGGCTTCTGCATCGCGAGGAGCGTGGGTGCGGTGCGCGCGCACGCGGCCGCGGCGGCCTCCGCGAGGGCGGCGCGGCTCTCCCCGTGCGCCTCCGCCTGATACGTCGCCCGGGCCGGGAGCGGCTCGAACCATGACGATGGCATGACAGCCAGTCTACACGATCAAGGCCCGTCCTCCATGCGACTGAGCGGCGAGGTGATGGTCAGCCCGCCGTCGATGACGATGCACTGGCCGGTCAGGAACGACGCGGCGTCCGAGACCAGGTAGGCCACCAGGGCCGCCACGTCCTCGGGCGTCCCGTGCCGGCGCACCGGCGTGACCGCGAGGAGGCGCGCGGTCGCGCGCTCGTAGTCGAGGCCGAGCCCCTCGGTGACGTAGTAGGTGGACGAGTCGGTCTTGACGAAGCCCGGCGTCACCGCGTTCACCGTGACGCCCAGGGGACCCAGCTCCAGGGCGAGCCCGCGGACGAGACTCTCCGCGGCGGCCTTGGCCGCGCCTAGCACGCTGTGGCCGCCCATGGCCTGGAAGCTGTCGATCCCGGAGATCAGGACGATGCGCCCGGGCCGTCCCTTCATGAGCGGGACCGCGGCCTGCGTCATCGCCACGAAGGCGTCCACCGAGATCGCGAAGGTGCGGCGGACATTGTGCGGCTTCTGCTCCAGCACCGGACGGAACGCGGTCGCCGCCGCGTTCGCCACCACCACGTCCACGCGACCGAGCGCGGCCCCGATCCGCTCGAAGACCGGCGCGACCTGCTCCGGCTCGGCGAGCTCGAGCCGCTCCGCGAGCGCGCGCACGCCGAGCGCCTCGATCTCGGCCGCCGTCCGGGCGGCGGTGGCGGCGTCCTTGCGATACGTGATGACGCAGTGAGCGCCGTCGCGGGCGAGCTGGAGCGCGATGCCGCGGCCGATGCCGCGGGAGCCGCCGGTGACGACGGCCACCCGCCCTTCGAGCGGCCGGGTCACGCCCGTGAGCCGAGCCGATGCAGGATCGCCTCGGCCTCCTCCACGATCGACGTCATCACGTCGGCCACCGAGCGGACGTCGTGGACGAGCCCCGCCGACTGACCGGCCGCCGCACTGCCGTGCTCGACGTCGCCCTCCTCGCGCGCGCGAATCGCCGCCGGCTTGCCGACGCGCTCGTACTGGACGGGAAAGGGCTGGATCTCGGCCTGGCGGCTCTCCCACTCGCGAGTGAAGGCGTTCCGGATCTGGCGGTTGGGCTTGCCCGACACCGCGCGAGTCACCACCGTACCTTCTTCATCGATGGCCGCGATCTTGTTCTTGTAATTGTCGTGCCCGTGGGCCTCTCGCGTGGCGATGAAGCGCGTGCCCATCCAGACGCCCACCGCACCCAGCGCCAGCGCGGCCACCAGCCCGCGCCCGTCGGCCAGGCCGCCCGCCGCAACCACCAGGCGCGGCGCCACCGCGTCCACCACCGCGGGAGTGAGTACCACGCCGCCCACCCGCCCGGTGTGGCCGCCGCCCTCGTGGCCCTGCGCGATGATCACGTCCACGTCGTTGGCCGCGTGATCGCGCGCCTGCTTCACGTTGCCGCAGAGGGCCATCACGGTGATGCCGAGCCGGTGCGCCGCGCGGTCACCGGCCCCGGATTGCCCAGGCCCGCGATCAGCACCGGCACGCGCTCCTCCAGCGTCACGTCGATCCCGCCCTTCACCGCGTCGGTAAAGCGCTCGGCCTCCTGCCCCGTGGTGCGGACGCCGGCGAAGAGGATGTCCACGCCGAAAGGCTTGTCGGTGAGATCGCGCACGCGCCGGATCTCTTCCCGCAGATCGGTGGCGGTGCCGTGCGCGGCCGAGATGACGCCGAGCCCACCCGCCGCGGAGACCGCGGCCGCGAGCTGCGCGCGGGCCACGAAGGCCATGCCGGCCTGGCAGATGGGATAGCGGATGCCGAGGCGCTCGCAGAGCGGCGTGTGCAGGGCGCTACGCGTCGCGGTGGTCATGCTCGCTCACCTCGAGGATAGGGTTGGTGCCGGAGGCGGGACTCGAACCCGCAGACCCTTGCGGGCACCGCATTTTGAGCGCGGCGCGTTTGCCAATTTCGCCACTCCGGCGCGTGCCTATGATACGACAACCCGTCCTTGTATACTGTGGGGCGCTCCCGGAACCGATAGCGAAACCCGTATTCCATTCAACGGAGGTGCCCCATGGCCGACAGAGCAGGCGCGGTGATGTTCAAAGGAAATCCGATCACGCTGGGCGGCCCCGAGATCAAGCCGGGCAGCGACGCGCCCGATTTCACCGCGGTGGACAATGCGCTGCAGCCGGTGAAGCTGAGCCAGGCCAAGGGCAAGGTCATCGTGCTCAGCGCGGTGCCCTCGCTCGACACGCCGGTGTGCGACACCGAGACGCGCAAGTTCAACCAGGAAGCGGGCAAGCTGGGCGCCAACGTGGAAGTGTGGACGGTGAGCATGGACCTGCCCTTCGCCCAGAAGCGCTGGTGCGGGGCCGCCGGCGTCACCGCGGTGAAGACCCTGTCTGATTTCCGCGAGCGGTCGTTCGCCCAGAACTACGGCGTGCTCGTGAAGGAAGGCCCGCTCGCCGGCCTCACCGCGCGCGCGGTCTTCGTGGTGGGCAAGGACGGCAAGGTCAAGCACGCGGAGTACGTCAAGGAGATCACCACGGAGCCGAACTACGACGCGGCGCTGAGCGCGGCGCGGCAGGCCGCCGGCGCCTGAGCCGACCGCAAGTATTCGCCAATCTTGACAAAAGCACGCGCGCTCAGTAAGCTGGGCGACGCGGTGGGGCTGTAGCTCAGTTGGGAGAGCACAAGGCTGGCAGTCTTGGGGTCAGGGGTTCGAGCCCCCTCAGCTCCACCAACTTTAGAGATTCACCGACACGGGGCAGGCGGTGCCAGCGCAGGACCGCTTGCCTCGTCGTCTGTTCGATCCTGATTTCCTGAAGGAAGGCGCGAACCACCGTCTTCCGTTCTTCGGGTTCTCCCGCAGCCAGCACTTCCGGGAAGCGTTGCAGCGCGTCTATTAGGGCATCCACGGTCGCCTCTATGTCATGCGGGGCGCTGTCCGCAATCAGGCGCCGCGTCTGAGCGAGCTCAGCTTCCAGAGACCTTCGCTCAAGCTCCAGTTCAGTCAGCCGAGTCCGGACGCTGGGCAGGCTGTCGGCGCCCGAGGCTAAAGCGTCCACGAGACGCCCAATCTTCTGGTCGGTCTCTTCGAGTCGGGCTTCTAGACTCTCTCTGGACGGTCCATGTCCGCTATCGGCGCGGAGCAGTTCCTGCAGCCGGATGGTTAGCGTCTCCCGGTCCAGCACCTTTTCGATGCGTTTCTGGATTCCATCGATGACTGCGGTATCCAAGAAGGGCGTGGGAGCCCATCGCAGACGCCAGCGCCCGAGGCCACGTAG
>DASQAL010000033.1:0-8787 GCA_035635775.1 Candidatus Acidiferrum sp.
GCGGTCTGGTCGAGCTGGGTGAGCGAGACCGCTTCCAGCTCGAGCCCGTTCTGCAGGAGGTCGGCCGCCACCACGCCCTTAACCCGCTTGACGTACTCGCCCCGCTTCTCGTGCAGCTCCTCCATGGTCATCTCGGCCGCCACCGTGCGGAGCGCGTCCACGAACTTGCCCTCGACCAGCTCCTTCAGCGTCTCCGGCTCGAGGGTGCGCTGGCCCAGGGTCTGGGCCGCGGAGGCGATCGCGTCCGGGCCCGCCTGCACGCGCACGTAGAACTCGGAGACGACGTCCACCCGCATGCGGTCCTTGGTGATCAGGGCCTTGTCCCGCCCGCGCGACACCTCGAGCCGCAGCGTGTTCATGTGGACCGGCACCACCTCGTGGACGATCGGCAGCACGAAGGCCCCGCCGTTCATCACCACCTTCTGGCCCCCGAGGCCGGTGCGCACGAAGGCGCGCTCCTTCGAGGAGCGCAGGTACAGCCAGTTCATCAGCCACACCACGATGGCGACGATGATCGCCGCGACCACGAGCCCGAGGATCACACCGCCAAACTGTGCTCCAGTCATGACTGACCCCCTAACGACATATTTGTATTGGGGGGGAGCGGCGCCGCTCCTCCCCCAAGCTCCCCCACCACTTGGCTCATGCCCAGTGGCGCCTGGGCCACTGCTTCACGATTCTTCACCGCCGGATGCGCTTGAACTTGCGGGTCGTCTCGGTCAGGGCCACTTCGGTCGGCAACCGCTCCATGCTGGAGGCGCCGTAGAAGCCGTGGCACTGCCGGCAGTGCTTCAGGACGTAGCGCGCGTCGGCCGGGCGGGCGATCGGCCCGCCGTGGCAGAGCACGATGACGTCCTTGTTCACCGACCGGGCGGCGGCCGCCCATGAATTGACGAGCGGCACGCAGTCTCGGATCTTGAGCGCGGTCTCGGCGCCGATGGCGCCGCCCGCGGTGAGGCCCAGGTGGCAGACCACGATGTCGGCGCCCGCCTTGGCCATGTCCACCGCGTTCTGCTCCGAGAACACGTAGGGCGTGGTGAGCAGGTCGCGCTCGCGGGCCGCACGGATCATCTCCACCTCGAGGCCGTAGCCCATGCCGGTCTCCTCGAGCTGGGCGCGGATGGTGCCGTCGAAGAGGCCCACCGTCGGGAAGTTCTGCACCCCGGAGAACCCGAGCTCGATCAGCCGGCGCAGGAAGTCGTCGGTGATCATGAACGGGTCGGTGCCGTTCACCCCGGCGAGCACCGGCGTCCGCTTCACCACCGGCAGCACCTCGCGCGCCATGTCCACCACGATGTCGTTGGCGTTGCCGTAGGCCATGAGCCCGGCGAGCGATCCGCGGCCGGCCATGCGATACCGGCCCGAGTTGTAGATCACGATCAGGTCGATGCCGCCCGCCTCTTCGCACTTGGCGGAGAGCCCGGTGCCGGCGCCGCCGCCGATGATCGGCTCGCCGCGCCGGATCATGGCCCGGAACTTCTTGAGGCAGTCCTGACGGGAGATGCGGGGCATGGGCGGGCTCACCTCACCGGGGGCCGGGCCAGGGCCGGCTCGCCGACGATCTCGTCGAAGGCGGCCACCAGGGCGTCGCAGAAGGCCTGGTCGTTGATATTGTGCGGCAGCCGGACGAGCCTCCGGTTGGTGGTCGCCCGAAAGCCGGACGTGATCGCGTCGAACAGCGCCCGATCCGCGGCGGGATCCCAGAACGCCTTGCCCGCCGCGTCGATCAGGGAGACGCCGCCGTCGGGGATCAGGAAGCGCACGGGGCCCTCCATCCGGTTGAGCTTCTCGACGATGAAGCGGCCGATGCGGGCGCACTCCTCCGGGGTCGTGCGCATGAGGGTGACGTTGGGGTTGTGCCGGTAGAGATTGCGGTCGCGGAACTGGGCGGGCACCGTGTCCATCGCCCAGAAGTTCACCATGTCGAGCGCGCCGCACGAGCCGACGTAGGGCAGCCGCGTGCGGATGATCGAATCCAGGCGCGTGGGCCCCGCGGAGAGGACGCCGCCCACGATCTCGTCCGCGATCTCGGTGGTGGTGACGTCGATCACCCCGGCCAGCAGGCCCGAGTCCACCAGCTTCTCCATGGACTGGCCGCCGGTTCCGGTGGCGTGGAATACGAGGCAGTCGTAGCGCTCCTCGAGCGCCTTGGTGACCGCCTGCACGCACGGCGTGGTCACCCCGAACTGGGTGAGGCCGATCGCCGGCTTGGCGCTCGAGTCGCCGTTCTGGGCGCGCCCGTAGGCGATCATGCCCGCGAGCGCGTGCGCCGCGTTGGCGAGCACCCGCTCCGAGATGCGGTTGATGCCCGCCACGTCGGTGACCGAGTACATCATGCAGATGTCGGACGGGCCGACGTACGGCCTCACGTCGCCGGAGGCCACCGTGGAGACCATGACCTTGGGCAGGCCGATGGGCAGGCCGCGCATGGCGAGGGTGGCCAGCGCGGTGCCGCCGGAGCCGCCCGCCGAGATAAGGCCGCCCAGGTCGCGCCGGCGCGTGACGAACTGCGCGAAGGCCACCGCCATCTCGCTGACCGCGGAGCCGCGGTCGCCCGTGAACACGGCGCGCTCGCCCCTGGGATGATGCCGCGCGACTTCCCGCGGGTGGATCATGGCCGGCGACGGCTTGCCGGACGTCGCCAGGTCCACCGTGACGGTGCGCAGGCCGAGCTTGTCCAGGCAGTTCCGCAGGAAGAACAGCTCGCGCCCCTTGGTATCGAAGGTGCCGGCGATGTAGGCCGCGCGCCCCACGGTGGCGGCCACCGGGAACTCCACCGCCCGTCCGGCGGGGCGGCCATCGGCCAGGGCCGCGGCCGCCCCGTCGAGCGACGGGACGGGGGCGCCCGGGTCCGCGCGGCCGTCGATTAGGCGATCGCGCGGCGCGCTCCGGGGATCGACCGCGTTCCAGCGCGTGAAGCCGCGCACCACCCGCTCGGCGGGCGGCTCGGCCTCCGGGGCCGGCGCCGCCTCCACCTCGTCGCTCGAGCGCCTCACCGTATAGACGGTGACCGTGTCCGGCGGGCCCCCCGCGCCCGGTTCGGGCGCCGCGTCGTCGCCCGGCTCCTCGTCCACGCCCACCTTGACGCCGAGCAGCCGCTGCTGGAGGTCGCGGTCGGCGGCCAGCTCGGCCGACGGCATCGAGCGCGCGATGCGGCCGTTGACCATCACGTCGACGGTGTCGGCGACGTCGATCGCCACCCCGAGGTTCTGCTCGATCAGCAGCACCGAGATCGAGCCGTCGGCGGCCAGGCGCTTCAGCATCTCGGCCACCTGCTGCACGATCACGGGCGCCAGGCCCTCGGTCGGCTCGTCCATCACGAGGAGGATCGGGTTGAACAGCAGCGCCCGCGCGATGGCGAGCATCTGCTGCTCGCCGCCGGACAGCTCGGCGCCCCCGTTGCCCTTCCGCTCCGCGAGCCGCGGGAAGGTCTGGTACACGCGCGCCACCGTCCAGGGGCCCGACCGGTCGCGTAGCGCCAAGCGCAGGTGCTCGTCCACCGTGAGCGAGGGCCAGACGCGCCGGCCCTGCGGGACGTACCCGACTCCCAGATCGGTGATTCGGTTCGGTGGGAGGCCGAGGATCTCCTCGCCGCCGAGCCGCACGCTGCCCGAGGCCGGCACGAGCCCGGTGATCGCGTTGCAGAGCGTGGTCTTGCCCATGCCGTTCTTGCCCACCACCGCGGTCACGCCATGGTCCAGGCTGAGCGAGACCTCCTGGAGCGCGTGCGCGCGGCCGTAGTACACGTCGAGCTTCTCGATCGTCAGAATGGCGCCGGGAGAACGCGCCCGCCGCGGACGCGAGAACCACCGCATCAGCGGCGCCCTCCCCCGATGTAGATGGCCTGCACGTCGGCGTCGCTCTCGATCTCGGCCGGCGTGCCGTGCTTCAGCACGTGGCCGTTGTGCATCACGGTGACCCGCTCAACCACCCGCAGCGCCACATCGAGATCGTGTTCGATGATGATGTAGCTCATGTGGGCGGGCAGCGAGGTGAGCAGCGCGACCAGCTCGCGCCGCTCGGCCGGGGAGAGCCCGGCGGCCGGCTCGTCGAACAGGATGAAGCGGGGCGCGCCCGCCAGCGCCATGCCGATCTCGAGCTGGCGCTGCTGGCCGTGCGATAGCGACGACACGAGCTCGTCGGCGACCGCCTCGAGCCGGACGCGGTGGAGCAGGTCCTCGGTCGCCAGGCGCGAGGGGTGCGCGGCGCGAGGGCGCAGGAAGCCGTAACGCCCGCGCGCCACGCCGCGCACCGCGAGGAACAGGTTGTCTCGCACCGTGAGATCGCGGAACAGGAGGGAGGACTGGTACGTGCGACGCAGGCCCATACGGATCCGCTCGTGCGGCGGCATCGCGGTCACGTCCTCGCCGAAGAAGCGGACCCGCCCGGCGGTGGGCGGGAAATCGCCGGTGATGGCGTTGAACAGGGTGGTCTTGCCGGCGCCGTTGGCGCCGATCAGGGCTCGGCGCTCGCCCGCCGCGACCGAGAGCGAGATGTCCTCGATCGCCTTGAGCGCGCCGAACGTCCGGGTGACGCCCTCGAGCACGAGGGCGTCACCCGAAGCGAGCGGGTTTGTCACGGGCAGTTCGGGACGTCTCGGGAGCCGAGGCCGGCCTTGTCGAAGTCGGCCTTGCTCATGCCGAGGCGCTGGTTGACGTTGGGCACCACCTTGACCACCTTGTTGTAGAAGCCGCCGTCCGCGGCCTTGGCGACCTCGGTCACGAACGTGGTGCCGATGGCCTGGCGGTTCTCGTCCAGGGTCACCTCGCCGGTCGGGGTCTTGAGCTTCAGGGTCCTGAGGGCCTCGCGATACTTGGCCTGGCCGCCGGACAGATCACCCTTGACCGCGTCGAGCCCGTCGAGTGCCGCCTTCATGTTGATGTAGTAGACGTAGGCGAAGAGCGAAGGGCTCGGGAAGCCGTCCTTGAAATTCTCCTTGTAGTCGGCCACGAACTTCTTCCACTCGGGGGCGTCGTAGTTGTCGGCGATGGGACTGGCCGACGGCGTGCCGAGCAGCGACTCGCGCCGCTTGCCCTTGAAGTTGAGCACGGTCTGATCCACCGTGATCGAGCCGCCCACCATCGGCTTGTTTCCACCCGCCTGCTCGTACTGGGTCAGGAAATTCACCGCGTCGGCGCCGCCCAGGACCACCAGCAGCGCGTCTACATCACCGGGGAGCTTGGCGATGACCGATGAATAGTCCTTGCCGCCGAGCGGCACCCAGGCCTTGTGGGTGACGCGCCCACCCGCCTTGCAGTACTCGGTCATGAAGCCCTGCACCTGCGAGTACGGGAACGCGTAGTCTTCCGCGATCAGCGCCATCTTCTTGTAGTTCTTGGTCTTGTACGCGTAGTCCCCCAGGCCCACCATCCACTGCGCGCCCTCGGTATTGAAGCGGAAGAAGTTCGGCGAGGGATCGACCAGCGTGGTGGCCTGCGCGCCCGACGAGCCGTTGATGAACGTGGTGTTGGGCTGCGTCTTGGAGTAGTTCTTGACCGCGATGCCCTCGGAGCCGGAGAGCGGGCCGACCATGATGTCGACCTTGTCCTGCTCCACCAGCTTCCGGGTGGCGTTGACCGCGACGTCCGGCTTGGCGTCCGACGACGCCTTGATGATCTCGATCTTCTTGCCGGCCACCATGCCGCCGCGCTGCTTCACGGCCAGGTCGGCCCCGCGCATGCCGTCCTGGCCGCCCGCTGCGAAGGGACCCTCGAGCGTGGCGAGCAGCCCGATCTTGACGACCGGCGCCTGGGCGGTCGCACCTCCCGCGACGACGACGGCGAGCAGCGCCGCCACCACCGCCGTCCACAGTAGCCGCCTCTTGAGTGACTTCATTGTCTCCTCCTTTGGGTTAGTGCGGCCCCGGGGCCGCGGTGGAACTGCTTCTCCAGATACTGCCGACCCTGCGCCCACCAGCCGAGGAGGCCGTCGGGCGAGAACAGCACGATGACCAGGAACACGCCGCCGATCAGCAGGTTGAAGCGCTCCCGGCCGACCAGATCGACCGCGAAGTTCTGCAGCAGCACGAACACGATGGCCCCGACGAACGGCCCGACCGGGTGCCGCATGCCGCCGAGCACCGCGATGATCAGGATATTGATCAGCCAGCTCGTGCCCACCGAGCCCGGCGACACCAGACCGTTGTACCAGACCATCAGCACGCCCCCGACCGCGGCGATGAGGCCGGCCACCGTGTAGGCGGCGACCCGGTGCGCGGTGACGTTGAAGCCGAGCGCGCTCATGCGCCGCGGGTTGTCGCGGATGCCCTGCAACGCCACCCCGAAGGGCGCGCGCAGCAGGTAGGACACGAAGAAGTAGCCGGCGAGCGCCCAGAAGAGCGCGAGGTGGTAAAAGACCAGCGGGGCGCGCAGCTCGACGCCCCCCACCGCGGGCGTCATCACGCTCTGGAAGCCCTGGAACCCGTTGAAGAGCGAATAGTTCTGCTGGGCGAGGTAGTAGAAGGCCACCCCGATGGCCAGCGTGATCATGATCGTGTAGATGCCCTCGGTGCGCACCGAGAACCAGCCGATGAGCGTCCCGCACGCCGTCGCGATCACGAGCGCCAGCACGACCGCGAGCCCCCAGGGCCAGCGCAGGCTGATGTCGGTGCCGCTCGTGGCGAAGATGGCGAACATGTAGCCCGCGATGCCGGCGACCGTCATCTGGGCGAGCGAGACCATGCCGCCGTAGCCGGCGAGGAACGTCAGCGAGAGCGCGATGAGACCCAAGGCCAGCGACTGCGCGCCGATCTGGAAGGTGAAGAACGGCGTGGCCACCCACGGATAGACCAGCGCCGCCAGCAGCACCAGCACGTGGCGAGCCTCCACCCGCCGCCACACCCACTGCGCCCACCCCGTTGCCGCAACCTCTCCCTCTCCCCCCAGGGGAGAGGGCCGGGGTGAGGGGCGCGCCGCCACCCGCCCCCGCGCGCCACCCGTCCACGCATACCGCCCCGCCCCCGCGTTCATCGCCTTCCGCCACTCGGCCGCGCTCACGTCCGCCTCCCGAGAATGCCCTGCGGCCGGAAGGCGAGCACGAACGCCATGATCACGAAGGTGAAGACCACACTATAGGTGGGCGCGTAGGCCAGCCCGAACTGCTCCGCCACCCCGATGAGAATCGCCCCGATCGCCGCGCCCACCACGCTCCCCATCCCGCCCACGATGACCACCACGAGCGAGGCGAGCTGGTAGCGCGTGTCCTCGCCCGGCGCGATCGACAGCGCGGTGCCGCCGACCACCCCCGCGAAGCCGGCCAGGCCCGCGCCGATCGCGAAGGTGACCGCGAACACGAACTGCACGTTGACGCCGGAGGCGGCCAGCATCCCCCGGTCGTCCACCCCGGCGCGGATCATCATCCCCACGCGGGTGCGGTTGAGGAACCACCACAGCAGCACGCCGATGGCCACCGACATCAAGAGAAGAACCAGACGGTATGTCGGATAGACCTCCACGATCGGCAGGGACGTGCGGCCGAAGATCACGCGGGGCGGATCGAACTGGTAGATCTCGCCGCCGAAGATCCAGAGCAGGACATCCGCCATCATGATGGAGAGCCCGATGGTCACCAGGGTCTGGCGCAGGTCCTCGCCGTGCATGAAGCGGAACACCGCCACCTGCAGCACCAGGCCGAACAGGGCCGCGCTCGCGAAGCCCGCGGCCGCCGCCATCAGCCACGAGCCGGTCCACTCGCCGACCACGTAGCCCACGTAGGCGCCCAGCAGGTAGAGCGAGCCGTGGGCCAGGTTGACGTTGCGCATGAGGCCGAAGACCAGCGTGAAGCCGCTCGCCACCAGGAAGTAGAGCGCCGCGAGGGTGAGCCCGTTCATGCCGGTGGTGAGGAAGACCTTCGGGTTGTCGGCGAGCCCCCAGACCACGAACGCCGCGGCCGGGACACCGAGCACCAGACCCCAGAACCACCGCCAGAACCTAGACAGGGGCTAAGCCACCGAGCGGTTCCAGCGCGTTTGCGCGGAGCGGATCTCGGGCTCCTTGTAGAAGACGCCGTCCTTCATGACCGCGAGCAGCTTGGCGGGATCGCGCAGGATCGCGAGGTTCGAGAGCGGATCGCCGTCCACCAGCAGGAGGTCGGCGAGGTAACCGTCCTTGAGCTGGCCCAGCTCGCCGCCCATCATCATGATCTCGCCGCCGTAGCGGGTGGCCGAGAGGAGCGCCTCCATCGGGGTCATCCCGACGTACTTCACGAAGTACTCCAGATCCTTCGCGTTCTGGCAGTGGGGCGTGAAGGCGAAGCCGTAATCGCCGCCGGGCAGCACGCGGATGCCGCGCTTGTGCATCTTCCGAAGAGACTCGGCGGCGGCGGCCAGCTCGATCTCGTAGCCCATCTCGATCGCCTTCTGGCGGGTGATGCCCCAGGGCGCCGCGTGGTCGAGCATGGCGACCAGGATGCCGATGCCGGGCGCCACGAAGTGCTTGTCCCGGTTGGCCTCGAGCATATCGAGCGCTTCCTCGTCGGCGAAGCTCGCGTGGTAGATGATCTCGATGCCGTGGCGCACGCACTGTTTGATGGACTCGCCCGAGCGCGCGTGGGCGGCCACGCGCTTGCCCCGCATCTTCGTCTCCTTCACCGCGATCGCGACCTCCTCGTCGCTCATCCAGGTGGTGCCCGCGGGCGCGGAGGGCATGAAGTTGTCGCCCGAGAGGTTGAGCTTGATCGAGTCCACCCCGTACTTCAGGAACATCCGCACCGCCTTCCGCATCTCCTCGGGCCCAGTCACCGCCACCCCGAAGCTGAACTCGGGAAACGGCAGGTGCGGCAGCGTCTCGT
>DASQAL010000034.1:0-20993 GCA_035635775.1 Candidatus Acidiferrum sp.
TGCCCCTCGAGGGCTTTGATCGTGTGGTAGAGCGGACTCAGATCGAGCCCTTCGACGAAATCCCACACCACGCGCGCGCGGTGGGCCGGGGGTAGCAGCGCCTCGAGATCGATCGGCCGCCACTGCAGCTGGGTCCGGTTCGGCCGCTGCACCCGCGGCTCCGCGTTCACGCGCGCGACAGGGGGCTCGGTCGCATCCGGCAGCGGAAAGAGGGGGTCGTTCATGTGTGCAGTGTCGCCGCACGGCGCGCGGCGACACAACGGATTTCTTCACAGGCTCTTCGCCCGCGCAACCCGTTTCTGGGGGAGGTTCGGAAGGGGGCGGAGCCCCCTCCGAGTTTCCTAGCCCTTCAGGCCGCTCAGGCGCACGCCCTCGAC
Source organism: Candidatus Acidiferrum sp. (assembly GCA_035635775.1). GTDB lineage: Bacteria > Methylomirabilota > Methylomirabilia > Rokubacteriales > CSP1-6 > CAMLFJ01. The sequence continues at coordinate 378 of DASQAL010000034.1, forward strand.
GATGCGCCGGTTGGCGACCACGAAGACCACCAGGAGCGGCAGCGCGCTGAGCGCCGCCCCCGCCATGATCGGCCCGTAGGACTCCGAGCTGTAGGCGCTGCGGAGCAGGGCGAGGGCGACCGGCAGCGGGAACATCTCCGGCTTGTTCACCGCGATCAGCGGCCACAGGAAGTCGTTCCACGCCGAGCGGAAGGCGAAGATGGCCAGCGCGGCGAGCACCGGCTGCGAGAGCGGGATGATGATCCGAGAGAAAACTTGCCAGGGACCCGCGCCATCGATCAGGGCGGCGTCCTCCAGCTCCCGCGGCATCGTCACGAAGAACTGGCGCAGCAGGAAGACCCCGAAGGCGAAGATCATGGCCGCCTCCGGCACGATGAGGCCCTGGTAGGTGCTGAGCCACCCGAGCCGCTGGGTGAGCACGTACTGCGGGACCAGCAGCACCGCGTTCGGGATCATCAGGCTGCCCACCAGCAGGACGAAGACCAGATCGCGGCCCGGGAAGCGCATGCGGGCCAGCGGGTAGGCGGCCATCGCGCTCGTCGCGAGCACGAGGATCACGCTGCCCATTGCCACGACCAGGCTGTTGACGAAGGCGCGGCCGATGCGCGCGGTGCGGGAGCTGCCCAGCAGCACCTCGTGGTAGTGGGCGCCGGTCGGCGGCCACGGGATCCACTCGGGAGGCAGCCGGATGATGTCCGGCGCCGGCTTGAGCGAGGTCACCACCACCCACGCGATCGGCGAGAGCCAGAGCACGGCGAGGGCGAGCAGGGCCACCGTGAGGGCCACCCTCGAGCGGTCGACGGTCCGGACGCCGCGGGGCACCGCTCAGTACTCCGTGTGGCCGCGCAGCAGGCGGAACTGGAGCACCGAGAAGGCGAGGATGACCGCGAAGAGCACCCAGGCCATCGCGGAGGCGGCGCCGAACTGGAAGAAGTTCTGAAAGGCGGCCTCGTAGAGATGCTGGACCACCGTGCGGGTGGCGTCGCCCGGCCCGCCGCCGGTCAGCACGAAGACCTGGCCGAAGAGCTGGAACGAGCCGATGACGTGGGTGACCACCACGAAGAGCAGCACCGGGCGGAGCAGGGGGAGTGTGATCGCCCAGAAGCTGCGCCAGCCGGAGGCGCCGTCGAGCGCGGCCGCCTCGTAGAGGTCGCGGGGGATATCCTGCAGCCCGGCCAGGTAGATCACGAGGTAGTAGCCGGTCACCCACCAGACGGTGGTGAGGATGATGGTCCACATCGCGGTCTGCGGATCGGCGAGCCAGGAGCGCGCGGGCACGCCGAGCCGGCGCAGGTAGTAGTTGAAGGGGCCGACCACCGGATCGAGGAGCCAGAGCCAGGCCAGCCCGACCGTGACCACCGAGAGCGTGAACGGGAAGAAGAAGACGCTGCGCAGGAGGGTCCGCAGGCGGCCGCGATTGAGTGCCAAGGCCAGCGCCAGGGGCACCGCGAGGATCGGGAGCGTGCTGGCCACCGTGTAGAACGCGGTGTTCCAGAGGCTCACGTGGAAGCGATCGTCTTCGAGGAGCCGCGTGTAGTTGGCGAAGCCGATCCACTGCTCGCTCGCACGGCCGAGCCGCGCGTTGGTGAACGACAGGCGGAGGCCTTCCAGCAGGGGATAGAGGCGGTAGACCGCGAAGAGCAGGAGGCCCGGCGCCAGGAAGGCGTACGCGACGCGCGTCTGGCGCGACACGCCTAGTCCGGCAGCGCGTTGATCTGGCGCGCCAGATCCTCCATCGCGGCCTTGGCCGGCTTCTGTCCCGTGTAGATCGCCTCGATCACCGGCCGGGTGATGTTCTCGGCCGCGACCCACTTGGGCGTGGGCTGCCCGACCTGCCAGTTGGGCGCCTGGGCGAGGAGGGCGCGCAGCACCGGGTCGCCGGTGATGCGCGGGTCTGCGTGGGCCTTGCGGCTGGCCGAGACCTGCCCGGCCTTGAGCGTCCACTCGGCCACGTTGTCGGTCATCCAGCGCACGTGCGCCCAGGCCGCGTCGCGCCGGGCGCGGTCGGCCGCCCCCTTCGGCTTCGGGAAGCTGTACTGGTGCGGCATCGCCCAGACCACCGCCTGCTTGAACAGGCGCGGCACGGGCACCGCCACGAAGTCCACCTTGGCCTCGCGCAGGCCGCTGAAGTTCCAGGAGCCCGCGATCCACATGCCGAGGCGGCCCGCGATGAAGGCGTCGCGGCAGTTGGTGTTGGCGGGCGGGGCGACCTTGTGCTGGTTCGGAAGCGCTTCCCAGAACTCGGCGACTTCCAGCGCGGCGGGATCGGTGACGCCCGCGCGCTTGAGATCGGCCGCGTAGATATTGGCCCCGTTCTGCCAGAGCAGGTTGTGGAAGCCCCAGGTGTAGCGCCCGGGGTTCACGGTACCGATGGCGAAGCCGAAGGTGTCGGCCTTGGTGATGCGCTTGGCCATGGTGACGAGCTCGTCACGGCTGCCCGGCACGCGCGGGCGGCCGTCGGCGCCGACCAGCCCCGCGTCCTTCATCACCTTCACGTTGAGGTACATGATGTGTTGCGGGACGTCGAGCGGCAGCGAGTACCGCTTGCCCTGGAAGGTGCCGCCCTGCCAGGTGGCGGGGAGATAGTCCTCGCCCCGGAAGCCCTTCGCGGCGGTGGTGGCGTCGTCGATGGCCTCGAGCACGCCGTCGCTCGCGAAGTGGGGGACCTCCACGGTGTGGATCAACGCCAGGTCGGGGCCCTCGCCCGCCGGCACCGCGACCTGGAGCTTGGCGTAGAGGTCGGCCCAGGGCAGCCGCTGCTGTTCGATGCGGATGCCGGTCTCGCGCGTGAAGCGATCGATAAGCTCGTCCATCACCTTGCCATCGGCACCGGTGAGCCCGTTCCAGTAGGTGATGGTGGCCTTCGGCTGCGCGGCACCGCGGCGGGCCCACGCGGCCACTCCGACGCTCGCGGCGCCCGCGACGAAGGCCCGACGGCTGACGCTCCTGCGCTCGACGACGTTGTCGGACGTATCCATGGGGTTCCTCCGCGCGACACTCTACGTCCCCGCGCGACGTCATGTCAAATTGACAGCCCGGGACGGACTTCTTAGACTCTGCCGATGACCACGCGCATCGGGATCGATCTGCGACGACGCATCGGCACGGTGGACCGCCGCATCTTCGGCCAGTTCATCGAGCACCTCGGTCGCTGCATCTACGGCGGCATCTACGAGGAGGGCTCGCCGCTTTCCGACGCCCGCGGGTTCCGGCGCGACGTCCTGGAGGCGGCGCGTCCGCTCGCGTTCCCCATCCTCCGCTGGCCCGGCGGCAACTTCGTGAGCGGCTACCACTGGCTCGACGGGGTCGGCCCGAAGGACGAGCGGCCGCGGCGTAGCGAGCTCGCCTGGTACGCGGAGGAGTCGAACCGCTTCGGCACCAACGAGTTCATCGAGTACTGCCGGGAGCTCGGGACCGAGCCCTTCATCTGCGTGAACATGGGCTCGGGCACCATGGACGAGGCGCAGGCGTGGGTGGAGTACTGCAACGGCACCGGGAATACCTCGTGGGCGAACCTGCGGCGCCGGCACGGCCACGCCGAGCCGCACCGGGTGCGCTACTGGGGGCTCGGCAACGAGATGTACGGGGGCTGGCAGATCGGCAACCTGGAGGCGCGCGACTACGTCAAGCGGGCCCGCGCGTTCGCGATGGTGATGAAGCGCACCGATCCGACCATCCAGCTCGTGGGCTGCGGCCAGACCGGCTGGGGGGAGTGGGACGAGGTGGTGCTGGCCGGCCTCGCCGAGTTCATCGACTTCCACTCGATCCACCTCTACACTGGCAGCACCGGCCACTACACCACCGTGATGCAATCGCACCAGGCCGAGCGCGCGGTGCGGATCTGCGCCGCGCTCATCGAGCGCGTGCGGCACATGCAGCAGATCGCGCACCCGGTCCACATCGCCTTCGACGAGTGGAACGTGTGGTACCGCACGCGCAGCCACGCGGACCGGGTGGGCGGGGTGGAGGAGCGCTACACCCTCACCGACGCCCTCGCGGTCGCCTCCTACCTGAACGCCTTCATCCGGCAGTGCCGGGTGGTGCGCATGGCCAACTTCGCCCAGCTCGTGAACGCGATCGCCCCGATCTTCACGAACAAGCTGGGGCTGTTTCTCCAGACGATCTACCACCCGCTCCGACTCTACGCCGAGCACACCCTGGCGCAGGCGCTCGACGTGCACGCGGACGGGGAGCGCTACACGCTCGACCCGGCGCAGGAGACCGACGCGGGCGGCGGCCGGGTGCACCACGTGGCCGACCTGGGGCCGTTTCTGCTGATCGACGCGGCGGCGAGCACGGACGAGGCGGGGCGGGAGATCGCGGTGGCCCTCGTCAATCGCGACCGCGACCGGGACCTGACCGCGACGGTGGAGGTGGCGGGCGCGGACGTGGCCGGGCCGGTGCGGGTCTGGGAGGTGAACGGGCCCGAGGTGGGCGCGATGAACTCGTTCGAGCACCCGCGCCGGGTGGACGTGCGCGAGAGCCGCGCCACCGCGCGGAGCGGCGGGCTCGACCACGTGTGCCCCGCGCACACCATCACGATTCTCCGGCTGACCGTGCGCTGAGCGTCAGGCCTCGGCTGCGACCGTCTTGAAGGCGCGCTCGGCGGCCTCCAGCGTGCGTGCCACGTCCTCTTCGGTGTGGGCCGCCGAGACGAACCAGTTGTGGGTAGGGTGCGCGTAGGCGCCGCGCTGGGTGACGAGGGAGCACCAGCGGCGGATGCGCCGGCGCTCGGGATCGTCGGCGAAGCGGATGACCGGCATGGCGGGCTGGCCGACCGGGAGCAGCGGGACGCCGTGCCGCCGCGCCTGCTCGGAGAGGCCGTCGGTCAGGAGCCCGCCGATCCGCTGGATGCGGGCGATCGCGTCCGTCCGCGCGAGGACGTCGAGGGTGGCGAGGGCGGCCGCGAAGGCGCCACTCGCGAAGAAGAAGGAGCCGGTAAAATAGATGCGCTCGGCCGCCGCGCGGAGCGCCTCTCGCGCGAGCCCCGCCGAGAGGGCATGGCCGTTGGCGATCGCCTTGGAGTAGCAGATGAGATCGGGCGCGGCCCCGAAGTGCTCGCAGGAGCCGCCCAGGTGGAAGCGGAAGCCCGCGCGCACATCGTCCATCGCGAACAGCGTCCCGTGCGCGTCGCAAAGCGCGCGGAGCCCCGCGAAGAAGCCGGGAGCGGGGGCGGCCCCGGTCGCGTGGTCGAACGGGGCGGTCATGACCACCGCGATCTCGCCCGGGCGCGCGGCGAAGAGGGCGCCCAGCTCGTCGAGGTCGTTCCATGCGAACTCGAGCAGATCGTCCCGGTAGTGCGCGGGCACGCCGGGGAGGTGGGGAAGGGCCCACGGGCGCGCCGCGTGATAGGCGCCCCGCACGCGGGCGATCCGCGGCCGGCCGGTATGCGCGCGCCACGTCCACCGCCCAGCTCGTCGCGTCCGCGCCGTTCTTGCCGAAGACCGCGAAGTCCGCGCGCGGGGTGAGAGCCACCAGCCGCTCCGCCAGCTCCACCATGCGGGGGCCCGGCAGGGGGAGGCAGTCGCCGCCCGCGAGCTGCTCGGCCACCGCGGCTTCCACCGCGGGGTGACCGTAGCCCAGGATCATCGGCCCGTAGGCGCACATCCAGTCCACGTACTCGTTGCCGTCCACGTCCCAGACGCGGGAGCGCTCGGCGCGGGCGAGGAAGCGGGGATGGCCCTCGCCGAGGGCGGCCCCGTTCTGGTGGCCGTAGACGCCGCCCGGCATGACCCGGCGGGCGCGCTCCCAGAGCGCGTGACTCGCGGCGAGCCGCGGAGGCGGGGTGTCCATGCCTCAGAGGTGCGGGAGAACGGTCGAGGCGAAGAGCCAGGTGCCTTCGGGCCGGGGCACGTCGGCGAAGTTCACGGTGAGGCGGCGGGCGCCCTGCTTGACGATGCCGAGCATGGTCTCGGTCACCTGAGCGGGGGTGCCGACGATCTGGATGTCGTTGAGCGAGCGGATCCACGACGCCTTCTTCAGCCGCTCGACCTCGCGCTCGTTCTCCGCGATCAGGATGCCGACCCGGACCACCTGCTCGATCGTGTCGTAGTCGCGGCCCACCTCGCGGCAATGGGCCTTGAGCACCTCCTGCTTGTGCGCGTAGGCTTCTGCCCCCTTCCAGACGTAGTTCCACCAGTCGGCGTGCTTGGCCACGACCCGCAGCAGATACTTCTCCCCGGAGCCGCCCACCATCACCGGGGGCACCGGGTTCGGCCGCGGCGCGCAGTAGGCGCCGGAGATCGAGTAGTGCTCGCCGTGGTACTCGGCCGGCGCGTCCGACCACATGCGCCGGATCAGCTCGATCGCCTCCGCGAGCTGGGCGATGCGCACCTTGGCGGGCGGGTAGGGAACACCGTAGGCCCGGTACTCCTCCTCGTTCCAGCCCGCGCCGATACCCAGGATGACCCGCCCACCCGAGAGCGCCTGGGCGGTCGCCGCCATCTTGGCCAGGAGGGCCGGGTTGCGGAAGCTATTGCAGAGCACCTCGTGCCCGCAGCGCTTGTCGGGATAGCGGGCCAGCGCCCAGGTGAGCAGCGTCCAGCCCTCCGCCACCTTGTTGGCGCCGTACTGCACGTGGTCCGGCATCCAGAGGATGTCGAAGGGCGCGACGGTCTGATCGAAGTAGGGGAAGGTGTTCTCGACCAGGCGCGACCAGATATTCAGCCCGACGGGAATGGCCATGGCGTGGGAGCGCGGCTAGCCGCGGAAGTGGCGGCGGTCGCCCGCGCGGAGCCAGAGGCGCACCAGGTGCCGGCGGTGTCCGGGCGTCTCGTCGTCCTTGTAAGGCGTGCGGCCGTGGACGATCAGGCGGTTGTTCAGCACCTGGATCTGGCCACGCTCCACCCAGAGATCGAGGCGATGGGCGGAATCGCTCAGGAAGGCGTCCATGAGGCGCACCGCCTCCGCGCCGTCGGCGTCCAGGGTGCGGCCGGTCTTCTCGTAGCCGCGGACGATGTGGCGCGCGTTGAAGCGGGTACGCAGCCGCCCGTCCCACGCGAAGACCGGGCGGAAGTTCGTCGCGGCGGCGTCGGCGGCCTGGTATTCCTGGTGGTCGCGGTAGAACACCTCGTAGAGCCGGCGCAGGAGATCCGGGTGCTCGGTGAGGAAGTAGTTGTGGGCCGCGGGGGCGCTCGAGACGATGCTCATGCCGCCCTTCCGGGCGGGCCGGAGACAGAAGAGGCTCACGTAGTTCGGCGGGGCCTCGCCCATGCTGCTGTCGGTGTGCATCTCGAGCCCGCCCGGCGTGAGCGCGGCGCGCGTGTCCTGCGTGTACTCCTGCCCGTCGTGGCGCACGTCGTAGATGACGGTGCCCTTCCACTCCTGGGCCACCGGCGGCTCGAGGAGGCTCATGAGCAGCCAGTAGAGCGCGATGGCCTCGTCGGGGCTCATGGCGTCCACCGGCAGCCGGTCGAGCATGACGAAGCCCGGACCCTCGTCGAGCCGGCGGCGCACCTCGGCCATGAAGCGCCCGGTGGCCGCGAGCGGGAAGTGCTCGGGCAGGAGCAGGAGGGTCGGCACCGGGGCGCGCTGGAGCTCGGCCAGCGCGCCATCGAGCTCGGCCAGCACCGCGGCCGGGAGGGGAATCAGGTAGCGCTCGGCGGCCAGGGAGGGGCCATGCCAGGCGGCGGGCTCGGGAACGACGGTCGTGAGCATGGGCGGAGCGGTCGAGGTCGTCACGGCCGCTCATTTTACCCCCGTTGCGTGCCGCGGTGGCCCTTTACCTGCCGCGCGCCCCGCGATAGCATTCCGGCCGCGATGGGAGAAGTGCACCCGCGGGACCAAGTGGAGGATCGGCATGATGAAAGCCTCGATGACGCGGCGGATCGTCTGGATCGTGGTCGCGGTGACCGGGCTCGCGCTCGTGGGGTCGGCCCGCGCGCAGCAGACCGGAACGCCGCCGGCGGAGCCGCCGAAGCAGGAGGAAGAGCCCTTCTGGGCGATCGGACGCCCGAAGGCCGGCCCGGGCGCGCAGATGGCGCCGGTGCCCGCCTTCCCGATTCCCACTCCAGCCGACAAGCTGCCGCTCGCCAAGATGAGGGTGCCGGCGGGCTTCAAGGTCGAGGTGTACGCGTCGAACGTCTTCGACGCCCGCGGCCTCCGGCAGGGCGACAAGGGCACCATCTTCGTGAGCTCGCTCTTCGGCGCCGGCAAGATCTACGCGGTGGTGGACAAGGGCGGCAAGCGCGAGGTGAAGACCCTGGCCGAGAAGCTGATGCTGCCGAACGGCATCGAGTTCCACAAGGGCTCCCTCTACGTGGCCACGCCCAAGGCGATCACGCGCTACGACGGCATCGAGGACAAGCTCGACAACCCGCCTGCGCCCGTCACGGTCTACGACCAGCTCCCGGGCGACGTTCCGCACGGCTGGAAGTTCATCAAGATCGGCCCCGACGGCAAGCTCTACGTTCCGGTGGGCGCGCCTTGCAATATCTGTGAGCCCGACCTCGAGCGGTACGCCCAGATCCGCCGCATCAATCTGGACGGCAGCGGCATGGAGATCGTGGCGCGCGGCGTGCGCAACACGGTCGGCTTCGACTTCCATCCGAGGACCGGCGAGCTCTGGTTCACCGACAACCAGCGCGACTGGCTGTCGGAGGATCTGCCCCAGGACGAGCTGAACCGCCTCAGCAAGGTGGGCCAGAACTTCGGCTTCCCCTACTGCCACCAGGGCGACTTCGCCGACCCACAATTCGGCTGGGGCAAGGCCTGCGGTGACTTCGTGAAGCCCGCGGTGCTGCTCGGTCCGCACTCGGCCCCCTTGGGGATGCGCTTCTACACCGGCAAGATGTTTCCGCAGAAGTACCAGGGCGCGATCTTCATCGCCCGCCACGGGCCGTGGAACCGCACCAAGAAGTACGCGGCCGACGTGGTGGCGGTGTTCCTCAACAGCAACGGCACCGTGAGGGCGGTGGAGCCCTTCCTCACGGGCCTGGTCGAGAACAATAGCTATCTCGGCCGGCCGGTGGACGTGCTGGTGCTCAAGGACGGCTCGCTGCTCGTCTCCGACGACCACGCCGGCGCGATCTACCGGGTCAGCTACGGGAAGTGACGTCTCCTCGCGGGCCGGGGGTGGGGAAGCGGCCACCCTCGGCCCGCGTCGTTTTCGTGGCTGCGCTCGCGGCCATCGGCCTCCTGCCCGGATCGGCGGCGACCGCCCAGTCAGTCGACGAGCGCTTCGTGGTGTGCCTGGCCTGCCACGGCGCTGACGGCCAATCCCGCATCCCGGAGACGCCGTCGCTCGGCGGGCAGCCGTCCTTCTTCGTGGTCGCCCAGCTCTTCCTCTTCCGGGAGGGCCGGCGGGACAGCGCGGCCATGACCGCGGCGGCCAAGGGGCTCACCAACGACGACCTGCTCGCCTTCGCGGAGCGGGTCACGAAGCTGCCGCCACCCCCATCCCCCGACGAGGCCCCGGACCCCCAGCGCTTCGCGCGGGGTCGGATCCTGACCCTGCGTCACCCGTGCGGGGTCTGCCACAACCCGGACTTCTCCGGCCGCGAGCAGATGCCGCGCGTGGCCAACCAGCGGGAGGACTACCTGCTCAAGTCCATGCGCGAGTACAAGAGCGGAGCGCGGCTGGGCTACGGCGGGGCGATGGCGCAGGAGCTGGCCGGGCTCGGCGACCAGGACCTGATCGACCTCGCCCACTTTCTCTCGCACCAGCGGGCAAAGCCCTGAAAACGTGGCGTGGGCCTAGAGCAGCAGATCGGCGATTGGGATACGCCGTCCGGGCAGCGCGAGGGGGGAGACCGAAGCCCCGCGCCCGAGCACGATGACCGGTCGGTAACGCCAGCCGAAGGGCGCCGCCGGGTCGGGCTCGGGGTCGCGGTACACCTCGAGCGCGCGCTCGGGGAGATTCAGGATCCAGTAGTCGGCGAGCCCGGCGCGCGCGTAGAGGCTGCCCTTGTGCTCGCGATCCAGGGCGACGCTGGTCTCGCTCACCTCGATCACGAGTACGGGCCGCGACGGGTGGCCGGTCTGGTAGTCGCGAAAGCTCCCGGGCACCACGGCCAGGTCGGGCTCCGGCTCGGACTCCTCATCGAGCGCGAGCCGGCCTTGGCCGCGGACGTCCCAGCCTCGGCCGAGCGCGGCGCGGAGCGCCTCCTCGGCGGCCCGGACGGCGGCGAAATGGCCACTGCCCTGAGGCTCGGCGACGATGAGCTGACCACCGAGCAGCTCGACGGGATCGCCGGGCCTGAAGAAGCCGGCCTCGATCAGCCGGTCGTACTCGACCCGCTTCCAGCGCCGGGTCCTCATCTCCGTGCGACTCATGCCCCGAGCGTAGCGACTCGGGTGAAGCCGGTCAATGTCCCCTGCTGGAGACACTCGCGTGGAGCGCGGCCCACACGCGGGACGGCGACATCGGCATGTCGAGCTCGCGCACCCCGCGGCGGGCGAGCGCGTCGAGCACCGCGTTGACCGCGGAAGGGAGCGCACCCGCCACGCCCGACTCGCCCGCGCCCTTGACGCCCAGGGGGTTGGTGGTGCAGGGGACGCCGTGGTGGCCGACGCGCAGCGCGGGCAGGTCGTCGGCGCGCGGCAGCATGTAGTCCATGAACGAGGCGGTGAGGAGCTGGCCGTGCTCGTCGTAGACCACGTGCTCGCCCAGCACCTGGCCCAGGCCCTGGGCGATGCCGCCGTGGATCTGGCCCTCCACGATGGCCTCGTGGACGATGCGGCCGACGTCGTCCACCGCCGCGTACCCCACCACCGCCACCGCGCCGGTCTCCGGATCGATCTCGACCTCGGTGACGTGGCAGCCGTTGGGGAAGCTCATCTGGGGCGAGACGAACTTGGCGGTGCTGTCGAGGCCACCCTGCAGGTCGGGCGCTAGATCCGGCAGCGTGCGGGCGCGGGCGGCCAGGTCGAGCAGGCCGGTGGCGCGATCGGTGCCCTTCACGCGGAAGCGGCCCGCCGCGAACTCGACGTCGGGGACGGCAGCCTCGAAGACATGCGCGGCCAGGCGGCGGCCTTTCTCGATCGACGCGTCGCAGGCCATCGACGCCGCGCTTCCCGCCATCATCATGGAGCGCGAGGCGACGCTGGGCGTACCGGCCGGCACCAGATCGCTGTCGCCCTGCACGAGCCGCACCGCGCTCGGATCGATGCCGAGCCGCGCCGCGATCAGCGGGGGAAAGGTCGAGAGGTGGCCCTGGCCCATCGGCTGGGCCCCGGTGTGGAGCGCCACCGTGCCGTCGGCGCCGAAGCGCAGCTCCACCGTCTCGTCGAGGATGCCGCCCGCGACCTCCAGGAAGCAGCCAAGGCCGATGCCGCGCAGCCGCCCGGCCCGCTCCGAGGCCGCGCGCCGCTGCGGGAACCCGTTCCAGTCGGCCAGGGCCAGCGCCTGGTCCATGATCGTCTCGAACTCGCCGCTGTCGTAGACCGGGCCGTTCGGGGTGCGATAGGGCATGGCGGCGGCCGGGATGAGGTTGCGCCGGCGCAGCTCCACGCGGTCGATGCCGGTGGCCGCGGCCGCCTGATCGATCAGGCGCTCGATCAGGTAGAGCGCCTCCGGCCGTCCCGCCCCGCGATAGGGCCCGAGCGGCGCCGCGTTGGTGAACGCGAGCGTGACGTCGATGACGATGGCGGGGATGCGGTACACGCTCGACAGGCAGTTCTTGGTATTGTTGGTCCCGAACACCGCCGCGAACGCGGAGACGTAGGCGCCGATGCCCACGCGTGTCCGCGCGCGCAGGGCCAGGAATCGGCCGGTCGCGTCGAGGGCGAGCTCGCCCTCGAGCATGCCGTCGCGGCCGTGCGTGTCGGCGAGGAAGCTCTCGACGCGGGTGGCGCGCCACTTGACGGGCCGGCCCACCCGGCGCGCCGCGAAGAGCAGCGCCGCGTACTCCGGGTAGGCCTGCACCTTCATGCCGAACCCCCCGCCCACGTCGGGAGTGATCACGCGGAGCTGCTGCGGCGGGATCTTGAACACGCCCTCTGCTAAGAGGCGACGCACCACCGCGACGCCCTGGGTGGAGGCGGTGAGGGTGTAGCGCTGGGTGGCCTCGTCCCACTGGCCGATGGCCGCGCGCGGCTCGAGCGCGGAGGGCGCGACCCGCGTGTCGTGCAGGCGCACCCGCGCCACGTGCACGGCTCCGCGAATCGCCGCGTCCACCGTGATGGCGTCCCCGTCGGTCCAGTCGAAGGCGATATTGCCCGCCGCCTCTGGCCAGATCGGGTGCGCGGAGGCGGCCAGCGCGCGGTCCACATCCGCGGCCGCGGGCAGCGGGTCGAGGTCGAGGATCACGAGGGCGGCGGCGTCGGCGGCCTGGGCGGCGGTCTCGGCGACCGCGATGGCCACCGCCTCGCCCACGTAGCGCACGCGGTCCACCGCGAGCGGGGGAATGGGCGCCGAGGCCAGGGCCTTGCCGCCGCGGCCGGGGAAGGAGGCGGCGGGCGGGATCGCGCCCAGTCCGGCCGCGGCGAGATCGCGCCCGGTGAGCACCGCGAGCACGCCGGGCAGGGCGAGCGCCCGGCTCGTGTCCACGGCGCGGATGACGCCGTGGGCCGCGGCGGAGCGGGCGAACGCGGCGTGGACCTGGCCGGGCAGGTCCACGTCGTCGGTGAAGCGTCCGCGGCCGGTGAGGAGCGGACCGTCCTCGCTGCGCCGCCCGCCCGTGGCGGAGCCGAAGCGCAGCGCGTCTCCCGACGCGGTCAATTCCGGTAGGACGAGTCCGTGCGATCCAGCCGGCGCAGGAGGCCCGGCCATACGAGCCGGCCCTGGCCGCCGTTGCGACGCTGGTTCGCCACCGCGTTGGCGTAGCCCTTGTCCATGACTTCCTTGGGCACCGGGATCAGCTCACCGCCGCCCGACTGCGCGCGCACCTGGATCTGGCAGGAGGCTTCGAGGTAGTACATGTTCACGAAGGCGTCGGCGATCGTCTCGCCCACCGTGAGCAGGCCGTGGTTGCGCAGGATCAGGCAGCGGTTCTCGCCCAGGTCCGCGACCAGGCGCGGCTTCTCGTCCTCGTCGAGCGCGGGGCCCTCGAAGTCGTGGTAGCCCACGCTGTTGAGCACGAACAGCGAATGCTGCGAGATCGGCAGCAGCCCGGCCCGCTGGGTGGAGACCGCGACGCCGCTCGCGGTGTGGGTGTGGAGCACGCACTTGGCGTCGTGGCGGGCGCCGTGGATCGCGCTGTGGATGATGAAGCCGGCCGCGTTCACGTTGAACGGCGAGTCCTCGAGCTTTCTGCCCGCCTGGTCGATCTTGACCAGGCTCGAGGCGGTGATCTCGTCGAAGAAGAGGCCGTAGGGGTTGATCAGGAACTGGTCCTCGGTGCCGGGCACCCGGGCCGAGATATGGGTGAAGACGAGGTCCTCCCAGCCGTAGCGCGACACCAGGCGGTAGGCGGCGGCCAGATCCACGCGGACGGCCCACTCCTCGTCCGATACCTTTCCCTTGAGCGACGGAATCTCGAGTGCGGTGGAAGTCATGGGGTCCTTTCGCTCAGCGGAGGTTGTAGAGCTTGACCACGTTGTCGTAGGTGATCTTGCGCTGCACGCGCTCGGGCAGGTTGCCGAGGTTCTTCTCGAGGTGCCGCCGGGAGTCGGGCCACACGCAGTCGGGGTGCGGGTAGTCCGCGCCCCAGATGATATTGTCCTCGCCCACCAGCGGGATGATCGGCTCCAGGAACTGATCTTGTTGATAGGTCACGTAGCCCTGGCGCTTGAAGTAGTCGCTCGGCTTCATGGAGAAGCCGAGGCCGCGGGCGCGGTCCTCGTACTCGGTGTCGAAGCGGTCGAACACGTAGGGCAGCCAGGTCACCCCGGACTCGCCCAGCACGAACTTGAAGTCCGGATACTTCTCGCAGGCCCCGGAGGTGATCAGCGAGACCAGCACCTCCATGGTGTCGAGCTGGAAGAGCGAGGAGCGCACGAGCCGCCACTGGAGCATGTACTGCTGCTCCATCGCGGGCGAGTCGGGGGCGCGGAGGGCCTTGAAGCCGGTCGAGTGGAAGGCGATCGGGAAGTGGCACTCGGCGGCCGCTTCCCAGAGCGGGTACCACTCGTGCTGGTAGAGCGGGATGCTCATGCTCTTGAAGCCCAGATCGCCGCCCTTGAGGCCCATCTTGGCGCAGCGGCGCACCTCCGCCGCGGCCACCTGGGGATCGTTGTTGGGCACGATCGCCAGGGGATAGATCCGGTTCGGGTCCGACTTCTTGGCGAAGTCGGCGGCCCAGTCGTTGTAGATCGCGTTGGCCCAGGCCCGGCGCTCGCCGCTCGCGATCATGTCGTTGATCATCAGGCAGCCGTAGACCACCTCGGCATCGAGCCCGTCACGGTCGAGATCGGCGAGCCGCAGCTCGGACGTGGTGGGCCGAGGCTTGGCCCCCGCGCGGTGATCCCACTCGAAGCCGCACGAGGCCATCTCGTCGATCCGCGCGAAGGAGCCGGGTGTGCGCTTGAGGAAGCCCGGGCCCACGCCGTTCCACATCCCCTTGTCCTGCGCCTCCACGAACCAGTGGCAGCCGTCCTCCAGCTCCTCCACCCGCGGCACCAGCAGCTTCCACTTGGACGGCGCCTGGGAGGACCACAGATCGGGCGGGCAATAGGTGAGGTCGATGTGGTTGTCGCCGGAGATGAGCCGCTCTAGCATGACGCCCTCCTTGGGCCGGTGGGGAGCTGCCTCGTCGCCGTGATCCTACTCCTGAAGCGTGCGCCAGGACAAGAGACTCAGGAAGGGGCGGCTTGCCGGCGGGAGAGCAGGGTGAAGTACGTCTTGTCGCGCCGGTTCCGGACGAGATCGAGCGGGCTCTTGCCGTCCCGGCCCTTGATGGTCGGGTCCGCTCCGTGGCGGAGCAGCATCTCGACGTGCTTGCGGTCGCTGTTCTTCTTGAGGACCAGGTGCAGGGCGGTCACGCCCTTCGAGTTCTGGAAGTTCACGTTGGCCCCGTGACGCAGCAGCCGCTCGGCGCCCACGAAGCGGCTCCACTTGATCGCTCCCAGGAACGGCGTCTCGTCCTCGGCGACCGGGTCCAGGCTCGCCCCACTCCGGACCAGCAGGTCGATGGCCTCCACGTTGTCCGCGAAGGCGGCCGCCCACAGGGAGTTCTCCGGAGTCGAGCCGTGCTTCAGAAGAAACCGGGCCAGCGCGAGATTGCGCCCCCGCGAGATTGCGTACCAGAGCGGGGTCGCCTGGAACGCACCCTCGACGAACGCGGGGGTGCTGACGTCGAGGCCGGCGTCGAGCAGGCGGCGCGCCAGGGTGAGCGATCGGCCGGCCGTCTTCGGATCGGCGGGCAGGCTGCAGAGCAAGTGAAGCGGGTTGCGGCGACGATCGTCCGTGGCCCGGATCAGCGTGGGGTGCGCCTCGAGGAGGGAGGCGACCGCCTCGACGTCCAGCGCCTTGATGGAGCGGAAGAGCGCGGCCTTGCTCATGGTCAGCCGGTATTGCGCAGGCCGGCGGCGATGCCGTTGATGGTGACCACGATGATCTCGCGGTACCGCGCGGCGTCGTCGCCGTCCTGGTCCGCCAGCGCGCGTAGCCGGCGGAGCATCTCCACCTGGAGGTAGTTGAGCGGATCCACGTAGGGGTTGCGCAGGTGCACGGAGCGCTGGATCACCGGGTCGCCGTCCATCAACTCGGCGTGGCCGGTGGCGCGCAGGATGGACTCCCGCGTGCGCACGAACTCGCTGCCGATGCCGGTGAAGACCGCGGTGGCCAGCGCCCGGTTCGGCACCAGCTCGGAGTAGAGCGCGGCGATGCCCATGTCGGCCTTGAGCAGGGACATCTCCGCATTGTCCAGGATGGCCCGGAAGAAGGGCCAGCCCGCGTACATCTCCCGCAGCCGGCCCGCGTCCACCCGCGCCAGCGCGGTGCCGAGGCCGTACCAGCCGGGGAGGTTGAAGCGGCTCTGCATCCACGAGAAGACCCATGGGATCGCGCGCACCGCGCCCCGGGTGAGTCCGCCCGCGCGGCGCACGGTGGGCCGGGAGCCGAGCCGCAGGCGCGAGAGCTCCTCGATCGGGGTGGCCGCCCGCCAGTACTCGAGGAAGCCGGGCGTCCGCTCGACCAGGTCGTGATAGGTCTCCCGCGCGGCGCCCGCCATCACGTCCATCACCTCGCGCCAGGCGGGGTCGATCGGCGCCACCGCGTGATCGGCGTCGTCCGCCGAGGCGAGGAGCACCGCGCTCACGATCTGCTCCACGTGGCGATGGGCCAGCGCGGGGTCGGCGTAGCGCGAGGCGATGGTCTCGCCCTGCTCGGTCACGCGGAAGCGCCCCTCGACGGTGCCGGGCGGCTGGGCCCGGATCGCCCGCCCGGCGGGCCCGCCGCCCCGCGCGACCGTGCCCCCGCGCCCGTGGAAGAGCGTGAGCCCGATGTCGCGCTCCCGGCACGTCCGCGCGATGGCCTCCTGGGCGCGGTAGAGCGCCCAGTTGGCGGCCAGGTAGCCGCCGTCCTTGTTGGAGTCGGAGTAGCCGATCATCACCATCTGCTCGCGTTCACAGGAGTCGAGGTGCGCGCGGTAGACCGGCAGCGCGAAGAGCGACTCGAGCGTGCGCGGCGCCGCGTCGAGATCGCCCAGCGTCTCGAAGAGCGGCACGATCTGCATGCCCGACGCGCCGCCCGCCCAGCGAGCCAGCAGCAGCACGGTGAGCAGATCGGCCGGCCCGCGGGTCATCGAGATGATGAAGGGCCCCAGCGACGCGCGGCCGTAGATGGCCTGCGCGCGGGCGAGGAGGCGGAAGAGTCGCCAGGTCTCGGCGGCGGCCTCGTCGAGGGCGAGCGCGGAGATCTCGGAGGCCTTGGGCGGCTCCTCGGCGAGGAGCCGGAGCAGCACGGCGGCGCGGGCCGGCTCGTCGCGCTCGGCGAAGCCGGGATCGAGGGCGAGGCGGGCGAGGATGTCGCCGAGCGTGGCGGTGAGCCGGCCCGAGTCCTCCCGGATGTCGAGGCGGGCCGCGTGCAGGCCGAAGCTCTCGAGCTGGTGCTCGAGCGCGCGCACGCGATCGCCGGCCAGCGCGGGGGGGACGCCCTGCGCGACCAAGTCCACCACCGTCCGGACCTCGGCGGCGGTGATGCGCGCGGCGTGCGGAGCCTCGTCGAGGAGGCGTGCGGTCATGTCTTCCCCCGAGGCCGATTCCAGATCCGCGGCGAGCAGGGAAAGAGCCAGGCGGTACGGCTCCCCCGCGTAGCGCTGCTCGAGGTAGGCCACGTGCGCGGGCAGGGGACGGCGCGCGTCGAGCCAGGCGGTCAGCGCCTCCGGCGGGGGGCAGCGCCGGCCGCTCACGCTCAGACGCCGGGCCAGGTCCTGCACGGATCGGCGATGCCGCTCGACCGCGAGCCCGCGATGCAGGCGGAGGGTCTCGGCGGTCACCTCGGTCACCACCGAAGGGTTGCCGTCACGGTCACCCCCGATCCAGGACGCCACCGTGAGCCACGCGGGGGGCGGCGCGAGACCCGGGTAGTGTCGCGCGACCGCTGCCTCGAGATCGGCGCCGATACGGGGCAGGAGATCCCAGAACACCTCGTCCACGAAGTAGAGCCCCGTGCGCACCTCGTCGGTGACCGCGGGCCGCGTCGTCCGCGCGCGGTCGGTCAGCCAGAGCGCGGTGATCTCGGCCTGGAGCCCGGCCAGGAGCTCCGTCCGCTCCCGCGGGAGCAGGTCCAGATCTTGGAGATGCCGCAGCACCTCGCTGATCCGCTGGAGCTTCGAGAGCACGGTGCGGCGCTTGGCCTCCGTCGGGTGCGCCGTCAGCACCAGCTCGATACGCAGCTCGCGCAGTAGTTCGGCCATCCGCTCCGCGGTGACTCCGCGGGCCGCGAGCCGGGCGACCGCCTCCCCGATGGATTCACCGATGGGCGCCGGATGCTGCGCGCGCTCGCGAGTCCGCAGCGCCCGGATGCGGTGCACTTCCTCGGCGAGGTTGATCAGGTCGAAGTAGACCGCGAAGGCGGAGGCGGTGGCGCGCGCGGCGTCCGCGGGGAGATCGGCCACCGCGAGGGGCAGCCGCACCGCCGCGTCCATCTCGCCGGCGCGGCGCGCCTTGGCGAGCGCGCGGATGTGCTCCTCGGTCTCGAAGAGCGCGACGGACTCCTGGGTGCGCAGCACGTCGCCGAGGGCTTCGCCCAGCAGATGGATGGTGGCCGAGAGATCCACAGCGGAGCCCTCCCCGTGGCTCGGGTCCGGCGGTCTCGTTCCGGCCTCGGGCGTTGAGGGCCGGGACTGGCGGGTCTACCGCGGCCTGCGGCGATGCAGGAGGGTCAGCCGGCAAGGGGATTGTGTGCCCCCGTGCGCGGCCGAGTCAAGCTGAGCGATGGCATTCCTCTTGCTGTTTCCTCCCGGCCTGGGAGGAGGGACCGATGCCAACCTACACGATGAGCTGCACCCATTGCGCCTACGAAGTGGCGTTTCGCACGGAGCCGGACGCGAAAACCGAAGGAGTTCGCCACCTTCTGCAGTTCCCGACGCACGGGGTGAAGGTGACGCCGAGCGAGGACGCCCTGATCCGGGAAGAGGAAAGAGTTACCGTCGCTAGGTAGATTATAGGTACTGGCCGGGCTCGCGGGGCGGGCCGTCGGCGGGGCCTGGCGGCAGCCCGCGGCGGCGGCGCATCTCCTCGATCTCGGCCCGCGCCTGCATGTGCTGACTCCACAGCGCGGCCTGGATCCCCTGGAAGAGGCCCTCCAGCCAGCCGACGAGCTGGGCCTGGGCCAGGCGGATCTCGGACTCGCTCGAGTGGCTGTCGAGCGGGATCGTGAGGGTATCGAGCTCGTCCTGCAGATCCTTCGACACGCCCTCCTTGAGACCCGCGAGCGCCCGCTCGTAGACCTCGCGCAGCCGCCGGCGCCCGGCCTCGTCCGGCTTGGACTGGCGCACGTCCTCCAGCATCTCGCGGATCATCGCGGCGATGCGGATCAGCTTGGCGGGCTGCTCGATGGCCGGCCCCTGCGGCCCGGGGGCGGGCAGAACTTCCGGATGCTCCATGGGCGGATGCTCCAGGGGCGGATGCTCCTCCGGATGCGCGTCGTCGATGGGCGGCTCGGCTCCCGAGTTGGTCGGCATGCCTTCGATGCTACCACGCGCCTCTTGACGAAGCAGGCTCGCTAGGCCTTCTTGGTGGGCTTCTCCGCGACCGGGTAGCCCCGCTTCTTCCACTCGGCGAAGCCGCCGTCCATCTCGACGACGGGCTCGAGGCCCATCTGCTGGGCCACGTCGGTGGCCAGGGCCGAGCGCCAGGCCCCGTTGCAGTAGAAGACGAACTCCTTGTCGGACGCGAAGACGTCCTTGTGGTACGGGCTGTCCGGATCCACCCAGAATTCGAGCATGCCCCGCGGGCAGTGGAAGGCGCCGGGGATCATGCCCTCGCGCTCCAGCTCGCGCACGTCACGCAGGTCCACGAACACGACGCGGTCGCTGCCGAGACGGCTCTTGGCCTCCTCGAGGCTGATGGTCTTGATGCGCGACTTGGCCTCGTCCACCATCTGCCGGAATCCCTTGCGCTCGGTCTTCATGTCGTCTCCTCGCGAGCAGGAAGGATATCATAGCGCCCATGCTCAACGTCCTCGTGACCATGCGTTTCGACCAGAGGCAGCTCGACCGGCTGCGGGCGGTCTCTCCCGAGATCCTGGTGTCGCAGGCGGATCCGGAGACGGCGGACTACACCAAGACCGACGTGCTCTACGCGGGCGCCCCGCCGCGGGACCTCACCCGGGCGCCCGGGCTCCGCTGGGTGCAGCTCCACATGGCGGGGGTGAACGCCCTCGCGGACCATCCGCTCTACACCGAGAGCGCGATCCCCCTCACCACCACGAGCGGCGTGCACGCCGCCACCATCGCGGAGTACGCGGTGACCATGCTGCTCGCCCTGGCCCACCGGGTGCCGCGCATGGTGGAGTGGCAGGGCCGCGGGGGCTGGCCACCGGACGAGCAGCGCTGGCCGCTCTTCGTCCCCGCCGAGGTGCGCGGCGCCACACTCGGCATCATCGGCTACGGCAGCATCGGCCGCGAGCTCGCGCGCATCGCCAAGTCGGCCTTCGCCATGACCGTGCTGGCGTGCAAGCGCGATCCCTCGCGACGGGCCGACGACGGCTACGGGCTGCCCGGCACCGGCGATCCGGACGGCGTCCTGCCCGACGAGTGGCTCGGGCACGCGCAGCTCGATGCTCTCCTGGCCCGGTCGGACGTGGTGGTGCTCTGCGCGCCGCTGACGCCCGACACGCGCGGCATGATCGGCGCAAGGGCGCTCGCCCGCATGAAGCCCTCCGCCTTCTTCATCAACGTGGGGCGGGGCGCCAGCGTGGACGAGGCGGCGCTGGCCCGCGCGCTTCGCGAGCGGCAGATCGCGGGCGCGGCGGTGGACGTCTTCGATCGGGAGCCGCCCCCGCCCGGCCACCCGCTCTACGCGGTCGACAACGTCATCGTGTCGCCGCACGTCTCCGGCTTCCTGCCGAGCTACGACGAGAAGTGCTCGGTGCTGTTCGCGGAGAACCTGCGGCGCTTCCTGGCCGGGGCGCCGCTGCTGAACCTGGTGGACCGGACGCGCGGCTACCGTAGGAACTCATAAGTGAGGGTTACCCTCCTGTTCTCATCAACTCATAATTCAGGGTTACCGGAGCCGTCGGCTGAGCGCCCCGTCGAGACGACTTCGCGGAGGGGGTGGCTGTCTCGGGATGGC
>DASQAL010000035.1:0-30729 GCA_035635775.1 Candidatus Acidiferrum sp.
GCGGCTCGGTGTTCACCGCCGCGACCGGGTCCTCGTTCCCCTCCGGTAGTGGAAAGAGCGTGTCAGTCGTCATGCGCGCAGTGTCGCCGCGCGAGGCGCGCCGATGCTACGGATTTCTTCACAGGCTCTTCGCCGGCGCAATCCGTTCTGGGGGAGGCTCAGAGGGGGCCGCCGAGGCCCCCTCCGACTAATGAAAGAAGACGCCGGCGTCGATGTTCAGCACCTGGCCGGTGACGCTGTCCGAGCGGCAGAACGCGGCCACCTGATCCGCCACGTCCTCCACGCGGGCCGCGCGCTTGAGCACGGCGCGCTGGCGCGCCCCGTCGGCCAGCTCGGGGCGCAGGCGCGAGGTCATCCGCGTCCCCTCCATCAGCCCCGGGGCCACGCAGTTCACGGTGACCTGCGGCGCCAGCGCCACCGCGAGGCACCGCGTGAGGTGGATGAGCCCCGCCTTGCTCGTCGCGTAGGCGATGCTGCTGCCCCCGGGATTGAGCCCGGCCACCGAGGCGATGTTCACGATGCGACCGGACCCGCTCGCCTTCAGATGCGGGGCGGCCGCCCGGCACAGCAGGTACGGCCCGCGGAGATTGGTGGAGAAGAGCCGGTCCCACACGGAAGCGTCGAGGGCCTCCAGGTCGGGGAACGGGATGCTGATGTTCCAGGCCGCGTTGTTGACCAGCGCGTCGAGCCGGCCGAAGTGCCGCACCACCGCCTCGATGACGGGCGGGATCGCGCCAGCGTCGGTCTGATCCAGGGCCACGCTCCACGCCTTCCGCCCGAGCCCTTCCACCGCGGCGCAGGTCTCCCGCGCGGCGTCCTTGCGCTCGAGGTAGGTGATGGCGACGTGAGCGCCCTCCTTCGCGAGGGCCCGCGCGATGGCGATGCCGAGCACTCCGGTGCCGCCCGCGACCAGGGCGACGCGATCCTTGAGATCCATGGCGCCATAGCCTACCAGAATTGGCGCGCGCGGAGCGGCCGGCGTCCCGGGCTTGAAGCGGCCGGGGCGCCGCCGTACACTCGCCCGGTCATGCCCGAGCTGATCCTCCGGAACGTGCGCCCCGGCCGACCCTCTACCTGCTAGGAGCCTGCGCCACCATGGCACCAATCTCTCCGGCTGTCCGCTCCGACCTCGCCCCGACCGGCAAGATGCGGGTCGGCATCAACCACGGCAACCTCGTGCTCGCCCAGAAGAATCCCACGACCGGCGAGCTGAAGGGCGTCGCGGTGGACCTGGCCCACGAGCTGGCCCGCCGGCTCGACGTGCCGGTCGAGCTGGTCCAGTACTCCTCGGCCGGTCAGATGACCGACGCGCTGGCGACCGGCGCGTGGGACGTGGCCTTCCTCGCCCGGGAGGCCGGACGGGCGGGCGAGATCGGCTTCACCGCTCCGCACCTGCTGATCGAGGGCACCTACCTGGTGCCGGCCGGCTCCCCCTACGCCGGCGCGGCCGAGATCGACCGCGATGGCCTGCGCATCGCGGTCTCCGAGAAGAGCGCCTACGATCACTTCCTGACCCGCAATATCAAGCACGCCAAGCTGGTCCGCGGGGCGGGCAACAGTGCCGGGCTCGGGCTCCTGCAGGCGGGGCAGGCCGACGTGATCGCCGGGGTGCGACAGCTGCTCCTGATGGACCAGGCCAAGCTGCCGGGCTCGAAAGTGCTCGAGGATCGCTTCATGGTGATCGAGCAGGCGATGGGCCTGCCCAAGGGACGCGACGCCGGCCTCGCCTACGCGAAGGCGTTCATCGAGGAAATGAAGGCCTCCGGGTTCGTGGCCCGCGCGCTGGAGAAGTCGGGCGTGCGCGGCGTGCCGGTCGCGCCCGCCGAGAAGTCCTAGCGCGGTCGCTCGCGGCGACGCACCGGGGAGACGCTCATGCGAGTCTACAACGTCGCCGGGTACGCTCTGGTGATCGCCCATGCCCTGGTGTCGGCGCTCCTGGCGCCTCCGGAGCTGGGCCCTTGGCGGGGGCTGGGCTTCGGGATGCTCTATCTCGTCTTCATCTGGCTCGTCAGCGGCATCTATCTGTCGGACGTCTTGCACATGGGCATCGCGCACCGCGCCCTGGACTTCAAGGATCCGTTCGTCAAGGTCCTGGCGCTGCTCAACAACACGGTGGCGATCTACATCAACCCCCGGACGTGGGTGAACCGTCATCGCCTTCATCACGCGTTCTCCGATCACCGGGGGGACCCGAACAAGCTGAGCGGCGATGGCTTCTGGAAGACCCTGTACCTCTGCATCTCTCCCTACGGCTGTGAATCCGATCTGGCGCGCGACCCGATCCTCAAGACGTGGGCGCTTCGCCTCACCGCGAGTCCGGGGTTCGCGGTCTTCGCGCAGCTCAGCAGCTACGCGCTGCTCTGGCTGCTGGTTCGCGACTGGATGTACGCGCTGGCCCTGTGGGTCAGCGTGCGGGTGGTCGGCCTCTGGGTCAACATGGTCCAGAACTTCTGGACGCACGACCGGCGCTTCGGCACCCGGCGCTATGACGACGCCGACGACAACGCCATGAATATCGGCGACTGGCTACCCGTGACCGCCACGTTCAGCGCGTGCTGGCAGAACAATCACCATCACTACCCGCATCTCCTGCGCCTCAGCCACGATCCGGCGGAGTACGATTTCGGCTTCCTGACCGTGCGTTGCATGAAAGCCCTGGGGCTGGTCAGGGCATCACGGACGGGGGCCCAGCTTCCCAAGGACGTTCCATTGCAGGACCTCGGCTTTTAGGTCAGCGGGACGATCGCGTAGAAGCGGGGCTCGGCCCCGACCGCGCGAGTGACGTGGCCCCGGCCGGTGAGATCCTCGGCCAGCAGGACATCCCCAGGCCCGACGCGAACCACGGTGCCGTCGCCGACCTCGATCTCCGCCTGCCCGGATAGCGTGATCGAGTACTGCCGCCGCGGCGCGCAGTGCCAGTCGAGCACGTAGCCCGGCGGGGCGACGCGGAACGCGAGGCCCGCGACGGGCTGCATCGGCGTGCCTTCCCCGTGCGCGCCCTCGGTGTCGGTGAAGGGCTTCATGGCCAAGGGCACCTCCTCGACATGCGACTGCCCGTCCGCGCCGCTGTAGACCCGCCAGATCTTCGGCATACGCTCCCTTTCCGTGGGAAGTGGCGCTAGAACTGCACGCGGCGCAGGACGGCGCGCGGCAGGGCGCGGATGACCAGCATGATCCACCGCCAGATTCCGGGGGCGTAGACCTGGTGGCGGCCCCGGTCGATGGCCCGCACCACCGTGGCCGCCACCGCCTCCGGCTCGCCCGCGAAGGGCGGGACGGGCAGCCCCGCGGTCATCGCGGTCTTCACGAAACCCGGCTTGACGCAGAGCACGCGCACCCCGCGCTCGCGATAGGCCAGGTCGAGGCCGTCGAGGAACACCGAGAGTCCGGCCTTGGACGCGCCGTAGAGATAGTTGCTGCGCCGGGCGCGGTCGCCCGCCACGCTGCTGAAGGCGCAGATGAGTCCCCCGCCCCGCGCGGCGAGGCGCGCGGCGGCCTGCTGGCAGAGCAGCACCGCGCCGGTGAAGTTGACCTCGAGCAGCGCGGCCAGGCGCGCGGGATCGGCGGCCAGTTCCTCCTGGCGGCCGAAGGCGCCGCCGGTCACCACGAGGGCGTCGAGGCCGCCCAGGGCGTGGTCGGCCGCGTCGAGCGCTTCCGCGAACCCGGCCGGCCGGCCGAGGTCGAGCGGGGCGTGGCCGACCGGCGCGCGCGGGCCGCGCGCCTCCAGGTCGCGCGCGGAGCGCGCCATCTCGGCCGCGTCGCGGCCGAGCAGGAAGAGGGCGTCGCCGCGCTCGGCGAGCGCGCGCGCGAGCGCGCGGCCCATCCCGCGGGTCGCGCCGACGAAGGCCACCTTCACGCGCGGTCCCCGAGGAGCCGGACGGACTGGGCGGAGCGGAAGCGGTGGCCCGGGTCCCAGCGGTCGCGCACCGCGCGCCACTCGGCCAGGCGCGGCATCATGCGCGCGAAGTCCTCGGCCCGCGTCACCGCGTCCTTGGCGAGGTAGACCCGCCCGCCGTGGGCGATCACCACCGCGTTCAGCTCGTGGATCAGGGCCTCGGTGGCCGCGCCGCGGTACGCCATGTCGAGCGCCAGCGTGGTGCCTTCCATCGGGAAGGACAGGTAGGCGTCGGAGGCGGGGCCGCAGTCCTTGATCACGGCCAGGAACGAGGCGGCGCCGGCGGCGCCCAGCCGGTCGAGGATCGCGGTCAGCGGCGCGGTGCCCGCCGCGCGCGGCAGCACGCACTGGTACTGGAGGAAGCCGCGGCGGCCGTAGAGCCGGTTCCACTGCCCCACCGCGTCGAGCGGGTAGAAGAAGCGGTCGTGGAAGACCACGCGCCGCTTGAGCACCCCGCCGTGGAGCCGGTAGTAGAGGTAGTTGAACCAGCGCATGAACAGCGGGTTCAGCAGCCATTCCGGGGCGTCCACCGGCACGGTGAGCGGCAGGCCGCGGGGCAGGCGGCGACCGGCCGCCTCCATCGGGGTGGCGTGCCGCCCGCGCATGAGAATGCCGCGGCCGACCGCGCTTCCCCGGGCCAGGCAATCGATCCAGCAGACGGTGTAGGGCCAGTCGGGAGCACTCCGCTGGAGCCCGGCCAGCATGGCCTCGAGCCCCTCCACGCCCACCGTCTCCAGCACGATCCACGGCGACTCCACCCGGCGGAGCCTCAGCGTGACCTCCACGATGAGGCCGGTGAGCCCCATCCCGCCCACGGTGGCGAGGAAGAGCTCGCGCTCGTGGGCGGGCCCGCACTCCACGCGCTTGCCGTCGGCGGTGACCAGGACGAGGCGGTCGACGAAGCGGCCGAAGGAGCCGTCGCGGTGGTGGTTCTTGCCGTGGACGTCACAGGCCACGCAGGCCCCGACCGTGACGAACTTGGTGCCGGGCGTGACCGGCGGAAACCAGCCGCGCGGCAGGAACACCGTCAGAATGTCGGCGAGGCTCAGTCCTGCCTCGCAGTGGAGCCGGCCGGTGTCGCCGTCGAACGCCAGGATGCGATCGGCCCGCGTGCGCTCCACCACGAGCCCGCCCGGCGCCGCCGGCATCGCGGCGTCCCCGTAGGCGCGGCCCAGACCACGCGCGATCACCGGCTCCCCGTCCGGCGGCAGCCCCGGCTCCCCGGAGCGGTCCACCCGAGCGCGTCCCACCGGATGACGGCCCCAGCCCGCCACCTCCTCCAGGGGGAGCCCAGCGTCCCGAGGGATCACGGCGCCCAGCGCGCGAGCCACGCGGGCCCCCAGACCGGACCGTAGATGATGACGAGGAGCGCCAGCATCCAGAGCCCGGTATTGACGAGGAGCGCGCGGTCGTTGAGCAGGAGGTCGGAGGGGTTGCCGCCCATCTCGCGGCGGTAGAGCAGGTAGAGATACCGGAAGATACCGTAGAGCACGAAGGGCAGCGTCACCGGCAGGAGCCGCGTGTTGAACTTCGCCACCGTCTCCGGGGACATGGTGTAGAGCGCGTAGGCGGTCACGGTGGACGCGGTGACCACCGCCACCATCTGGTCGAGGAAGCTCTCGCTGTACTCGGCCAGGATGGGCCGATGCGCGGCCGCGTCACCCTTGAGTGTCCGGTACTCGTGCCGGCGCTTGCCCAGGGCCAGGAAGAGCGCGACCAGGATCGTGCAGATCACGAGCCAGCCCGAGATCTCCACCGCGATGGCCTCGGCGCCCGCCACCGCGCGGAGCACGAAGCCCGCGGCCACCGTGAGCACGTCGAGGATCACCAGGTGCTTGAGCCACACCGAGTAGGCGGTGAGGAGCGCCGCGTAGGCGGCGGCGGCCAGCCCGAAGCCGGTGGACAGGCAGAAGGCGGCGATGAGGCTGCCCACCAGCAGCACGATGCCCAGCGCCCACGCCGCCGGAATCGGCAGGGCGCCCCGCGCGATGGGCCGGTAGCGCTTCGCGGGATGCAGCCGGTCCTTCTCGGCGTCCGCCACGTCGTTGAAGACGTAGATGGCCCCGGAGAGCGCGCAGAAGATCAGGAATCCGGCCAGCGCCGGCCAGACGAGCGGGGTGAACAGGTTCTGCGAGAAGATGAGGCCGGCGAAGACGAACAGGTTCTTCACCCACTGCCGTGGCCGGAGCGAGACGAGCGCGGCGACCAGGAGGCTCACGAGGCTTCAGATCTTGATGACGTGACGGACGTCTCCCAGCGCGCCGGTGGCGTTGCGGGTGTCCAGCACGAGCCGCGCGTCCCGGACCAGCCGCGCCGCCTCGAACTCGGGATGCGCGGTGAGCAGCACCACGAGGTCGTAGGCGGACAGGTCGGCCTGCGCCCAGGCCACGCTCTTGAGGAGCTGGCCGCCCACCTGGATCTGGGGCACCCGGGGGTCCGCGTACTCGAGGTGCGCCCCGCGGGCGAGGAAGTCCTCGATGATCTCGAGCGCGGGCGAATCGCGGATGTCCCCGACCCCCGCCTTGTAGGCCACCCCCAGCGCCAGGATGCGCGAGCCCCTCACCGCCTTCGACTGGTCGTTGAGCGCGTCGGTGGCGAGCTGCACCACGTAGCGCGGCATGCCGCCGTTGATCTCGTCGGCGAAGGCGATGAACTTGGCCTCGTAGCCGGCGAGGCGCGTCCGCCAGGACAGGTAGTGCGGGTCGCTCGGCAGGCAGTGGCCGCCGATGCCCGGCCCCGGGTAGAAGGCCATGAACCCGAAGGGCTTGGTGGCGGCGGCGCCGATCACCTCCCAGGCCGACATGCCGAGCCGGCGGCACATGATCGCCAGCTCGTTGACGAGCGCGATGTTGACGCTGCGGAAGGTGTTCTCGAAGAGCTTGACCATCTCCGCGACCTGCGTGGAGGACACCGGGACGACCTGGTCGATGATCTGGCCGTAGAGGGTCTCGATCAGACGACGGCATGCGGGCGTGACGCCGCCCACCACCTTGGGAATGCGGGAGAGCCCCCAGGTCTGGTTGCCGGGATCGATGCGCTCGGGCGAGAACCCCAGGAAGAACTCCTCGCCCACCCGGAGCCCGCCGCGGCTCAAGCGCGGGAGCAGGACCTCGTCGGTGGTGCCGGGATAGGTGGTGGACTCCAGCACCACGAGGCCGCCGGGCCGCAGCACGCGGGCCACGCCGTCGGCCGCCGCCACGATGAAGGAGATGTCGGGCTCCTTGGACTTGCCGAGGGGGGTGGGCACGCAGATGACGATGGCGTCGGCCTCGCCCAGCGCGTCGGGAGAGGAGTGGATCGCGAGGCGCCCGCTCTGGACCAGCGGGGCCAGCAGGGCGGCGGGCACGTCCTCCACCGGGCTCATGCCGCCCGCGAGGAGCGCGGTGCGGACGGGGTCGGCGTCCACCCCGATCACCCGAAAGCCGGCCCGGGCGAAGGCCACCGCGAGGGGCAGCCCGACGTACCCCAGGCCCACCACGCCCACCGTGGCGGAGCGGCTCGTCAGGCGCTCCTCGAGCCGGGACCCGAGCGCGCCGAGCGGCGTCACCTCACATCACCTGGGCGAGCGCCCGCTTGATCGCGTCCACCACCTGGTCCACCTCCGGATCCAGGAGCTCGGGGAAGCACGGCAGGCACAGCACCTCGGCGGCGACCTGGGTGGCCACCGGGAAGTCGCGGTCCGCGTTCGGCTGCGAGAAGAGCGGCTGCGCGGGGATCGTGCTCGGGTAGTGGATGGCGGTGCCGACGCCCAGCCCGGCCAGGGCCGCCGCGAGCGCCTCCCGCTTGGCCGACCGCACCGTGTACTGGTGGTAGATGTGTCGCGCGGGCGGCCGCTCCACCGGCAGGACGAGCGGTAGGCCGGCGAGCGCGGCGGCGTAGTGGCGGGCGATGGCGCGCCGCCGCTCGTTCCAGTCCGGCAGGCGCTTGAGCTTCACGCGGAGCAGCGCCGCCTGCAGCTCGTCGAGCCGGCTGCAGCCACCCAGCTCGACGTGCGTGTACTTGCGGCTCGAGCCGTGGTCGCGGAGCAGCCGGATGCGCTCGGCCACGTCATCGCGCGTGGTCAGCACCATGCCGCCGTCGCCGCAGGCGCCCAGGTTCTTGGTCGGGTAGAACGACAGCGTGGTGGCGTCGGCCCACGCGGCCACCGGGCGGTCCGCGTACGAGGCGCCCACCGCCTGCGCCGCGTCCGCGACGATCGCGAGGCCGCGGGCCCGGGCCAGATCGCCGAGGGCGTCCATCGCCGCCACCTGCCCGTAGAGGTGGACCGGCACGATGGCGCGGGTCCGCGGCGTGATCGCCCGCTCCACCCGCGCCGGATCCAGGTTGAACGTGCCCGGCTCGACGTCCACGAAGACGGGCGTGGCGCCGGCCATCACGATGGTGGTGGCGGAGGCGACGAAGGAGAACGCGGAGGTGATGACCTCGTCGCCCGGCCTCACCCCGACCGCCTTGAGCGCCAGCAGCAGGGCGTCGGTGCCGGAGCCCGTCCCCACCCCGTGGCGCGCCCCGCACAGGTCGGCCAGCTCGCGCTCGAGCGCCTGCCCCTCCGGCCCCAGGATGAACCGGCAGGAGTCGAGCACGCGCGTCGCCGCGTCCATCAGCTCGGCGCGCAGGGCGTCGTGCTGCCGCTTGAGGTCGATCTGGGGAATCATCAGAAGCCCGAGCGGGCCGAGGTGCCCACCTGGCCCAGGCCGAGCAGGTTGATCGAGATGCGGAACTCGTTCTCGTCGCCGCGACGGTTCACGTATTCGGCCATGACGGACCAGCAGCTGAAGCGCCAGTCGATGCCCACCCGGTTCTCGATGGCCTGCCCTCTCCGGACGTCCCAGGCGGTGGACCCGCGGACGTCAACGTTGCTGCGCACCTTCACCAGCGCTTCCGCCTTCGCGTAGCGGCTACCGCCCTGCTCGTTGAAGCGGGGCCCCACCGCCACCGCGAAGCGCGGGTACACGAGACGGACGTCCGCGTTGGCCTCCCGCAGGCCCAGGTCGTAGACATTGTACCGGGCATCGGCGTGGAAGCCGATCCTTTGGTTGGGGCTGATCGTGAGATCGGCGTAGAGGTCCTTCAAGGGCTGGGAGACGGGGTCCGACGGCGGCCGGCTCGCCGCGGTGGTCGCGGGACAGCACGTACCGGTAGTTGGCCTCGAGCCCGACACCGCGCCGGGTGTAGGCCTTGCCCTGCGCCACCGCTTGGCCGGTGTCGCGATTCAGCTCGACGCGGTCGGCGAGCAGGCGGGTCTGGCCCCGGGTGATCTCCACGTTGCTGATCGCGATGAGCAGGTCGGTGGCGCCGCCGACCTGCTGGAGCTGGTCGGCCACTACGGTGGCTTCCTCGCCGCCCGCGCGGACCGTCATTCCGCCCGGCTGCGCCCAGGCCGGGCCGGCGGGGAGCCCCACGGAGGCCCCGCCGAGAGCAGGGCCGCGAGCAGGGTCATCCGGGCGCCGCGCGTGCGCCCGCTAGGGCCGGGCATCGAGCGGACGGGAGGCCGGGACGGCGACATGAGGCCCCATGCTAGCAGCGGGCTCCGGCCGTGAAAAGGACATCCTGCCCATCGCCCGCGGCGGCCAGGACGTCGCCGATCAGCGAGAGGGAGCCGGCCACGCACACGATCCCGTGTGGATCCTCCGCGATGGCCATCGCGAGCGCGTCCTGCGGCGACCGCGCGGTGTCCACGCGCGCGCCCGCCGGCAACAGCGCCCGCAGCGCCTCCGGCGCGGCGGCCCGCGGATTCGCGGACGCGGTGAGGATGACGCGCGCGGCCAGCGGCCGGAGGGCGGCGAGGATGCCGCCCGCGTCCTTGTCGGCGAGGACGCCGAACACGAAGGTGACGGGCCGCCCCGGGAAATACGCGCGCAGCGACGCGGCGAGGGCCCGAGCCCCCGCCGGGTTGTGGGCCCCGTCGAGGACGACGAGGGGGTCGCGGCGGAAGATCTGGAAGCGCCCGGGCCAGCGAACGCCGCGCAGGCCCTCGCGGATCGCGCCCTCGGCCGCCCCCAGCTCCCGCGCCGCCGCCGCCGCGAGCAAGGCGTTGCCCGGCTGGTAGACGCCCAGCAGCCCGCAGGCCACGTCGGGGATCCGCCAGTCCGGCCCCTCCAGGTGGAGCCGCTGCGCCTCGAGGGTGAAACCGATCGGGGTGACGCGCAGGTCGCGCCCCTCGAGCGAGAGCGGCACGCCGGTCTCCGCGGCGCGGCGGGTGATGACCGCCTCCGCTGCCGGATCCTGCCGCGCCGAGAAGGCCACGCCGCTCCGAATGATCGCTGCTTTCTCGGTCGCGATCAACGCCAGCGTGTCGCCCAGCTCGTGCTGGTGGTCGTAGTCGATGGGCCCGAGGACGACCACCCGCGGCTTGCCCACCGTGGTCGCGTCGAGCCGGCCCCCGAGGCCCACTTCGAGGACCGCCACGTCCACCCGCGCGCGGCAGAAGTGGTCGAGCGCGAGCGCGGTGCCCGCCTCGAAGACGGTGAGGTCGAGGCGGGTGATGAGCGTGCCGAGCGCGTCGACACCGTCCACGAAATCGGATTCGGAGATCGGCCGGCCGTCCACCCGGATGCGCTCGCGGTAGTGGGCGAGATGCGGCGAGGTGTAGAGGCCGACCCGGCGGCCCGCGGCCTGGAGCATGGCGGCGAGCATGGCCGAGATGGAGCCCTTGCCGTTGGTGCCGCCCACCTGGGCGATGGTGAAGGCCCGCTCGGGCCGCCCGATCGCGTCGAGCACCGCCTCGATGCGCTCGAGGCCGGGGCGCATGCCCGCCCGCTCCCCGCCGCGCAGCGCGAGGATGCGGGCTACGGCCTCCCCATACGTCATGGGGCGGGCGCGGGGGCGCGACCGCTGAAGAAGGCGAGGATGCGTCGGAGCGTGGCCCGCAGCTCCCGCCGCTCCACGACCAGGTCGAGCTGGCCGTGCTCGAGCAGGAACTCCGAGCGCTGGAACCCTTCGGGCAGGGGCTGGCGGATGGTCTCCGCGATCACCCGCGGACCCGCGAAGCCGATGAGCGCGCGCGGCTCGGCCAGGATGAGATCGCCCAGCATCGCGAAGCTGGCCGTCACGCCGCCGGTGGTGGGATCGGTGAGGAGCGAGATGTAGGGAATGCGCTCGGCGTCGAGCCGCTGGAGGGCGGCCGACGTCTTGGCCATCTGCATGAGCGAGAGGATGCCTTCCTGCATGCGCGCCCCCCCCGAGGCGGAGACGATAAGGAGCGGGATGCGCTTCTGCAGGGCCAGCTCGATGGTGCGCGTGAGCTTTTCGCCCACCACCGAGGCCATGCTGCCGCCCAGGAACGCGAACTCGAAGACCGCGATCGCGACCGGGTAGCCGCCGATGCGCGCGGTGCCGGTGACCACCGCCTCGCCCGCGTCGGTCTTGCCGCGGGCGGCCTTCAGCCGGTCGGTGTACTTCTTGGTGTCCTTGAAGTTGAGCGGATCCTTCGAGCGCAGCCCCGCCTCGCGCTCCTCGAAGGAGCCGTCGTCGGCCAGGAGCGCGATGCGCTCCCGCGCGGAGATGCGGAACGGGTAGCCGCACTTGGGGCAGACGCGACCCGCGCGCTCCACCTCGGGCCGGTAGACGATCTCCTTGCAGGAGTCGCACTTGACCCACAGCCCCTCGGCGATGACGACCTTCTTCGGCCGCTCGTCGTCGCCCTCTTCCTTCTTCTTCCAGAACCAGGCCATGGGTCAGCGGCCGCTCAACCCGCTCGCGGGTTGTCCGCCGAACGCGGGATGTCCGCGGACTGGGGGAGTGCGGGGGCCATTTCTGGGCCCCCGCATTGAATAGAGAAGCGGATCCGATTGACAGCCGGCTCCCGGGTCGATGCGACCCTAATCACGACACGCTCCGAAGAGGCGCCTTCAGGGACGCGATGAAGTCGCCGACGCGCGGGAGGAGCTCCGCGGAGGTCCCGTACTGCTCGACGAGGCGCACGATCGCGGAGCCCACGATGACGCCGTCGGCGGCGCGGCCGACCTCGGCCGCCTGCTCCGGGGTGCTGATGCCGAAGCCCACGCAGATCGGCTTGGTCGTGATGTTGCGGAGGGCGCGGAGCTGCTGGGCGAGCTCGGGCGCGAGCGCGCTGCGCTCGCCGGTGACCCCGGTGAGCGAGACCATGTAGATGAAGCCCTCGCTCGCCCGGGCGATCTTGCGCATCCGCTCCGGGGTGGAGGTGGGCGCCACCAGGTGGACGACGTCGAGCCCGGCCGGGCCCGCCTCCGCGCGCAGCGGATCCGCTTCCTCGGGCGGCACGTCGGCCACGATGACGCCGTCGATGCCCGCCTCCACCGCGGTGCGGCAGAAGGCCTTGAGACCGAAGGCGAGGATCGGATTGTAGTAGGTCAGGAACACGAGCGGCACCGACACGTCGCCGCGCATCTCGCGGACCAGCTCGAGCACGCGCGGCAGGGTCACGCCCGCGGCGAGCGCGCGCTGAGTCGCCCGCTGGATCACCGGACCGTCCGCGAGCGGATCCGAGAACGGGATGCCCAGCTCGATCACGTCGGCGCCGCGCCGGGCCGCCTCCCCCACCAGACGCCGCGTCATCGCGAGCGAGGGATCGCCCGCCGTGAAGTAGGCGACGAGGGCGCGCTCGCGGCGCGCCCGGAGCGCCGCGAAGGTGGCCGCGAGCCGCGAGGCCGGACGCGGGGCGGCGGCGGGACGCTTCATGGGTGACCGCCGTGCCCGTTGGCGGCGGCGCCGTCGAGGGCCTGGGCCACCGTGTGCACGTCCTTGTCGCCGCGCCCCGAGAGCCCGATCAGCACGCTCTGGGTCTTCTTCATGCGCGCGGCCGCCCGCATCGCGTGGGCCACCGCGTGGGCGGATTCGAGCGCGGGCATGATGCCCTCGAGCCGGGTGAGGGCCTTGAAGCCCTCGAGCGCCTCCCGATCGGTGATCGAGACGTACTCGAACCGGCCCACGTCCTTGTAGTACGAGTGCTCGGGGCCCACGCCCGGGTAGTCGAGGCCGGCCGAGATCGAGTGCGCCTCCGCCACCTGCCCGTCGTCGTTCTGCAGCACGTAGCTCATGCTCCCGTGCAGCACCCCCACCGCCCCCGAGCCGAGCGAGGCGCCGTGCTTGCCGGTCGCGATGCCGTGGCCGCCCGGCTCCACCCCGACGATGCGCACGCGCCGGTCGCCGATGAACGGCCAGAAGAGTCCCATCGCGTTGGAGCCGCCGCCCACGCAGGCCACGATCAGGTCGGGCAGGCGGCCGATCGCCCGGCGGGACTGCGCGCGCGCCTCATCGCCGATCACGCGCTGGAAGTCGCGCACGAGCATCGGGTACGGATGGGGGCCCATCACCGAGCCGAGCAGGTAGTAGGTCGTGCGCACGTTGGTGACCCAGTCGCGCAGCGCCTCGTTGACCGCGTCCTTGAGCGTCTTCGAGCCGCTCTCCACCGGGATCACCCGGGCGCCGAGCAGCTTCATGCGAAAGACGTTGAGGGCCTGGCGCTCGACGTCCACGCTGCCCATGTAGACCTCGCAGTCGAGGCCCAGCAGGGCGGCGGCGGTGGCGGAGGCCACCCCGTGCTGACCCGCGCCGGTCTCCGCGATGATCCGCGACTTGCCCATCCGCTGGGCGAGCAGGGCCTGGCCGAGGACATTGTTGATCTTGTGGGCGCCGGTGTGGCAGAGGTCCTCGCGCTTGAGGTAGATGCGCGCGCCGCCCACGTGGCGGGTCAGCCGCTCCGCGAAGTAGAGCGGCGTCGGGCGGCCCGCGTAGGTGGACAGCAGCTCGCGCAGCCGGCGGCGGAAGCGCGCGTCGGCCCGCGCGGCGCGGTACGCTCGCTCGAGATCCACCAGCGGCTGCATCAGGGTCTCGGGCACGAAGCGGCCACCGAAGCGGCCGTAGTGGCCGTTGGCGTCCGGGAGCGACGCGGGCCGCAGGCGCGCCGGGCTCATGGGGCGGCGGCCGCCGCGCGCGCCAGGCTCACGAAGCGGGTCACGCGCGCCTCGTCCTTGCGCCCCGGGCGGGCCTCCACCCCGGAGTTGACGTCGACCCCGTACGGGCGGACGCGGCGCACCGCCTCTCCCACGTTCTCCGGAGTGAGCCCGGCCGAGAGCAGCACCGGATGCCGGCGCGCCATCTCCGCGGCCACGTCCCAGGGGATCACCGGCCGCGCCTCACCCTCACTCCAGCGCGCGGGCGAGTCGAGCAGGAAGGCGGCGACGCGGTAGCCGGCCATGCGGTCGAGATCGGCGGCGCCCGCGACCTTGAGAGTCTTGATCACGGGCAGCCGGAAGTCGTGCAGGTCCTCGGGGGCCTCGTCGCCGTGGAACTGGAGCGCGCCCAGCCCGCACTGCTCGGCCACCGCCTTCACGTGGCCCGGGGCGTGGCTCCAGAAGACGCCCACCGGCGTCACGAAGGGCGGCAGGGCCGCCACGATCCGGGCCACCGCCTCGGGGGTGACGTAGCGCGGGGTGCCCTCCACGAAGATGAAGCCGAGCGCGTCGGCGCCCGCGGCCACGCAGAGCCGCGCGTCGTCGAGATTGGTGATGCCGCAGATCTTGATCCTCATCGCAGCGAGAGCTCGCGCACCTTCGCGGCCACGTCGCCCGCCCGCAGGAGCGTCTCCCCCACCAGCACCGCGTGGGCGCCCGCGGCCACCACGGCCGCCACGTCGGCGCCGCTCGCGAGCCCGCTCTCGCTCACCGTCAGAGGCCCCGGCGGGATCTGGGGCAGCAGGTGGAGCGAGGGCTCGAGGCTCGTGGTGAGCGTCTGGAGGTCGCGATTGTTGACGCCGATCACCGGCGCGCCCAGCCGCAACGCGCGATCCAGCTCGTTCAGCGTATGCACCTCCACGAGGGTGGCGAGCCCGGCGCCCTTGGCGGCGTGGAGCAGGTCGCGCAGGGCCGCGTCCTCGAGGGCGGCCACGATCAGCAGCACCGCGTCGGCCTCGGCCGCGCGCGCCTCCCAGAGCTGGTACTCGTCCACGATGAAGTCTTTGCGGAGCACGGGGACGGCGACGGCGCCGCGGACTCGCACGAGGTCGTCGAGGCTGCCGTGGAAGTAGCGGGCGTCGGTGAGCACCGACACCGCGGCCGCGCCGGCCCCCGCGTAGATCCCGGCCTGGGCAACCGGATCGAGATCGGCGCGGAAGAGCCCCTGCGACGGCGAGCCCCGCTTGACCTCCGCGATGAGACGCACCCGCTCGCCGGGCGCGGGGCGGAGGGCCGCTTCGAAGTCGCGCGCGGGGGCGAGCCCGCGGCAGGCCGCGATCAGGTCCGGGAGGGGACGTCGCGGCTTGAGCGCGGCCAGCTCGGAGCGCTTGTGGGCGACGATCTCATCCAGGACGCCCATGCGGCTAGTAGTCGCCGCGCAGCCCGTGGTCCCGCCCCGTGATGTCGATGCGCGCCATCTGCTCCATCACGTACTCGCGCAGCGTGCGCGGCGGCGGCAGGTCGCGCACGAGGCGGCCGCCCGCGATCAGCGGCTTGAGGAGCGCTTCGGCGGGCCGCCCGTCGGGGCCCACCGGCGCGGGGGCGGTGGCGGGAAGCACCATGTTCTGCAGCGAGCCCGGGAACCGCCACACCTGCTTGGCCCCGGAGCGCTTGCCGCGCTTGGCCATCGGTAGGCCCTCGATCTCCATGATGTCGAGCGCGAAGGAGAGCACCGGGGCATTGGCGATCGAGGTGCCGACCCCGTAGCCGTCGACCAGGGAGTTCAGCTTGAGGATCTCGTACTCGTCGATGCCGCCCGAGGCCAGGATCTTGACGTGGTTGAAGCCGCGCAGGTCGAGCTCCCAGCGCACCTCCTCGAGGATGCGGAAGAAGTCGCCGCGGCGCGAGGACGGCGTGTCGAGTCGCACCGCGTAGAGATCGCGGCCGAGGGCCTCCGCCACGCGGATGGCCTCGAACTTCTCGTCCTGGAGCGTGTCGATGAGGGCCACCCGCCGTACCTTGGGATCGATCACGTCGTGGAAGGCCCGGAGCGCGGCCACCGTGTCGCCGAAGAGCAGGACCAGGGCGTGCGGGATGGTGCCGGTGGGATCGGCGTCGATCAGCTCGGCGGACTTGGTGACCGCGACCCCGTCGCAGCCGCCCACGAAGGCGTTCCGCTCGATCATCGGGGCCAGCGCGGGGTGCATGCGCCGCGCCCCGAAGGAGATCACCTGGCGCTCGCCCGCGGCGCGCTTGCAGCGCGCGGCCTTGGTGGCGATGCCGGAGGCCTGGCAGAGGAAGCCGAGAAGGGCCGTCTCGTACTTCGCCCACTCGGGATAGACGCCCTCGATGAGGAGCACGGTGTCCTCGGGGCCGAAGAGGGTGCCCTCGTCCATCGCCCACACGTCGACCGGCAGGCCCTCGAGCAGCGCCGCCGCCTCCTCGATGCCCGCGAGGATGCCGAAGGTCCAGTCGGTCTGCGGGAAGCTCTTGAGCCGGATCTCGGCCTTGACCCGCTTGTGGAGTCCCTTCGCGCGGAGAATCTCGACGGTGCGCTCGAAGTAGACGTCGGAGACCTCGCCCGCCTTGATCTCGGGCTCGGAGGCCGTGTGGAAGGCGCGCTTGGGCTGGCTCTTCATAGAGATGGAGACACCTCCCGGCCCCGCAATAAAGTGCAGGGATTGTCCCAGAAAGCCCCGGGGAAGTCAATCAATGGGGCGACCGTCGTGCGTGGCAAAGTACCGCCCCACAAGGTCTTTCCCCTGGGCGGTTACAGCTTGAGGCCCTTCAGGTACTCGCGGAAGGCGTCGGCCAGGTCGGGCCGGGCCAGGGCGAACTCCACGGTGGCCTTGAGGAAGCCGAGCTTCTCGCCGGTATCGTGGCGCTTGCCCTCGAACTCGACGGCGTAGATGGGCCGCCGGCCCCGCAGCGCGCGGAGCCCGTTCGTCAACTGGATCTCGCCGCGGGAGTCCGGCACGGTCTCTTGCAGGATCGGGAACAGATCGGGCGTGAGCACGTACCGCCCGATGATGGCCAGGTCCGACGGCGCGTCCCGCGGGTCCGGCTTCTCCACGAGATCCTGCACCTCGTAGACGTTCGCCCCGAGGCCGCGCGCCGCGATCACGCCGTAGCGGCCGATCTCTTCCCGCGGCATCCGCATCACCGCCAGCACCGGGCCGTCGTGCCGCTCGTACACGTCGAGGAGCTGGCGCATGCACGGCACCCGCGAGGTGATGATGTCGTCGCCCAGGAACACGCCGAAGGGCTCGTCGCCCACGAGCGGCCGGGCGCAGAGGATGGCGTGGCCGAGCCCCAGCGGCTCCTTCTGGCGCACGTAGGAGACCGACGCCAGCTCGGAGATCGTCTTGATCTGGGCCAGCTCCTCCAGCTTCCCGCGGTCCTGCAGGTAGTACTCGAGCTCGAAGGCCGCGTCGAAGTGGTCCTCGATCGCCCGCTTGTTCCGTCCGGTGACGAGGATGATCTCCTCGAGCCCGGAGGCCACCGCCTCCTCCACCACGTACTGGATGGTGGGCTTGTCCACGAGCGGCAGCATCTCCTTCGGCTGCGCCTTGGTGGCGGGCAGGAAGCGGGTGCCGAGACCGGCGGCGGGGAACACGGCCTTCCTGACCTTCATCGAGCTCGACGATACACGAGGCGGATCGGAAAGGGAACTCAGGCCGGGGGCGGGCCGTCCTCGGGCGTGCGCACCTGGATGCCCAGCTTCTTGATCCGGTACCAGAGGCTGCGCTCCGAGATGCCGAGGATCTTGGCCGCGCGCGCCTGCACCCCCTGGGTCTGCGAGAGCGCGTCCAGGATCATGCGGCGCTGCCACTCCTCGAGCGCTTCGTCGAGCGAGCCCGACAGCACCGGCCCGCTCTCCGCGGCGCGCCGGGCCGGGGCCGAGCGCTGGATCGCGGGGGGCAGGTCCTCGGGGTTGATCACGCCGTCGCTCATCACCATCGCGCCCTCGAGCACGTGCTGCAGCTCGCGCACGTTGCCCGGCCACGCGTAGGTCCACAGGCAGCGCAGGGCCTCGGACGAGAGGATGGCGGGCGCGCGGTTGAGCCGCTTGGCCGCGCGCTCCAGGAGATGGGTGGCCAGGAGCGGCAGGTCGTCCACGCGCTCGCGCAGCGGGGGCAGGTGCATGCCCACGCCCTGGAGGCGGTAGAACAGGTCCTCGCGGAACGTCCCCTGCGCCACCGCCGCCTCGAGGGTCCGGTGCGTGGCCGCGATCACCCGCACGTCGGCGGCGATGGTGCGGGTGCCGCCCACCCGCTCGAACTCGCGCTCCTGGAGCACGCGCAGGATCTTGGCCTGCATGGGCATCGGCATGTCGCCGATCTCGTCCAGGAACAGCGTGCCCTCCCTGGCGAGCTCGAAGCGGCCGGGCCGCGCCCGCACCGCGCCGGTGAAGGCCCCCCGCTCGTGGCCGAACAGCTCCGACTCGAGCAGGCCTTCGGGGATGGCCGCGCAGTTGACCGGCACGAACGGCCCGTCTTTCCGAGAACTGAGTCGGTGGATCCCCCGCGCCAGCACTTCCTTGCCGGTGCCGCTCTCGCCCAGGATCAGCACGGTCAGGTCGGTGGGGGCGGCGCGATGGGCCATCTCCACCACCCGCTTGAGCGCCTCGCTCTGCCCGATCAGCCCCTCGACGCCCCCCGGCTGGCTCTCGCGCAGGACCTTGACCTGCTTCTGCAGCCGCCGCCGGTCGAGCGCGCGCGAGACGACGACCTGGAACTCGTCCATCTTGAGCGGCTTGGTGAAGAAGTCGTAGGCCCCGCGCGTCATCGCGTCCATCGCGGTCTGGCGCGTGCCGTGCGCGGTCATCACGATGATGGGCGTGTCCGGCGCGAGCTCGCGGCACTTCGGAATGGCGTCGAGGCCGTCCATGTCGGGCAGCCGGACATCGAGGAGAATCAGGTCGTAGGCGGTCGCCTTGAGCTTCTCGAGGAGGGCGCCCGCGGTGGGCGCCACCTCGGGCTCGTAGCGCTGGCGGCGCAGGGCCTCGCGGAGGACGAAGGCGAGGTCCTCGTCGTCCTCCGCGATGACGATGCGCTCGCTCATGACGCGGGGGGCACCGCGAGGCTCAGAACATCCGCCGACTGCCGAACTGCGGGTCGAAGCTGCGCGCGAGCCACAGGGGCACCGGCAGCCCGGTATTGAAGCCCCAGGTGTTCGTCGGCTCGGTCCGATAGGTCCAGCTCAGCGCGACGCGCACGAGCCCGCCCTCCGAGGTCACCTTGATGCTGGCCGCATCCACCTGGACGCCGGCCCGGCGGGCCCCCATCAGCACGCCGCTGCGCAGGTCGGCGAGGAAATCGGCCGAGAACAGCTCGGAGGGGTTGCGCTGCCGCTGCCGCTCCCAGGCCGCCGTGAACGCCTGCTCCGTCAAGTCGTTGGTCTGGAAGTAGGAGTAGATGGCCTGCATGCCGTTGTAGCCGACCCACAAGAACACGGCCACCCAGAACGAGGCGACTACGATCGTGCGGACTCGCATGCATCGAGTGTAGACGTTTCCCCACCGCGGCGGCAACTTCCCTTGTGCTAGGCTGGGTTCGGTGCGATCCCTCGCCGCCTCCTGGCGTGTCCTCCTGGCAGGGAGCCTGGCCGGCCTGGCCGTCGTGGTGCTGGCCGCCGCCAACCCGCTGAGCTTCTTCGAGATCGCCGAGCTCAAGGCCCTCGACGCGCAGTTCACCCTGCGCGGTCCCCGAGAGCCGCAGTCACCCATCGTGGTGGTCACCATCGACGAGGACTCGTTCGACGGGCTCAACCTGGCTTGGCCGTGGCCGCGGGCGGTCCACGCCAAGTTCCTCGACATCGTGGGCCGCGGCGGGCCGGTGGCGATCGGCCTGGATATCCTGTTCACCGAGCCGTCGTCCCGAGGCCCCGCCGACGATGCCGCGCTGGGCGCCGCGGTGGAGCGAGTGCACGATCGGATCGTGCTCGCGGCGGCCCTGACCACGGTGGGCGACGCCTCCTTCGTGAAGCAGGCGCTGAACCCGCCGATCCCCGTGGTCCGCGGCCGGGCCGCCTTCGGCTCCGCCGACTACGACTCCGACGCCGACGCCTTCGTCCGCCGCGCGACCCTCGAGCGCATCTTCCAGGACCGGGAGTGGGCGGGCTTCGACCTGTTGCTCTACCGGCTCGGGGCGCGCGCGGGGCTGACGCGCGGAGCGGCCCCCGCCGGCCGCGAGCTGCTCGTCAACTACCGGGGAGGCCCGGGCATGTTCCCGATGGTCGCCTACCACCGCGTGGTGACCGGGGAGATCCCGTCGGAGGCCTTCGCGGGCAAGATCGTGCTGGTGGGCGCCACCACCCCCACGCTGCACGACATCTTCCCCACCCCGTTCGCCTCGCAGTCGGGCATGGCGGGCGTCGAGATCCACGCGCACACGCTGGAGACCCTGCTCCAGGGCATTCCCCTGCGCCGGACCCCGCGCCTCCTGGTGCCGGTGGTGGCGGTGCTGGCGGGCGCGGCGGCGGCCTGGACCGCCACCGCGCTCCGGCCGCTGCCCGCCTTCGGCATCGTCGCGGCCGGGGTGGGCGGCTACCTCGCGGCCAGCCACGGCGCCTTCCTGTGGGGCCGCTACTGGATGGAGGTGGTGCCGGTGCCGCTGGCCCTCCTCATCACCTACGCGGGCACGGTGGCCAAGAACTTCGCCCAGGAGCAGCGCGAGAAGCGCCGGCTCTCACGCTTCTTCTCGCCTGACGTGGTGGCCGAGATCGTGCGGCACAAGGACGACGCCAAGCTCGCGGCCAACCGGCGCCGCATGACCGTCCTCTTCTCCGACATCCGCGGGTTCACCTCGATGTCGGAGAAGATGCAGCCGGAAGAGGTCGTCACGTTCCTCCGCGAGTACCTCACCGTGATGACCGAGGCGGTGTTCAAGCACGGGGGCACGGTGGACAAGTACATCGGCGACGCCATCATGGCACTCTACAACGTGCCCTTCGAGGCGCCGGACCACGCGCTGCGCGCGGTGCGGACCGCGCTCGAGTTCCAGGAGCGCCTGCGGCCGCTCGCCGAGCGCTTCGCCGCGAAGCACGGCGGCCTCCTGGCCTGCGGAGTGGGCATCCACACCGGCGACGCGGTCGTGGGCACCATCGGCTCCGAGCAGCGCCTCGAGTACACCGCGATCGGCGACACCATCAACCTGGGCTCGCGGCTCGAGGGGCTGACCAAGGAGTTCAGCGTGCCCATCATCATCAGCGAGGCCACCTACGCGGAGGTGCGCGACCACTTCGGGGCCCGCGACCTGGGCGAGGTCACGGTCAAGGGCAAGGCGATCCCGGTGAAGATCTACGCGGTGCTCGGCGAGCTGCGGCCCCATGACCGCGCGGTCGACGCGGGCAAGGGAGCGGCCTCGTTCAACTCCCGCAGCGCCCCGCGCGTCATGATGAAGGGCCGCGTGTCCATCTCGGACGGCGAGCTGACCGTGGTGGCCGAGGCGAGTGATCTCTCCCGCACCGGCCTCGCGGTCCACGCGGTGCCCCGCCGTCTCGAGCCGGGCGAGATGGTGTCCCTGCAGATCGCCCTGCGCGATCACCCCGAGGCGTTGACGATCCAGCGTGCCGAGGTGATGTGGGCGCGCAAGGACACCGCCGGGCTCCGCTTCGTCGAGCTCTCTTCCGCCGCCCGCGCCGCCATCGACACCCTGACCACCGAGGCCTAGTCAGCGGGCCGGGGTGGCGGGGCTCCCCCGCTGGAACCGTGTCTTCTGCGGGAAAGCGAAGCGGAGAGCGCCCGTCTCGTGGGTCGCTCGAGTGCCCACGCGGACCCGCGGCTCAGCGTGTTCCAGCGGGGGAGCCCCGCCACCCGCGGCCCGCGGCGGAGAGCGAAAGCTAGTCGCGGGTGGCGGAGAGCTGGATGTTGATGGCCTGCTCGAGGTAATCGAGGTTGAACGGCTTGGGGACATAGTCGGCCGCGCCCAGCTGGAGCAGGCGCGCCGTCGTCTCCACATCGTCGTTGACGGTGACCATGATCACCGGCAGCGAGGGCGCGCGGGCGGCGATGCGCTTGAGGGTCTCGAGGCCATCCAGCTCCGGCATGTGCATGTCCAGCAGCACGACATCGGGCGTGAACGTGTCGAGCGCCGCCAGCCCCAGCCGGCCGTTCTCGGCGATGCGCACCTCGTAGCCGCGCTCGGTCAGGAAATGCTCCATCAGCTGCCGCACTTCCGGCTCGTCGTCCACCACGAGGATCTTCTTCCCGGTCATGCAGCGATACTACCCTTCGGTTGCTTTTATCTCCAAGCTCCGGGACGGCCGCTTCGAGCGCGGGCTCTGCCCGCGCAATCCGTTTCGGGGGGAGGTTCGGAAGGGGGGCACAGCCCCCCTCCGAGCTAATTAGCGGACCAGGATGACCTCGTTGGGGACGCCGAGGCGGGCGACCTCGCGGCTGGCCGCCTCCGCCTCGGCCCGCGAGGCGAAGTTGCCGTGCCGGAGGCTCACCTGGCCTGCGCGCGTGGGCTCGGTGGCCACGCGCGCGTCGTAGCCCGCGGCCCGCAGCTTCTCGGCGAGCTGCACCGCGGTCCGGAGGGGCGCCGGCGGGCCCACGCGGACCGTGACGCCCGTGCGCCCGACCAGGAGCACGCTCGGCGGATGGCCCTCCTTCTGCAGCCGCTCGACGGTGGCCTGGCCTTCCTCCGGATCCTTCAGCGAGGACACCTGCACCGCGAAGAGCTTGGCGAGCGTCTGCTGGCGGAAGCGCACGGTGGAGAAACCGGCCTGGTTGAGCTTGGCCTCCACGCGCTCGGCATCCTCGGACAGGGGGAAGGTGCCGAGGGCCAAGGCGTAGCGGACCGGCGGCGGGGTGGCGGGCGCCGGTGGTGCGGCGGCATCGCGCGGCTCGTCCGCGCGCTCCGGCGGAGGCGTCCTGACAATCGGCCCGGGGGCCGGCGTGACCGGCGTGGACGCCACCGGCGCGGGGCCGGGCGAGGCGGCCGGCCCCGGAGAGTCCGGCGGCGCCGGAGCGACCGCGGGCGGCACCATGACCACCGGGGGATTGGCCGGCGCGTCCGTGGCCGGGGACGGCGCCGCGGCCGCGGGCGGCGCGATGGACTCGTCGGCGGGGCGCGATGCCGCCCAGAGCTGCAGCAGCCGGTGGATGCCGCCCGTGGGTCCGGGCGACAGGAAGTGATCGCCCCATCGCACCAGGCCCACGAGCAGGAGCGCCAGCGCTGCGAGCAGCAGAACCCCCGGCCACGCGTGACGGTATCTCACCAGCTTCCTTGACAGTCCCAGATGGCAGTCGCTATTATCCGGTCGCCCCGAGGGTCCGCTGCACCGGGGCCCACTGGTAGAGTACATACATGAGCCGCCGCCCGGTACTGATCGCCGTAGTCGCCATCCTCCTGGTCGCCGCGGGGGGTGGCGGGTACCTGTTGCGCGACCGCCTCGGCCGCAGCGGGGCCGCGCCGGCGCCAAGCAGCCCGCAGGCCGCCAGCGGCCTCGCGCTCGCCGAGGCCCTGCAGCTCGGCTTCGTGGACGTGGCGCAGCACGTGCGCCCCGCCGTCGTGCACCTGGGGACGATCCAGAAGGCGAAGAGCCGGCGCGGCCCCAACGTGCCGCAGGGCAACGACGATCCCTTCTTTCGCGATTTCTTCAATCAGTTCTTTGGCTCCGAAGGACCCGACTCCCGCTCCGAGTTCCGCCGGCCCGGCCTCGGGTCCGGCGTCATCATCGACAAGCGGGGCCTGGTCCTCACCAACTTCCACGTCGTCAAGGGCGCCGACGAGATCCTGATCCGCCTCTCCGACAAACGAGAATACCGCGGACAGATCCTCGGGACCGACCCGAAAACGGACCTCGCGGTGGTCAAGTTCCAGCCGGACCACGAGATCACGGTGGCCAGCCTGGGCAATTCGGATGCCCTCCGGGTCGGCGAGTGGGCCATCGCCATCGGGAACCCCTTCGGCCTGGACCAGACGGTGACGGTGGGGGTCATCAGTGCCACCGGGCGCTCGGACGTGGGCATCGCCACCTACGAGAACTTCATCCAGACCGACGCCTCCATCAATCCCGGCAATTCCGGGGGGCCCCTCGTCAACCTCAAGGGGCAGGTCATCGGCGTCAATACCGCCATCGTGGCGGCGG
Organism: Candidatus Acidiferrum sp.; assembly: GCA_035635775.1. GTDB lineage: Bacteria > Methylomirabilota > Methylomirabilia > Rokubacteriales > CSP1-6 > CAMLFJ01. The sequence goes on from DASQAL010000035.1 coordinate 23,860, forward strand.
GTCAGGGCATCGGCTTCGCCATCCCGATCAACATGGTCAAGCGCGTGGTCGACCAGCTCGTGGACAAGGGCAAGGTGGTGCGCGGCTGGCTCGGGGTGGCGCTGCAGCCGCTCTCCCCCGACCTCGCCCAGAGCCTGGGGCTGGCCGGCACCAACGGCGCGGTGGTGGGCTCCACGATCACCGGCAGCCCGGCGGCCCAGGCCGGGCTCCAGCAGGGCGACGTCATCGTCGCCTACGACAATACGCCCGTGGACGACTACCGGCATGTGCAGCGGCTGGTGGCGGAGACGCGGGTGGGCAAGAGCGTGACGCTCCAGATCGTGCGGAAGAAGCAGAAGATGGACCTGGCGGTCACCATCGCCGAGGTGCCGGACGAGACCGCCCGGCGCCCCGGCCCTCCCCCCAAGCCCTGACGCGCTAGGCGACGAAGGGCGGGATCGGCGGGAGCTCCATCTGTCGCGCTTTCACGTCCCGCACGCCGTCGACCCCGCGCGCCACGTCCATCGCATCGTCCAAGGCCGCGGTGCCCTCGAGGGTCACCACTCCGGCGCGGGCCTCGACCGTGATGCGGTACTTGCGCGTCTCCGGATGCGTGGCCAGCGCCACCTGCACCCGCGAGGCGAGTGAGCGGTCGGCCACGAGCTGTGAGCTCGCCGGCGTCGCGCTCAGCTCGGCCTGGCCCACCACGCCCTCGAGCAGGCCCACCACCGCCGCCGTCGAGAGCTTCTCGGTGTTGACGACGAGATCATAGAGCGACGGATCGGTGATGCCGACCTCGTAGAGGTAGCGCATGCGCCCAGCCTTCTCGGCGTCGTCGCGGCGCACGAGCTCCGAAACGGTGCGCGGGTTGGTCTGCTCACCCATCGGCCCGGCCAGCTTCTTGCTGAGGCGCTTGACCCGCACGTCGAACGGGGCCATGACCCGCACCCGCAGCACGTGGGGAATACCCCGCAGCAGCCACTGCCCGCCCCGCCCCATCAGGACTACGTTGTCCTGCTCGGCGAAGTCGTAGAGCGCGGTCTGGATCACCGTGATGTAGCGTCGCGTCTCCGCGTCGAAGCGCTCGAAGAGCGAGGGCTTCGACTCGTCGAGATGTGCGAGCTTCTCCTCGAGCAGCCCGTAGCGCTGGGCCGCGTTGGCGACGAGGTCCTGGTCCACGTAGCGGTAGCCCAGCCGGCTCGCCAGCTGCTGGCCGATGTCCGGTCCGCCCGCGCCGATCTCGTGAGACATGGTGACGATGGCCATGGTGTGTCACTCCTTCCTGTACTTCGCCTTCAACGCGGCGGGGGCGATGGCGATGCGCTTGCCCCCGACGTCGTCGAGCACGTAGACCTCGTCCGCGAGGCTACCGCTCGCGAAGACCTCGAACACCTCGAGCGCTTCCTCCAGCGAGCTGCCCGCCGGCCGGTCTTCCATCATGCGCTCCACGTCCTGGCGCTTGAGCCGCACGATTCAATCCGAGCCGGTGAGGGTCATGCAGGAATGGTCTGCCGGATGATTCTGGCCATGCGGTGTCTCCTCGCCCCCGGTGGGGCCGGACCCGATCACGGGCCGAAAGCTGGGCTACTTGAGTATCAGGAAACCCCGCTCAAGACAAGGCCCCCGCCCGGCCAGGGGTACCCCCTTGGCCACCCCCGGCGCCGATGGCAGGATAGGGCTGCCATGGCAGGTGCCCGGAGACGTGTCCCGCTGGTGGCGGCGTTGGCGGCGCTGGCCCTGCTGGCCGGCTGCTCCCGCGCGGTCATGACCACTCCGCCCGTTCCGCCCGTCGCGGGCAGGGAGGAGGTCGGGATGGCCTCGTGGTACGGAGCGCCCCACCACGGCCGCCGGACGGCCAGCGGCGAAGTGTACGACATGCACCAGCTCACCGCCGCGCACAAGACGCTGCCTTTCGGCACGCGCGTTCTGGTGACCAACCGCGACACGAGCCAGTCCGCCGAGGTGCGGGTCAACGACCGCGGCCCCTTCGTGGAGGGCCGCATCCTCGACGTCTCCTACGCGGCCGCCCGCCTCCTCGGCGCCGTGGGCCGGGGTATGATTCCGGTCAGAGTGCGGATCCTCTCGCTTCCCGCTCGGTCATCCCCCGGGGACGGCCCCTACACGGTCCAGATCGGCTCCTTCACGACGCGCGCTCGGGCCGAAGCCCTCCGCGACACGGTGAACGGCGCCACCATCGCGGAAGGCACCGTGGCCGGCGAACCCGTCTACCGCGTCCGCGTCGGCGCCCACCCCGACCGCACCCAGGCCGCCGCCGCCGCCCGCGACCTCACCGCGCGCGGCTACCATGCCCTCGTCGTCGAGCCGTAGTCATCGAAGCGTGGCCTTTGAAGGCGGCGAGATGATGCGGTGCACCTCGATGGCCTCGGTGATGTTCTTGAGCCGCTCGTTCCCCACCCGCTCGAGACGATAGCGCCCGCCGAGCCGGCGCACCGTCTCCGGACCCGCCAGGATCTCTCCGTCGCCCGCCGCTCCCGCGAGCCGCGCGGCCAGCGTGGTGACCATGCCGCTCGCGGTGAAGGTCCAGCGGGTGCCGCGGCGGCCCTCGAAGCGCGTGGAGCCGACCAGGGCCGGCCCCGAGTTGATCCCGATGTGGATCGCGAGCGGATTGTCGAGCTCCTTCTGGTTGAGCGCCTCGGTGAGGGCGAGCAGCATCAGCCCCGCGTTCACGGCCCGCACGCCGTGGGCGGTGGGGTCGCCGTCCTGGAAAATCGCCATGAAGCCGTCGCCCGAGGTCTCGTTGATGTCGCCGCCCGCGTCGGTGATGCGGTCCAGGAAGCTGCCGAAGTACCGTTCCACCAGGGCGTTGAGCTCCACGGGGGAGACGCGCTCGGCCAGGCGGCTATAGCCGCTGATGTCCACGAAGAGCACGGTGACGTCGAGCTCCTGCTTGGCGAGCTCGGGCGCGTCGGGATTGGCCGCGACCAGGCGCTTGACCGCGTCGGGCACGAACTTGGCGAAGTGGTCGCGGACGCGCGTGATCTCGCCCAGGCGCTGATCCACGTGGCGCTTACGGGCCAGCACGGCCTGCACCCGGGCGACCAGCTCGCGCTCGTCCACCGGCTTGGTGAGCACGTCGTCGGCGCCGTGCTCCAGCAGCTTCACGCGATTCTCCACGCCCTGCAGCGCGGTCATGATGATCACCGGAACGAGCCGGGTCGCCTCGCGCTCCCGCAGGGTCCGGCAGACCGCGAAGCCATCCATGACCGGCATCATGACGTCGAGGAGGATCAGATCCGGCGGATCGTTGAGCGCCTTCTGGACGGCCTCCTCGCCGTCGGCGGCGCCGACCGGCTCGTAGCCGAGCCGACGGAGGACGTGCTCCAGATACCGAACGATATCCGGCTCGTCGTCGACGACGAGCACCTTGAACGGGTGCGCCATCTGTCTGTCGGCGAGTTTAGCAGACAACCATCGGGGCCGGCCCACCCTGGTAGAGGGTGACGCCGGCCCCGATGGATGCGGCGGGACGGAGCGCTACGACCGGGGCTGCTGGGGGGGCGGCTGGCGGAACGGAGTGTGGCAGGTTCCGCAGGCCTGGCGGCCGAAGTCCTTCACGATCTCCTGCGTGAGCTGCTCGTTCTTGGCCCGGGAGGCGTCGCGAAGCTTCGCGGCTTGGGTCTCAAGGTTCTTGGCCGCGGCCTCGAACTCGGCCCACTTCTGCCAGACCTCGGGCTTGGCCTTGGACTTCTCGGTGAGCGATCCCTCGGGGAACAGGGCTGGAATCTGCTGAGCAGTCATGGCGAGCGTCTCCGCATTCACCGCGATCGCTTCGATGTTGCCGGCCTTCACCTTGGCCTGGATGTCCGCCCAGCTGGCCCCCTGCAACTTCATCACGCGCTGCCGGTCCGTCACAACGTCGCCGCTGCCCGTCTTCGACATCGACTTGCCGGCGCATCCGGCCCCGATTCCGACCACCAAGCTGGCTGTGACCATCACGCTGGCAGTGAGACTGAGTCGACCGTTCATGGTGCCTCCTCTGGTGGACCGGGCCGGCGCGAGCCGGCTCCGTCCGGCTGGTGAAGGTTCGCCCTACTCGATCCTGTTCTTGATGGGCGGGATCGACTTCAGGTACTTCGCGATGGCCAGACGGTCGGCCTTGGTCAGGTCCTTGTATCCTGCCGATGAGCCCTGGATGACCTCCGCCATCAGCCCACTTGCCACGTCACCGTCCGGCTTGTTCCCCGTCTCGAGATAGTCGGCGATCTGCTCCTCGCTCCAGCTCCCGAGGCCTGTCTCGCGATCCGGCGTGATGTTCGGGACCGCGGAGCCTTCCGGGCCCTTGCCCTTCGGGTTTCCAGCCAGGAAGCGGCTATTGTCCACCGCCATCGTCATGGTCCGCGGCGTGTGGCACTCGCCGCAGTGGGACACCGCGCGCGTCAGGTACTCCCCGCGCGCCACTCCCGACGTCGGCGCGGACGGCGGTGGTGTCTCGACCGCCGCGAAGGTGGCCAGCCAGGCCGGGAGGAACACGCTCTCGAACAGCGGGACCGAGATTTTCTTGGCCGGTGTCGCGCGGTTGACCGGGGGCACCGAGCGGAGATAGACGACCACGTCCTTCAGATCCTGCTCCGCCATGCCGTTGAACACGGTGTACGGATGGACCGGGATGAGCCGCTCGCCGTTCGGCCGGCGCCCCGCCCGAGTGGCGGTGATGATCTGCTCGTCGGTCCATTTGCCGATCCCGGTGGCGGGGTCGGGGGTGATATTCGACGAGTAGACGGTGCCGAACGGCCCGTCGTACTTGCGTCCGCCCGCGTTGAGCGCCTGCTTCGGCACGGTGTGGCATCCGCAGCCCGCCGCCGCGCCGAATACGTACTTGCCGCGGGCGATCTGCTCCCGGGTCTGGGCCGCCGCGTCCGAGGCGATCAGCAGCAGCAGCTCGATCGAAAGATAGACAATCAGCGCCATCTCGCGTTATGCCTCCAAACTCTCGATGCGACTCCGAGGTTCCCGCCCGCCGAAAATACCACGGCAGGGACGGATCCGGGACGCTCAGGCCGCGCCGGCGGGGCGATGCCGGGGCTCGCGCACGCGACCCAGCAGCAGGCCGAGCCCGGCCAGGCTCCCCAGGCCCGCCAGCACGAACACCGCCGGGAACCCGTACGCGTCCGCCATGAAGCCGGCGACGAGCGGGGCGCCGAAGGCCACCGGGGTCAGCAGGGTGGTGCCGAGGCCCACGTAGGTGGGCCGTGCGGCCGGGCTCGGCGCGAACTCGAGCAGTACGGTCAGGCCCGAGACGTTCACCGCCGCCAGGTGGACGCCCTGCAGGACGAACACGACGATGAACAGCTCGAGCGACGGCGCGAGCAATGCCCCGACATTGGCGAGCAGGAGCGCCCCCGCGCCGATATTGAGCGGCACCAGGTGGCCCGCGCGATCGGCGAGCGCCCCCAGCACCACGTTGCCGGTCATCTGCCCCGCGAGCAGCGCGGTCGTGAACACGCCCACCGCCCAGTCCGGCGCCGCGTAGTGGCGGAGGGCGTACACGGTATAGAAGCCGGACGCCATCATGCCGATGTAGATCAGCGCGCGGGAGAGGAGGAACCAGCCCAGGTTCCGATCCTCCCGCAGCAGCCGGCCGACCCGCCGGAGGTAGGCGCCGAGCGGCGGGGCGACCTCCACCGCGGCCGCCCGCGGCTCGCGCACCCTCGAGAGCGCTCCGTAGGAGAGCCCCATGCATAGCCCCGCCATGAGGAAACAGACCGCGTAGCCGTCGGGCGCCGGCATCCGGGCAAGCACCCACGCGGTGAACACGCTGCCGAGCAGGCCGCCCGCGCCGCCGAGCAGGCTCGAGACGGCGAAGAAGCGCCCGCGTCGGCTCACCGGCACCGCGCGGGCGACGATATCCATCCAGGCCGGCATGAGGACACCACCGGCGCTCGTGATCAGGAGCAGCATGCCCAGCATCAGGGCGAGCGAGAGCCCGGGCGCGGGGCGGGACAGGAAGAACGCGACCGCGGCCAGACCGAGGAAGGGCAGCCGCTCCCAGATCGTGTAGCGCAGGACGAAGGGCAGCTTCCGGGCGAGCGATTCGGTGTAGCCCGCCACGAAGAGCGACGGGAGGTTCCACCCGAGCGTCATCAGCGCGGGGATCGCGCCGATGACGAGATTCGAGGCGCCCAGATGGGCGGCGAAGGCGGGGAGGATCGTGCTCTGCGACGCGAACGAAAGCCCGACGAGGAAGAGACCGAAATCGACGCTCAGCGCGACGACGTTGTAGCGGACGTGACGGCGCGCGAAGGCCTCGCCGTCATCGGAATCGGGGGGAGCAGCGGGGAGCGCTTCGGTCACCGCCCGCCGAGGATAACCCGGTGGGGGCACCGCGACAAGCCGAGGGCGGCCCCGATGGGCCGCCGCTCAGGACATCAGCATGCGCCGGCGATCGCCGAGTGCCAGGACCTCGTTCAGGGAAGACACGGCGCGCCGCGACGAGCCCGGGGGCGTGATGCGGGACCCCTCGGCCGCGCTTCCATCGGAGCGCGTGAGCGCTTCCGCGTGGCGGTAGGCCTTCAGCTTGTACTGCAGGCACCGCAGGCTGATCCCGAGCTGTCGCGCCGCCTGCGTGCGATTGCCACCTACCCCGTCGAGCGTCTGGAGTATGTACTGTTGCTCCAGGTCCCGCAGCGTCAGCCCCGCCGGCAGCCCCGGCTTGCCCCCCTCCGCCCCGCGCTTGCCCGCCGCCTCCGCGAGCGGCAGCACGTCGACGTCGATCGCGTCGTTCTCGCTCAGTACCACCGCCTGCTCGATGCAGTTCTCCAGCTGCCGCACATTGCCCGGCCACTCCGCCCCCAGCAGCAGCTCCGTCGCCCGCCCCGTCAGCCGCGGCACCCGCTTGTGGTGCGCCGCCGCAAACTTCCGCAGAAAATGCTC
>DASQAL010000036.1:0-27921 GCA_035635775.1 Candidatus Acidiferrum sp.
GGAGAAGATCGACCAGGTGCCGGACCGGCCGGGCGTCTACCTCTACAAGGACGCCAAGGCCCAGATCATCTACATCGGGAAGGCGGCGTCGCTCCGCAGCCGCGTGCGGTCCTACTTCCAGGAGTCGCGGGCGCGGGACCCCAAGACCGACGCGCTGGTCGGACACATCCGCGACCTCGAGTACATCGTCACCGCCAACGAGCTCGAGGCGATGATCCTCGAGTCCACCCTCGTCAAGAAGCACCGCCCCCGCTACAACATCATCCTGCGGGACGACAAGCACTATCCCTTCCTCAAGCTCACCACCAACGAGGAGTTCCCGCGCCTGGTGGTGGCCCGGCGGGTGCAGAAGGACGGCGCGACCTATTTCGGCCCGTTCTACCCGGCCACCGCGATGCGGGAAACTTTACGATTGGTGCGGCAGTTGTTTCCGCTGCGCACCTGCCGCATCAAGATCGACGGGACGCTCTCGCGCCCGTGTCTGCAGTACTACATCCACCGCTGCAATGCGCCGTGCACCGGCTGGGAGACTGCGGAAGGCTACGCCAGGACGGTGAAGGACGTGGAGCGCTTCCTCGAGGGCAAGAGCGACGACCTCGCGGCCCAGCTCACCCGCGAGATGGAGACCGCGGCCGAGGAGATGAAGTTCGAGCGGGCGGCCGCCTTGCGCGACCGCATCCAGGCGCTCAACACCGTCCGGGAGCGGCAGCAGATGATCTCCACCGAGGAGGAGGACCAGGACGTGGTGGGGGTGGTCCGCCAGGGCTCGGAGGCCTGCGTGCAGCTCTTCTTCGTGCGCAAGGGGCGGCTGCTCGGGCGGGAGTCGTTCTTCTTCGAGCGGGTGGCCGGCGCGAGTGACGGGGAGATCCTCTCCGCCTTCCTCCGCCAGTTCTACGCGAAGAACGTGGTCCCGCCCCCCGAGATCCTGCTGTCGGAGACCCCGCCCGAGCTGGACCTGACCGGGGAATGGCTGGTCCAGCGGCGCGGCGGGCGCGTCGAGCTGCTGGCCCCGCAGCGCGGACGCAAGCGCGACCTGGTCGCGATGGCCGAGGAGAACGCGGCGCTCGCGCTCCAGACGCACCTGCTCGCGCGCGGCAGCCGTCAGCACGTGGTGCTGGAGGATCTCGAGCGCTCGCTCGCGCTGCCCGGGCCGCCGCATCGCATCGAGTGCTTCGACATCTCGACCCACCAGGGCAAGGAGACCGTCGCCTCCATGGTGGTGTGGCAGGACGGCGACATGAAGAAGGACGACTACAAGCGTTTCAAGATCCGCACCGTCGTCGGCACCGACGACTTCGCGTCGATGCAAGAGGTGTTGACCCGCCGCTACGCGCGCGCGCTGGAGAGCCTAGGGGTGCTGCCCGACCTCATCCTGCTCGACGGCGGCCGCGGCCAGCTCAGCGCCGGGATGAAGGCGCTCGAGGACCTGGGCCTCGACTACATCCCGCTCGCCGCGCTCGCGAAGCGCGCCGAGGAGGTCTACACGCCGGATCGCCTCCAGCCGCTCGTGCTCGATCTGGGCTCGCCCGCGCTGCAGGCGCTCCAGAAGATCCGCGACGAGGCGCATCGCTTCGCGATCACCTACCACCGGAAGCTGCGTCAGCGCCGGGCCATCGCCTCCGTGCTCGACCAGATTCCCGGTGTGGGGCCTACCCTCCGTACGAGCCTGCTCAAGACCCTGGGCTCGGCGAAGGGAGTGCGGGAGGCCTCGGTGGCCGATCTGGCCTCGGTGCCGAAAATCACCCCGAAGCTGGCCCAACGGATCTATGATTTCTTCCACCCGAGCCCGGCGGGGGAACCTTCCGAGCGGCAGGGGGGTTAAGCGTGCTAGGACTACACCGAAAGGGGGTGACGCGCATGAAGATGCTCATGATGGCCCTCGCGATCGTCGCGCTGGCCGCTTCGCCGGTGCTGGCTAACCAGTGCCCGCTCCTGATCAAGCAGGTCCAGGACGCGACGGCGGGCAAGACCGACGACGCATCCAAGAAGGCGGTGGCCCTGGCCAACGAGGCCAAGGTGCTCCACGACGCCGGCAAGCACGCCGAGTCGGTGGCGAAGGCGGACGAGGCAGCCAAGGCAATCAACCTCACCCTGAAGAAGAAGTAAGGTTCGTCCCGAACTCCCGAGGGCCGCTCCAGGCCCTCGGGAGCCGTTTCTTGCGCCCCCCGCCTAAGCGTGTAAAAATCAGCGCCAATATGGCCCTCGACGACCGTCAGGACCGCTACCCCTTCCCGGAGGTCGAGGCCAGGTGGCAGAAGGCCTGGGCGGACCGCAAGCAGTTCAAGGTGACCGAGGAGCCCGGCCGGCCCAAGTACTACTGCCTCGAGATGTTTCCGTACCCGTCCGGCCGCATTCACATGGGCCACGTGCGGGTCTACGCGATCGGCGATCTGCTGGCCCGCTACAAGTGGATGCGGGGCTTCAACGTGCTGCACCCGATGGGCTGGGACGCCTTCGGGCTGCCCGCCGAGAACGCGGCGATCGAGAACGGGGTGCATCCGGCGGTGTGGACCTACGAGAACATCGACAACATGCGCACGCAGCTCAAGCGCATGGGCATCTCCTACGACTGGGACCGCGAGGTGGCCACCTGCGATCCCGCCTACTACAAGTGGGAGCAGCTCGTCTTCGTCCGGATGCTCGAGCGCGGCCTCGCCTACCGGCGGCGGTCGCGCGTGAACTGGTGCCCGTCCTGCCAGACCGTGCTCGCCAACGAGCAGGTCGAGGCGGGCCGCTGCTGGCGCTGCGATTCGGAGGTGACGATCCGCGAGATCGACGGCTGGTTCTTCAAGATCACCGACTACGCCCAGGAGCTGCTCGATTGGTGCGACCGGCTGCCCGGCTGGCCGGAGCGGGTGCTCACCATGCAGCGCAACTGGATCGGCCGCAGCGAGGGCGCCGAGTTCGCGCTGCCGGTGGCGGGCCGGCCGGATCTCACGATCCCGATCTTCACCACGCGCCCCGACACCTCCTTCGGCATGACCTACGCGGTGCTCGCCCCCGAGCACCCGCTGGTGGACCGCCTTGCCGCCGACGAGGAGGAGCGCCGTCGGATCGACGCCTTCCGCGCCGAGGTCTCGCGCGAGACCGAGATCGAGCGGCTCGCCACCGACCGGCCCAAGCGCGGCCTCCGGCTCAAGGCCCGCGCGGTGAACCCATTCAGCGCACGGGAGATCCCGCTCTTCCTCGCCGACTACGTGCTGATGGGCTACGGCACCGGGGCGATCATGGCGGTGCCGGGCGAGGACCAGCGCGACTGGGACTTCGCGAAGGCAAACCAACTGCCGATCATCGCCACCGTGAAGCGACCGGAGGGCTGGCAGGAGGATCGGGCCTACTCCGGCGACGGCGTGAAGATCAACTCCGGATTCCTCGACGGGCTCACCATCGAGGAGGCCAAGCGCAAGGCGATCGACTGGCTGGTGGCTCAGGGGCTCGGGCAGGCCAAGATCAACTTCCGCCTCCGCGACTGGGGGATCAGCCGGCAGCGCTACTGGGGGGCCCCGATCCCGGTGCTCTACTGCGAGCGGGACGGCATGGTGCCGGAGCGCGAGGAGAACCTGCCGGTGGTGCTGCCGCGTGACGTGCAGATCAGCGGGAAGGGCGGCTCGCCGCTCGCGGAGGTGGCGAGCTTCGTCAACGCCACCTGTCCCAAGTGCGGGGGCAAGGCGCGGCGGGACACCGACACCATGGACACGTTCGTGGAGTCGTCCTGGTACTTCCTCCGCTACTGCTCGCCGACTTACGACCGCGGCATGTTCGAGCCGGACGCCGCCGCCTACTGGATGCCGGTGGACCAGTACATCGGCGGCATCGAGCACGCGGTGCTCCACCTCCTCTACGCGCGCTTCTACACCAAGGCGCTGCGCGATCTCGGGATGCTGAAGGTGGACGAGCCCTTTCTCGCCCTCCTCTCGCAGGGCATGGTCGTCAAGGACGGGGCCAAGATGTCGAAGTCCAAGGGCAACGTGGTGGACCCCGACGACCTCATCCGTCGCTACGGGGCCGACACCGCGCGCCTCTTCTCGCTCTTCGCGGCCCCGCCGGAGAAGGACCTCGACTGGAACGACCGCGGCGTCGAGGGCGCCTCACGCTTCCTAAACCGCATCTGGCGTTTCGTCCACGCAAACCTCGCCGAGCTTCAGGTTGGGGCAGTGGCAGGGCGAGGCGCAGCCGAAGGCGAGCCGAGCGAATACAAAAAGGAAGTCACCGTGTCCGCGGGACACGCAACCGGCGACGCGGCGCGCGCAACCAGTGAGCCGGGACACGCAATCAGTGACGCGGGCCGTGCGTTCCGGCGCGTAATCCACGCAACGATCGAGAAGGTGACCCACGACATCGAGCACGACTTCCACTTCAATACCGCGATCAGCGCGGTGATGGAGCTGGTGAACGCGCTCCACGACTTCGAGCGGGCGTCCCTCGACCGGATGGCGCGGCCGGAGCGGAGCGCGCTGCTGCGGGAGGCGGTGGAGGCCACCCTGCTCCTGCTCGGGCCGGTGTCGCCGCACATCACCGAGGAGCTGTGGGCGGCGCTCGGCCATCGCGAGAGCCTGTTCAAACGGTCCTGGCCCGTCGCGGATCCGGGCGCGCTCGCGCGCGACGAGGTGGAGATCGTGGTCCAGGTGGACGGGCGGGTGCGGGGTCGCCTCACCGCGGCGGTGGACGCCCAGGAGGCGGACATCCGCGAGATGGCCCTCACCGACGGGAAGGTGCGCCCGTGGCTCGACGGGCGCCAGGTCGCCAAGGTCGTCGTGGTGCCCGGGCGTCTCGTCAATATCGTGACCCGTGGCTGACCCGGCGCGCCGAGCCCGTCGGGTCCTGGGGCTGGCCCTCGCATCCGTCCTGGTGGCCGGCTACGGCACCCGCGGCAACCTGCCCGATCACATCAAGACGGTGGCGGTGCCCATCTTCAAGAACCGCACGCTCGAGCCGGGGGTGGAGAGCGTGGTCAACGCCTTCTCCAGCGGCGGCCGGGTGCGGGTGGTGCCGCTCGCGGAGGCCGACGCCATCCTCGAAGGCGAGGTGGTGGGCTACAGCCTCGAGGGCCTCGCCTTCGACCGGAGCGCCATCGTGCGCGCCTACCGGCTGCGGCTCACGCTGAACGTGGAGTTCCGCGACGTGAAGCGGAGCGCCATGCTCTGGCGGCAGGAGGGGCTGCAGGAGGCGTCGGACTTCCAGGTGGAGGGCACGGTGTCGGACACGGTCGCCCGCGGGCAGGGGGCGGTGCTCCAGGCCGCAACCGAGATCGGGCGCAAGGTCGTCAACCTCGCGGTGGACCGCTTCTAGTGCCGCGCGGGCGGGCCGCGATTCCCGGCGCGCAGGCGTAGCGGTGGACTACGCGGGGTTCGTCAAAGCCGCGGACGCGGGGCAGGTGGGGGCGATGGTCTTGTTGCACGGGCCCGAGCCCTTTCTCCTCGACGACGCGGTGGCGCGCCTCACCCGCGCGCTCTTCCCCGGCCAGACCGAGCTCTCCCTCGCGCGCGAGGTCCTCGACGCGCGCGCGGCGGGCGCGGAGGCCATCGTGCAGGCGGCCCTCACCCTGCCGTGGCTGGGCGACCGCCGGCTCGTGGTGGCGCGCGGCGCGGACGGCCTGACCGCGAAGGCGGGGGAGGCGCTCACCGCCTATGCGAAGACCCCCAACCCGTCCACCGTGCTGGTGCTCCTGGCCGACTCGCTGCTGGACGGCTCACACTGGCTGCTGCGCGCGCTGCCGCCCGCCGCGGTGGTGGCGGCCCCGGCGCCCGCCGGCCGCGCGCTCGCGGCGTGGCTCCGCGCCCACGCCCAGTCCCTCGGCTACGAGCTGCGCGAGGACGCGGCCGGGCTCCTGGTGGAGCTCTCGGGCGACGATCTCACCCGCCTGGTGGGCGAGGTGGAGAAGGCGGCGCTCGCGGGGGGCCCGGAGAACCGGCGCGTGACGGTGGCCGAGATCCGAGCGGTGGTCGGCGAGCACCGGCTGCGTCACGTCTTCGATCTCACCCGTGCGCTGTCGGCGCGCGACCCCGCGGCGGCGCTGGCGCTCCTGGAGTCGCTGCTCAATGCGGGGGAAGAGCCGCTCGCGGTGCTCGGGATGCTGACCCGCGAGGCCCGCGCGACCTGGCAGGCCGCGGACGCGCTGCGGGCTGGCCGCGCACCGGAGGAGATCGCGCGGAGCCTGCGGCGGCCGCCCGCCGCGGCCACCGCCCTCCTCGAGCGGGCGCGGAGCGTGTCCGTCGCGGCGGCCGCCCGGCAGCTCGCCCGTTGCTGGGACGTCGAGCGGCGTCTCAAGCTGGGCGGGGCCGCGCGCCCCGAGCTGTCGCTGCTCGTCGCCGATCTGTGCGCGGTGTGAAGGCGGGCGCGCTGCGCGCGCTCGTCGGCGCCGGGCTGCTGCTGGGACCAGGCGCGGGGCCGGCGGCGGCCGCGCCCGCGCCACGCCTGCTGGCCGGCGCGGCCGGGGTGACCGTCGAGCTGCCCGCGGACACCCCGCTCGGCGGCTACGGAGGGTTCCCGCGCCGCGCGTGGATGCCCGACCTCATCGGCCGTTTCCCGGACACGTTCTGGTTCCGTCCCTCGACCGGGGTCCACGATTCGATCAAGGTCCGCGCCCTCGTGCTCGAGGCGGGCGGCGTGCGCCTGCTCTGGCTGGGGGTGGACCTGGTGGGGATGGATCCCACGCTCGTCGCCGATCTGCGCCGCCGCCTCGACCAGCTCGGCCTGCGCTACGCGGCGGTGATCGTGGCCGCCTCCCACACCCACTCCGGCCCCGGCGCCTTCGCCCGGTCGAGCCTGTTCGGTTTCCTGGCGGTGGATCGTGAATCACCGCGGGTGCGGGGCCGCATCTACTCGGCGATGGAGGACGCGGCGCGCCAGGCCGAGCGCCGCAAGCGCCCGGCCACCGTCGGCACCGGCCGGAGCGAGGTGGCCGGGCTCACCAACAGCCGCGTGCGCGAGCCGGTCGATCCCGAGCTGGGCGTGCTCAAGGTGATGGGGACGGACAACCGTCCGGTCGCGGTGATGTGGAACTACGCCATCCACGGCACCGCGCTCGGACGGGAGAACTTCCAGCTCTCCGGCGACGTCATGGGCGACGCGAGCGCTCGCATCGAGGAGCAGCTCGGGGTGCCCGCGCTCTTCGTCAACGGGGCCGTCGGCGACGTGAGCCCCCGCCAGCGCGGCTGGGACGGGGTGGCGGCCGGGGGCAAGAGCCTGGCCGGGGCGGTGGTCGCCCTCTGGCCCCGGATCGCGGCCGACCCCGAGCCGCGCCTGGCCGCTACCTCGATCACCGCGCTGCTTCCGCCGCCCGGGGTCGAGCTACGCAACTGCCTGGGGCGATGGATCCCGCGCGGCACGCGCCTGGGCCTGCGGGCGGCGCTGCCGCCCTCCGCCGAGATCTGGGTGGTGGCGGTCGGACGGGGCGCCTGGGTGGCGATTCCGGGTGAGCCGGACACGCGACTCGGCCTTGCGATCAAGACCGCGGGCCGGGCGCGCTTCGCGTCGACCTTCGTCGCCGGGGTATCCAACGCGTATCAGGGCTACTTCCTGGCCGCCGACCACTTCCGGACGCCGAGCTACATCTCGTGCGGCAGCCTCTACGGGGAGCGGGGCGGGGAGCTGGTGCGCGACGCGGCGATCGCGGGCCTGCGGGAGCTGGCGGAGCGGCGCGCGCCCCGGCCGGTCAAGCCGGGGCGTTGAGCTTGCGGGCGAGCGCGGACTTGCGGCGAGCGGCGGTGTTGCGGTGGATGATGCCCTTCGTGACCGCGCGGTCGATGGCGCGGATGGCCTCGTGTACCACCGCCGTGGAGTCCGCGGTCTTGCCGCCGAGGGCTTCGCGGGCGTTCTTCACGCTGCCGCGCACCGCGCTGCGCACCGCGCGGTTCCGCAGCCGGCGCTTCTCGTTCTGCCGGATCCGCTTCCTCGCGGACGGGGTATTCGCCAAGGTTCCTCTCCTCTTTTCGAATCGAGCCTGATGAAATCGAGCGTGAGCGACACCCGAGCCTACCGTCGGCGCCGCGACGTGTCAAGGAGTTCGTCCCCGCGGTGAGCGACTCGCCCGACTCCCAGGCGCACGTCCAGCGCGGCGTGGTGAGTGCGGTGGGCTCGATCGGGCTCGCCACGCTCGCGAGCCGGGTGCTCGGTTACGTCCGGGACATGGTGGTGGCGCGCGCCTTCGGGGCCGGCCCGATGACCGACGCGTTCTTCGTGGCCTTCCGCATCCCGAACCTCCTGCGCCGGCTCCTGGCCGAGGGCGCGCTGTCCACCGCGGTGGTCCCGGTCTTCACCGAGACCCTGACCCGCGAGGGGCCCGAGGCCTTCGGGCGGCTCGCCCGCGCGGTGACCGGCGCGGCCATCGTGGTGCTCTGCGCGGTCGCCGGCCTCGGGGCGCTGGTCGCGCCGCTCGTGGTGACCGTGATGGCGCCGGGCTGGCGCGCCGATCCCGAGCTCTTGACGCTCGCGGTGACGCTCACGCGCGCGTTGTTCCCGTACCTCGTGTTCGTGGGGCTGGCCGCCCTCGCGATGGGTGCGCTCAACGCCCACCATCGGTTCTTCACCGCCGCGATCGGACCCGCCGTCCTCAACCTCGCGATGATCGCGGCGGTGGTGGGCTTGGCTACGCGGCTCACCACCCCCATCATGGCGCTGGTGATCGGCGTGCTGGTGGGCGGGCTCGGCCAGCTCCTCGTCCAGCTGCCCGAGCTCCACCGGATCGGGGTGCCGCTCCGACCCTCTCTCGATTGGCGGCATCCCGCGGTGGCGCGCATCGCGCGGCGCCTGTGGCCGGCGGTGTTCGCGCTGGCCGCGGTGCAGATCACGGTGGTGGTGAACACCCTGCTGGCCTCGCTGCTGCCCGCGGGCACGGTTTCGTACCTGTACTATGCGGACCGGGTGATGGAGTTCCCGCTGGGCGTGTTCGGCATCGCGCTGGCCACCGCCGCGCTGCCCAGCATGTCGGCCCAGGCCGCGCGCCAGGACCTCCCCGCGCTGCGCGCCACCCTCGAATTCGCGCTGCGGCTCTCCGCCTTCGTGGCGGTGCCCGCGACGGTGGGGCTCCTGCTCCTGGGCGGGCCCATCGTGCAGGTGCTCTTCCAGCGGGGCGAGTTCACGGCCGCCGCCGCCGCGCTGACCGCCCAGGCCCTGGCCGGCTATGCGGTGGGCCTGCCCGCGTTCTCGGCCACCCGCATCGCGGCCCAGACCTTCTACGCGCTCGGCGACACGCGGACGCCGGTCCTGGTCGGGTTCGTGTCGGTGGCGGTGAACGTGGTGCTCGCCCTGGTCTTGATGTGGCCCCTGCGCCACACCGGGCTCGCGCTGGCCTCGTCGCTGTCGTCCTACGTCAACGTGATCGGGCTCTGCTGGCTGCTCCGCCGCCGGTTGGGCGGGCCGCGCGGTGCGGAGGTCTGGGGCTCGCTGGGCCGTACCCTCGTGGCCACCGCGGCGCTCGCGCTGTGGTGCGCCTGGGTGGAGGGGCGCCTGCCCGTCGTGCCGGAGCCGGTCGTGCTCGGGCTCGCGCGGCTGGTGCTGGCGCTGGTGGGCGGCATGGCGGTGTACGTGGGGATGGCGGCGGCGATCCGCGCGCCGGAGCTGCGCGCGCTGCTCGGCATGCTGCACGGCCGCCGCTGAACCTTGCCCAGGCCGGGCGCCGGTGATAGACTCGGCCATGCGCCTTCCGTTCGCAGGGGACGCCCTGGTGATGGCCTCGGCAGCACGCATCGGCCAATGCCGGGGCCGTCGCTTTTTTGGCCTCCCGCTCCGGATGTGACCCGTGCGCTCTCGGCTCGGAGCGTCCGCGGAGAGGGGGACCGCGGGAGTCGTCTCCGATGCCGCGGCGCTGATCGACGAGTACCTCGGTAGCCTCCAGATCGAGCGTGGCGCCGCGCTGAACACGCTCGCCGCATATCGCCGGGACCTCAAGGGATTCGAGAGCTTCCTGGCGCGGGAGCGCCGCGCGATCGGCGGCGTGGGGGTCACCGATCTCTCGCGCTACCTGGGCGGCCTCCGCCGGCGCGGCCTTGGCGGCCGCAGCATCGCCCGGCATCTCTCAGCGGTGCGCGGCCTCTACCGCTTCCTCCTCGACGCCGGGCGCCTGCCGCGCGATCCGACCCTGCACCTGGACAGCCCGCGTCCAGCGCGGCGGCTGCCCCGCACCCTGTCCATGCCGGACGCGGCCGCCCTCGTCGAGGCGCCCGACACGACCCGGCCGGACGGTCTGCGGGACCGCGCGCTGCTGGAATTGCTGTACGCCTCCGGGCTCCGCGCCTCCGAGGCCCTCGGGCTGCGGATCGAGGACGTGAACTTCAGGGCGGGCTACGTGATGGTGATTGGCAAGGGGGACCGGCAGCGCCTCGTGCCCGCGGGCGCGCGGGCGCTCGACTGGGTGCGCCGCTACCTCACCACCGTCCGCCCGCGCCAGGTGCGGCGCGACTGCCCGGCGCTCTTCCTCAATCGCTCGGGCGGGGCCATGTCGCGGCAGGCCCTCTGGGGTCTCATCCGGCGCGCGGCGCGGCGCGCGGGCCTCCGCGCCGCGGTCTCGCCGCACACCCTGCGCCACTCTTTCGCGAGCCACCTGCTCGAGCGCGGCGCCGATCTGCGGTCGGTGCAGGCGATGCTCGGCCACGTGGACATCTCGACCACCCAGATCTACACGCACCTGCCGTCGAGCGTCGTCCACGCCATGTACCGGAAGTTCCACCCGAGGGCGGCGCGCGTGACCCGCGTCGGGCGCGCGGGCGGCCTCGAGCGAGCGGGCTGAGATGGCAAAGGCCGGCCACGCGTATCCGCAGGTGGAGCCGGGCGTCGCGGCGCTCATGGACCCGCGCGTGGTGAGCTGCGCGCCCGGGATTCCCGTGGCGCGGGCGCTGGCCCGCGCGCGTGCGGCCGGCGCAACGGTGGTGGCCCTCGGCCCGGGGAGCGCGGCGCGGGTGTCGGAGCTGGCACGCGCGGCCGCGTGGGGCCTCGACCGGCGGCCCGTGGGAGAGGTGGCCTGGCGCAATCTGCCGAGCGTGGCCGCTGGCGCCTCCGAGATCGACGCGCGCCGGCGACTGCGGGCGGGCGCCTCGCTGATCCTGGTGCGCCGGGGCTCGCGCGTGATTGGTGTAGTGGACCGCAAACGGGTCGAGGTGCCCCCGGCCGAGTCCTCGGTCCTCGCGCAGCTCGAGCAGGCTGCTGAAGCGAGACCGCTCACGAGTGTCCGCCGCTGGGGGAGTGCGGGGGCCATTGCTGGGCCCCCGCAGGTGAAGGCGAGTGCGGGGGCCATTGCTGGGCCCCCGCAGGTGAACGGTGCGCGGCTCTGGCTCCTGCGCGTGGCCGGCAAGATCGGCGAGGGGCTGGGCACGCCGGCCTACGCGGTGGGCGGTTTCGTCCGTGACCTGCTGACCGGCGCCGCGCCGCCCGACGTGGATCTTGTGGTCGAGGGTGACGGCGTCGCCTTCGCGCGCCGGCTTGCCGAGGAGATCGGCGGGACCGTGCTCGTGCACCGGAGCTTCGGCACCGCGTCCATCGAGGGGGGCCGGGCGCCGGCGGGCGCCGGGCTCGACGGGGTGGCACTCGGCCGGGTGGACGTGGCCTCGGCTCGACGCGAGCACTATCCGACGGCCGGGTCTCTGCCCGAGGTGGAGCCGGCGGACCTGCTGGAGGATCTGCGCCGTCGCGACTTCTCGGTGAACGCGATGGCGCTCGCGCTGGCGCCCGATCGCTTCGGCCGGCTCCTCGATCCCCTGGGCGGCCAGGCGGACGTGCGGCGCCGACGGCTTCGGGCGCTCCACCCCCTCTCGTTCGTCGAGGACCCTACGCGGGTATTCCGGGCCGCGCGCTACGCCAGCCGTCTCGGCTTCCGGCCGGACGGGGCGACCCTCGCGGCGATCCGGCTGGCGGTGGAGCGGCCAGGCTATGCCGCCCTCTCGGGCCAGCGGCTGTGGCGCGAGATCGAGCTGGCGGCGGCCGAGCCTCGGGCCCGCCAGGTCTTCGAGCGACTCGTGAGATGGAGGGCCACAAGTCTCTGGAATATAGACGGAGCTTCGTCACGGCACCTGGCGGCTGCGGAGCGGCTCGGGCGCTGGGCGAAGTCGGCGGGCTTGGTGGTGGACCCGGCCGAGCTTTCCCTCCTCGCGCTCACCCTCGGCCGGTCGGCGGAGGTGGTCGAGCGCGGCCTCGACCGGCTCGCGCTCGCAGGCGAGCCGCGCGCGCGGATCGAGGCGGGGGCGCTGGCCGGGCCGCTGGCCCGGCGTCTCGAGGCGCGGCGGCTGCCGCCGAGCGCGGTGAGCGAGCTCCTCGAGGGAGCGCCGGAGGCGGCCGCGCTCGCGGCCTGGCTCCGCGGGGGGGCGCGGGCACGGCGGCGGATCCAGTGGTACCTCGCCCACGGGCGCGCGCTGCGGCCGCGGCTGACCGGCCGCGATCTGCTCGCGCTCGGAGTGCCCGGCGGGCCGCGCGTGGGCGCGGCCCTCGGCATGCTGCGACGGCGTCGACTGGACGGAGGGGCGGGCTCGCTGGCCGAGGAGCGGGAACTCGTGAAAGAATGGCTCACATCGGGAAAGGAGGCGTGAGGTGACGACCAGATTCATCTTCGTGACGGGCGGCGTCGTGTCCTCCCTGGGCAAGGGGCTCGCCGCGGCATCGATCGGATCTTTGCTCGAGGCGCGCGGCTTCCGGGTCACGCTGCAGAAGATGGACCCCTACATCAACGTGGATGCGGGGACCATGAGTCCGTACCAGCACGGTGAGGTCTACGTGACCGACGACGGCGGCGAGACCGACCTCGATCTCGGCCACTACGAGCGCTTCACCTCGGCCCGGATGACCCGGGAGAACAACGTCACCACCGGGAAAGTCTACGGGACCGTGATCGAGAAGGAGCGCCGGGGGGACTACCTGGGCCGGACGGTCCAGGTCATCCCGCACATCACCGATCAGATCAAAGCCTCGATCCGCAAGGTGGCGGGCGGAGTCGACGTGGTCATCATCGAGATCGGCGGCACCGTCGGCGACATCGAGGGCCTGCCGTTCCTGGAGGCGGTGCGCCAGTTCAAGAAGGACGTGGGCAAGGACAACGTGATCTACGTCCACCTGACTCTGGTGCCCTTCATCAGCGCGGCGGGCGAGCTCAAGACCAAGGCGACCCAGCACTCGGTCAAGGAGCTGCGGGCCATCGGTATCCAGCCCGACGTGCTGCTGTGCCGGACGGACAAGGAGCATCTGCTCACCCCGTCCATCAAGTCCAAGATCGCGCTCTTCTGCGATGTCGAAGAAGAAGCGGTCATCGCCGCGCGCGACGTGGACACGATCTACGAGGTGCCGCTCGCCTTCCACGACCAGGGCCTGGACGAGTCCATCGTCAAGCTGCTGGACCTGCCCGCCCGGCCGATCGATCTCTCCCGCTGGGAGGAGATCGTGCGTCGGGTGAAGGCGCCGCGGCGCCGCTGCCGCATCGGGGTGGTGGGCAAGTACATCGAGGTGAAGGACTCCTACAAGAGCCTCTACGAGGCGCTCGCCCACGGGGGCATCGCCCACGAGGCGGCGGTCGAGGTGGTGTGGGTGGACGCCGAGCGCATCGAGCGCGAGGGGCTGGCCGGCCACGTGGCCGGGCTCGACGGCATCCTGGTGCCCGGCGGCTTCGGGGACCGCGGCATCGAGGGAAAGATCCAGGCGATCCGCTACGCGCGCGAACAGCGGGTGCCCTACTTCGGCATCTGCCTCGGCATGCAGTGCGCGGTCATCGAGTACGCGCGCCACGTGTGCGGGCTCGAGGGCGCCAACTCCACCGAGTTCGACCCGACGCCCGCCCACAACGTGATCGACCTGCTGCCCGAGCAGCGGACGATCCAGGCCAAGGGCGGCACCATGCGGCTCGGGCTCTACCCGGTGCTGCTGAGCGAGGGCACCGCCGCCTCGCGCGCCTACGGGCAGGGGCTGATCGAGGAGCGGCACCGGCACCGCTACGAGGTCAACAACGACTATCTGGCCCGGCTCGAGAAGAACGGGCTGCGGATCTCCGGCATCTGGGCCGAGAAGCAGCTCGTGGAGATCATCGAGCTGCCCGACCATCCGTGGTTCGTGGCCGGCCAGTTCCATCCCGAGTTCCTCTCGCGCCCGTGGGAGCCGCACCCGCTGTTCGCGGCCTTCATCAAGGCGGCGCTCGACCACCAGGGGGGCGCGTGACCGCGACCCGCTCGGTCCGGATCGGTGCCGTCACCATCGGGGGCGGCGCGCCCCTGACCCTCATCGGCGGCCCCTGCGCCATCGAGAACGAGAAGCACGCGCTGATGATGGCCGAGCGCCTGCAGCGGCTCACCGCCGACGCGAAGGTGCCGTTCATCTACAAGTCGTCCTACGACAAGGCCAACCGGTCCTCGATCCATTCCTATCGAGGGCCCGGGCTCACCGAGGGGCTCCGGATTCTCCAAAAGGTCAAGGACGAGACCGGCCTCGCCGTGCTGTCCGACGTCCATGCCGTCTCGGAGGTCGCCCCCGCCGCCCAGGTCCTCGACGTGCTGCAGGTGCCCGCCTTCCTCTGCCGGCAGACCGACCTCATCGTCGCCTGCGCGCGGAGCGGCCGGCCGGTGAACGTCAAGAAGGGCCAGTTCGTGGCCCCGCGCGACATGGTCAACGTGGTGGAGAAGGTGCGGGCGTCGGGCAGCGAGGACCTGCTCCTCACCGAGCGCGGCACCAGCTTCGGGTACAACAATCTGGTCGTCGATTTCCGTGGGCTGCCGATCATGCGGGCCTTCGGCTATCCGGTCGTCTTCGACGCGACCCATTCCGTGCAGCTGCCCGGCGGGCAGGGGGATCGCTCGGGCGGCGAGCGGCAGTACGTGCAGGCTCTCGCGCGCGCGGCGGTGGCGGTGGGGGTGGACGCGCTCTTCATGGAGATCCACGAGGACCCGGACCGCACGCTGGAGGACGGCCGCCCGCTGTCCGACGGGCCCAACATGCTGCGCCTGGACGATCTGCCGCGGCTGCTCGACGAGATCCGCGCGATCGCGGCCGGGCCGGGGCGCTCCTGATGGATTCCCGGATCGAGCGGGCGCGCATCCTGGGCCTGGCCGAGCGGGTGCTGCGGCTCGAGGCGGAGAGCGTGCTCGCCCTCTGCCCGCGCCTCGACGACCGCTTCGTGGCCGCGGTGGACCAGCTCCACCGCTGCCGGGGCCGCGTCATCGTCACCGGCATCGGCAAGTCGGGCATCATCGGACGCAAGATCGCGGCGACGCTGGCGAGCACGGGGACGCCCGCCTACTTCCTCCATCCCGCCGAGGGCGTGCACGGCGATCTCGGCATGGTCGCGCGCGAGGACGTGGTGCTGGCCCTGTCGAACTCCGGCGAGACCGACGAGATGCTGGCGGTGCTGCCCGCGCTCAAGCGGCTCGGCATCCCGCTGATCCTCCTCACCGGCGCCCCCACCTCCACGCTGGCGCGCCAGGCCGACATCGTGGTGGACGTGGGCGTGGCCGAGGAGGCCTGCCCCATGAACCTCGCGCCGACCTCGAGCACCACCGCGGCGCTCGCCATGGGCGACGCGCTCGCGATGACGCTGCTCGACCTGCGCGGTCTCGGGCCGGACGACTACGCGGCGCTGCACCCGCGCGGCAGCCTGGGCTGGAAGGCGCTCTTCAAGGTCTCCGACCTCATGCACACCGGCCCGGCGCTGCCGCTGATCTCCGAGCAGGCCACCATGAAGGAGGCCATCGAGGAGATGAGCGGCAAGGGGCTCGGCATGACCACGGTGGTGGACGCGGGCGGGCGACTCGTCGGCGTCGTCACCGACGGCGACCTGCGACGCCAGCAGCTTTCCCACGGCGCATCGCTGCTCGAGCGGCGCGCCGCGGAGTGCATGACCCGCGGGCCCAAGGTGATCGGCGGCGCCGACCTCGCCGCGAAGGCGCTCGCGATGATGGAGGGCCGCATCACCAGCCTGGTGATCGTGGACGCGGCGGGGAGGCCCGCGGGCGTGATCCACCTGCACGACATCCTGCGCGCCAAGATCGTGTGAGGGCCACTCCCCGCGCCTCCCGCATCCGCCTGCTCGTCCTCGACGTGGATGGCGTGCTCACGGACGGCGGGCTCTTCGTGAGCGCCTCCGGCGAGGAGGCCAAGCGCTTCCACGTCCACGACGGCCTCGCCCTGGTGGCCGCGCGCAAGGCGGGCCTGCAGATCGCGATACTCTCCGCGCGCGCGTCCGCCGCGGTGACCCGACGCATGACCGAGCTCGGGGTGGGCGAGGTCCACCAGGGTGTGACCGACAAGGCGGGCGCCCTGGACGCGCTCCGAGAGCGGCTCGGCTTGGCGGTCGGCGAGGTCGCGATGATGGGCGACGACCTGCCCGATCTGCCCGCGATGGCGCGCGCCGGGCTGGCCCTGGCGCCCGCCAATGCCGCGGCCGAGGTCAAGCGCGCCGCGCACTGGGTGGCGCGGCGGCGGGGCGGGGACGGCGCGGTCCGGGAGGCGGTCGAGATGCTCCTAAAGTCCCGCCGCGCTTGGCCGCCTCGCCCCGAAGGCTGAGCGCCGCCTTCTTCATTTGCCACGGCTGTAAGTACTGTGTTAGCGTGGCATGGAGATTGCTATGCGGAAGGCACCCCTCATTATTCTGACGCTCGTCGTGGTATTCCTATCCGTGGTGGTGGGCGTGCTCATCCACCGGGCACGGACGCCTCGGGCGATTCCCACCGAGCCCGCGGCCACGAACGCGGATTACCGGCTCAAGCAGGTTCGCCTTCAGGAAACGGGTCGGGATGGCTCCCGCTGGCAGCTCGACGCCGAGTACTCCGAGACCTTCGAGGAGCAGAACACGACGGCGATGAAGAAGGTGACGATCAAGGTGGACCAGCCGTCCAAGAGCACCAGCAGCGCGCGCTCGTGGACGGTCACCGGGGACGAGGGCGATCTGAACCAGGAGACCAAGGACGTGGAGCTCCGGGGCCACGTGGTGCTGGTCTCGAGCGACGGCCTGCGGCTCGAGACGGAGCGGCTCCGCTGGGACGCGGAGGCGCAGCGCGCGTGGACGAACGAGCCGGTGACCATCTATCGGGCGGACACCGTCGTGCGCGGCACCGGCTTCGAGTCGCGGGTCGCCGAAGAGGCGACCAGCATCAGGGGGCGAGTGCGCGCCACCTTCAAGCGCGGCGCGCCCACCGAGCCGGTCGCTCCCGGGCGCCCATGAGACCCAGTTTCGCGAGGACGAGTTTCGCGCTGGGCGCGGTCGTGCTGTGGTCGGCGGCGACGCTGTCGACGGCGGCGTGGGCGCAGACCGTGCCCTCCCGGCCCCGGCCGGCCCGCCCGGCGGCCACCGCCCAGTCGCCCGCGCCCCGTCCGGAAGGCCCGGGCGCGAGCCAGGACGGGCGCAGCGCCCCGGTCACGGTGGACGCAGACCAGCTCGAGAACCTGCAGAAGGAAGGGCTCGTCGTCTTCACCGGCAACGTGGTGGCCAACCAGAACAGCTCCACGCAGTACGCGGACCGCATGGAGGTGTACCTCGACGACAAGGGGAACCGCATCGTCCGCACCGTCTCGACCGGCAACGTGCGGATCATCACCAAGGACTGCCGCACCGGCACCGCGAAGCGGGCCGAGTACTACGACGCCGAGCAGCGCGTCGTCCTCATCGGCAACGCGCGGGTGTGGCGCGACGACAACGTGGTGACCGGAGAGCGGATCACGATCTACCTCGCCGAGGACCGTAGCGTGGTGGAGGGCGGCCAGCAGGAGCGCGTGAAGGCGGTCTTCTATCCGAAGAGCCAGGACGAGGCGGCCCGACCGAAGGCGCCGGCGGGCCAGTGCTCATGAGGGTTTCGTGGAAGGCCTGATCGCGCAGGGGCTCCGGAAACGGTTCCGGAGCCGCGTGGTGGTGAACCGGGTGAGCCTGGACATCCATCCGGGCGAGGTGGTCGGGCTGCTCGGGCCCAACGGCGCGGGCAAGACCACGTCGTTCTACATGATCGTGGGCCTCCTGCGGCCCGACGGAGGGCGCATCTTCTTGGAGGGCCAGGACGTCACCGAACTGCCGATGTACAAGCGCTGCCGGCTCGGCATGGGCTACCTCCCGCAGGAGTCCTCGGTGTTCCGCAAGCTCACCGTCGAGGAGAACCTGCTCGCGATCCTGGAGACGCTCGACCTCTCGCACCAGGACCGGATGACGCGGCTCGCGGAGCTGCTCGCCGAGCTCGACCTGACCCGCCTCGCCCACCACAAGGCCTACACCCTGTCGGGCGGCGAGCGGCGGCGGCTCGAGATCACGCGGGCCCTGGTGACCAGCCCCCGCTACCTGCTGCTCGACGAGCCCTTCACCGGCATCGATCCGATCGCGATCGGCGATATCCAGGAGATCGTGGCCCGGCTGAAGGAGCGCGGCATCGGGGTGCTGATCACCGACCACAATGTACGCGAGACGCTCGCCATCACCGATCGCGCCTACATCCTCTACGACGGCCGGATCCTCGCCTCCGGCACCGCCACCGAGCTCGCCAACAACTCCAAGGCCCGGGAGATCTACCTGGGCGAGAAGTTCTCGCTATGAAACTGCAACAGAGAATGAGCCAGCGGGTCGTCATGACCCCGCTGCTGCAGCAGGCGATCCAGCTCCTGCAGCTGTCCACGCTGGAGCTGGAGCAGGTGGTGCGCAAGGAGCTCGAGGAGAATCCGCTCCTCGAGGAGGTGCCGGTCGAGAACGCGGAGAACGCGGAGAACCCGGACGCCGCCGCGACCCAAGGGACCACGGACGCCGCGGCCCCCGCGGAGATCACCTCGTCGCTGGAGCCGGTGTCGAAGGAGACGTCCTCGGTCGACAGCGAGAAGGCCGACGACCTGCCCTTCGATCTGTCGTCCGCGGTCTTCGACGACCACGGCGACGAGCGGACGCCGGTGTCCATGGAGGAGCGGGACGAGCTGCCGTTCGAAAACCTCGGCCGCAGCGACACGTCGCTGGGCGAACATCTGATGGAGCAGCTCCGGCTCGGCACCGACGACAAGGACGTCCTGCGCATCGGCGAGGCCATCATCGGCAACCTGGACGAGGACGGCTACCTCCGGGCCGACGTGGGCGAGATCGCGGCGGGCATGGGGGCCAGCCCCGAGGCGGTGGAGTCCGCGCTCAAGCTCATCCACGCCTTCGACCCGCCCGGCGTCGCGGCGCGCAGCGTGCAGGAGTGCCTGCGGCTGCAGCTCACCGCGGACGCGGAGCCCGACCCGGTCTCGGTGGAGATCGTGGAGCGCCACTTCGAGGACCTGGAGCGGCGGCGCTACGCGGAAATCGCCCGGGCCCTGAAGCTGCCCCTGGAGCGGGTGATGGAGTCGATCGAGGAGATCCAGGGCCTCGAGCCCAAGCCGGGCCGGCGCTTCTCGGTCAACGACTCCCGCTACGTGGTGCCGGACGTCACCATCCAGAAGGTGGGCGAAGACTACGTGGTGATCCTGAACGAGGAAGGCATCCCCCGCCTGCGGGTCAACTCGCTCTACCGCTCGCTGCTGCGGCGGTCGGGGGACGAGGCCAAGCAATATGTAGAACAGAAGCTGCGCAGTGCGGTGTGGCTGATCAAGAGCGTCGAGCAGCGTCAGCGCACGCTGCGAAAGGTCGCCCAGAGCCTGGTGAACTTCCAGCGCGACTTCCTCGACAAGGGCCTGCCCCACCTGCGGCCGCTCGCCCTGCGCGACGTGGGCGACGACATCAGCATGCACGAGTCCACCATCAGCCGGGTGACCACCAACAAGTACGTGCAGACGCCGCAGGGCCTCTTCGAGCTCAAGTTCTTCTTCCACAGCGGCATCGCTTCCGAGAACGGCTCCATGGTCTCCTCGGTGTCGGTCAAGAAGACCATCCGCGACATGGTGGCGGGCGAGGACGGGGTCAAGCCGCTCTCCGACCAGGAGATCGCCCAGTCCCTCCAGGGGCAGGGGCTCACCATCGCGCGCCGCACGGTGGCCAAGTACCGCGAGGAGCTGGGCATCCTGCCCTCGCACCAGCGGCGGCTTTCATCCAAGAAGCGCTGAGGCCTCCGTCCATGCAGGTGATCATCAGCACCCGCGGGATGACCGTCTCCCGGACCTACAAGGACGAGCTCACCCGCAAGCTCGCCAAGCTGGAGCCGATGTTGCCCGCGCTCGTCGAGACGCGGGCGGTCCTTTCGAAGGAGAAGCACCGCCGGACCGCGGCCCTGACCCTGGTGGCGCGGCGGCGGGCCTTCCGCAGCCGGGAGACCGCCCCCGACCTCGAGGCCGCGGTGGACCGCGCCGTCCACGCGCTGCGGCGTCAGGTGCGCGAGAGGAAGGCGCGCCGCCCCCGTCGCGTCACCGGGCCATCGTGAGCGAGCCCGCCGCCGAGCCGATCCGTTTCGTCATCATCACCGGGCTCTCCGGGGCGGGAAAGAGCTTTGCGATCAAGTGCCTCGAAGACCTGAACTACTTCTGCGTGGACAATCTGCCGACCACCTTGATCCCCACCTTCGCGGAGCTGTGCGCCCAGTCGAGCCGCGGCATCCCGGCCATCGCGCTCGGGGTGGACGTGCGGGAGGGCGAGTACCTCGCCAACATGGTGGGCACGCTGGAGGAGCTGCGGACGCGGGGCCACCTCGTCGACGTCCTCTTCCTGGAGGCCTCGGACGAGTCGCTGGTGCGCCGCTACCACGAGACGCGGCGCCGCCACCCGCTCGCCGGCGAGGGCAGCGTGCTCGACGGCATCCGGGCCGAGCGCAAGGCCCTGGCCCATCTCCGGGAGATCGCCGACCGCATCATCGACACGTCCGCGCTGACGGTGCATCAGCTGAAGGACCAGATGGTCCAGTCCTACGGCCCCCGGGCGGCCCGGGGCGGGCTCACGGTGGCGCTGGTCTCCTTCGGCTTCAAGCACGGGGTGCCCTACGACGGCGACCTCGTCTTCGACGTGCGGTTCCTGCCCAACCCGCACTTCGTCGAGGGGCTGCGGGCTCTGGACGGGCGCGACCGCGCGGTCGAAGAGTTCGTGATGTCGTTCGCGGAGAGCCGCGAGCTGCTCTCGCGCCTGGAGGGGCTGCTCAAGTTCCTCCTGCCCCTCTACGAGCGCGAAGGGAAAGCCTACCTCACGGTCGCGGTGGGCTGCACGGGTGGGCGGCATCGCTCGGTGATGATCGTGGAGGCGCTCCGCTCATTCCTGACCGGTCTCGGCCTGAGTCCGATCGTCAGGCACCGGGACCTGGATCGTGAGTGACGCCCCCCTCCACTTCCTCTTCGGCATCCACAACCACCAGCCCGTCGGCAACTTCGACGGGGTCGTCGACGACGCGGTCCTCCGCGCCTACCACCCGTTCCTGCAGGCCATCGCGGAGGCCGGCTCCGGCCTGTCCCTGACCGTCCACTGCTCCGGGGGCCTGCTCGCCACCCTCAAGGAGCGCGCGCGGCCGACCTTCGATCTGCTGGGGCGGCTCGCCGCCGACGGGCAGGTGGAGCTCCTGACCGGCGGCTTCTACGAGCCGATCCTCGCGCTGCTGCCGGACTGGGACAAGGTCGGGCAGATCCAGGCGCTGACCCAGTTCCTCAAGACGAGCTTCGGGGTGAGCGCGCGGGGCATGTGGCTGGCCGAGCGGATCTGGGAGCCCCAGCTCCCGCGCGTCCTGCGCGACGCCGGCGTGGAGTTCGTCCTGGTGGACGACTCGCACTTCGCCCTGGCCGGCCTCGACCCGGAGACGCTGGGCGGCTACTACCTGACCGAGGATCAGGGGGCCTCGGTCGCGGTGTTCCCGATCAACCAGCGGCTGCGCTATCTCGTGCCCTTCGCGGACCCGGCGGAGAGCGTACGTTACCTCGAGAGCCGCCGCGGGGCGGGCGCGGTGACGATGGTGGACGACGGCGAGAAGTTCGGCGTCTGGCCGGGCACCGACCGGTTGGTCTACGGGGAGCGCTGGCTCGCCCGCTTCCTGGACACGCTGCGCGCCACCCCGTGGCTACGTGTCTCCACGTTCTCCCGGTTCCTCGACACGGAGCCCCCGGCCGGCCGGGTCTACCTGCCGACCGCCGCCTACACCGAGATGGGCGAGTGGGCCCTGCCCCCCGCCGCCGCCGCCGAGCTGCACGACGCGCGCGCCCGTTTGGCCGCGCTGCCGGACGGGGAGCGCCTCTCGCGCCTCCTGCGCGGCGGGTTCTTCCGGAACTTCCTGATCAAGTACCCGGAGATCGGGGACGCGTACTGGAAGATGATCCGCCTCTCGCGCCGGGTCCACGAGGGCCTCACCGCGCGCCCGCGCGACCCGCGGCTGCTCGCGGCCCGCGAGCGGCTCTGGCAGGGGCAGGCCAACGACGCCTACTGGCACGGGGTGTTCGGCGGCTGCTATCTCCCGCATCTTCGCCGCGCGGTGAAGTCGGCGTTGATCGGCTGCGAGCGACGGCTCGAGGGGCCGGGCAAGCCGCTGGGGCTCGACTGCGTCCGCGCGGACATCGACGGTGACGGGGTGGCCGAGGTGGTCGTGCGCACCCGCTCGCTCGGGCTGACCCTGCGTCCGGCCCGCGGCGGCTCGCTCACCGAGCTGCTCTGGCTGCGCGGGGAGATGGACACCGCCGACGTGCTCACCCGGCGTCCCGAGCCCTATCACCGGCAGGTGGCGGAGCGGCCGTCGGAGGCCGGGGCGGACGAGGTCAGGACGATCCACTCGGCTCCCGTGGTCAAGGAAGCGGGGCTGACCGCGCTGCTCCGCTACGATCGCTTCCGCCGCGCCTCCCTCCTCGACGGGCTGTTCCCGCCCGGGGCCGAGCTGGATCCCCTCGATCCGTGGGACGCGGCGCGGATGGCGGTGGGCGAGCGGCCCCTCGAGCACGAGGTGAAGACCTCGCCGCGCGAGGTGGCGCTGCTGTGCTCGCTCCAGCGCCCCGACGGCCTGCCGATGGCGCTGCAGAAATCCATCGTGGCCATGGCGGACGATCCCGCGGTGACCGTGACCTACCGGCTGCGCTGGGAGGGGGAGGAGCCGCTCGTGGGGCAGTGGGCGGTGCAGTGGAACCTCACGCTCAGCGCGGGCGAGGCGCCCGGCCGCTACTACCGCGTGGCGGGCCGCCCGTCGCTCGGCAGCCGCGGCCGCATCGCCGCCGTGCACGGCCTGGCCATGGTGGACGAGTGGCTCGGCTGCGAGCTGACGCTCCGGTGGGCGAAGCCGGCCGACATCGCGTGGGCGCCGGTGGAGACGGTATCGCTGTCGGAGACGGGCTTCGAGCGCATCTACCAGGGATCCGCGCTTCTCTTCGCGTGGCCGCTCCAGCTTCAGGCCGGGCAGACCTGGGAGACGTCGCTGCGCGTGGCGATCGGCGAAACCACCGCGGGAGCGGCCGAAACCAGGGATTCCCCTTGAGAGGCGACCGCCGGGCGTGATAGTGTCACGTACCCGCGGTCGATCGAGCGGAGCACCCCGGAGGGCAGGACGGATGGCGCGTGAGGAGTACCTGTTCACGTCGGAGTCGGTGACGGAAGGGCACCCGGACAAGATCGCCGATCAGATCTCGGACGCGGTCCTGGACGCCATCCTGACCCAGGATCCGACGGGCCGGGTGGCCTGCGAGACCCTCCTCACCACCGGCCTGGTGGTGGTGGCGGGCGAGATCACCACCTCCTGCTACGTGGACATCCCGCGAGTGGCCCGCGAGACCATCCGGGAAGTCGGCTACACGCGCGCCAAGTACGGCTTCGACTACGAGACGTGCGGCGTCATCACCGCGATCGACGAGCAGTCGGGCGACATCGCGATGGGCGTGGACAAGCTCGGCGCGGGCGACCAGGGCCTCATGTTCGGCTACGCCTGCACCGAGACCGAGGAGCTGATGCCGCTGCCCATCATGCTGGCCCACAAGCTCTGCCAGCGGCTCACCCACGTCCGCAAGAGCGGCCAGGTCGGTTATCTCCGGCCGGACGGCAAGAGCCAGGTCACGGTGCGCTACGTCGACGGCAAGCCGGTGGGGGTGGAGACGGTGGTCATCTCCACGCAGCACGGTCCGGACACCGGGCTGTCGACGATCCGCGAGGAGATGATCGAGCAGGTCGTGCTGCCGACCATCCCCAAGCACCTGATCGACCCGCAGCGGATCACGTACCACATCAATCCCACCGGCCGCTTCGTCACCGGGGGGCCCATGGGAGACACCGGGCTGACCGGCCGCAAGATCATCGTGGATACCTACGGCGGGTCCTGCCCCCACGGCGGCGGCGCCTTCTCGGGCAAGGACCCGACGAAGGTGGACCGCTCGGCCTGCTACATGGCGCGCCACGTGGCCAAGAACATCGTGGCGGCGGGGTTGGCGGAGCGGGCGCAGGTGCAGATGGCCTACGCCATCGGCGTCGCCGATCCGGTCTCGGTCAT
Source organism: Candidatus Acidiferrum sp. (assembly GCA_035635775.1). Taxonomy (GTDB): domain Bacteria; phylum Methylomirabilota; class Methylomirabilia; order Rokubacteriales; family CSP1-6; genus CAMLFJ01. Next base: position 24,267 of record DASQAL010000036.1, read on the forward strand.
GGTGGAGACCTTCGGAACCGGGAAGGTGCCCAACACCAAGCTCGAGCAGATGATCCGGAAGCACTTCGACTTCACGCCCGCCGGGATCATCAAGTATCTGGACCTCCGCCGGCCGTTCTACCGGAAGACGGCCGCCTACGGCCACTTCGGGCGGAACGAGCCTGAGTTCACGTGGGAGCGGACGAACCGCGCCAAGGACCTTCGCGACGACGCCGGCGTGTGACGCCGGACCCGTCGGGAACGCGCGCCTGAGCCCCGCTCCAACCGTGCCCGTGCCAATCCGCGAGCTCAACGCCGAGCAGGAGGCGCATCTGGCCTCCTGGACTCGCGGGACGTAGGGGACCCCGTTGGCGCAGACCCCCCCGGGTCGGGTCACGCCCTTGCGGCGCCCCCGGCTGGGGCTCTGGCTGCTGCTGGGCTTCATCCTGCTCAGCCTGTTCGGCCAGGCCGTCCCGCTGTACACCGACTGGCTGTGGTTTCAGGAGGTGGGCTTCACCACCGTCTTCACCACGCGCCTGCAGCTCTCCGGCTGGCTCTTCATCGGACTCGGCGCCGTCGTGTTCGTCTTCCTCTTCATCAACCTGTCGGTGGCCGCGCGCACCGCCCCGCCGGACGTGCTCTGGGAGCTCGAGGACCAGCTGGGGCTGCCCGGGCGCGCGATCCTGGAGCCGCTCGTCCGACGGCTGCTCCTGCCGGTCATCGCGGTCATCTCCTTCTTCGCGGGGGCCCGCGCCACCGGCTCGTGGCCCACCGTGCTGGAGTACGTCAACCGGACCCCGTTCAACCAGACGGATCCGCTCTTCGGCCGCGACCTGGGGTTCTACTTCTTCGTGCTGCCGTTCTGGCGGCTCCTCTACGCGTGGTCCACCGCGCTGGTGGCCGGCACGCTGATCCTGGTGGCCGCGGTCTACGTGCTGCAGCGCAGCCTCGTGCTCACCGCGCGGGGGCCGCGCCTCGCGGCGGGGGCCCGGACCCACCTGCTCGGCCTCGCCGCGGTGCTGCTCCTGGTCCGCGCGGCCGGCTTCTGGCTCGACCGCTTCGACCTGCTCTACGCGCCCCGCGGCTTCGTGTTCGGCGCCTCCTACAGCGACGTGCACGCCTCCCTGCCGGTGCTCCAGTGGCTGGTCGTGCTCGCGGTGCTCTGCGCGGGCGCCTGCGTCTTCCAGATGTTCCGGCCCGGCTGGCGCTTCCTGGTGGCGGGGCTGGTGGTGCTGGTGGTGCTCTGGGTCGCGGGCCTCGGCATCGCCCCCGCGCTCCTGCAGAGCTACCGGGTCAAGCCCAACGAGCTGGTCTACGAGCGGCCCTACATCGAGAACAATATCCGGATGACCCGGCAGGCCTACGCCCTCGACCGGGTGGCCGAGAAGGACTTCGCGGCGGAGGACAACCTGACCCCGGCCGCGCTCGAGCGGAACAACCTCACGATCAAGAACATCCGGCTCTGGGATCACCGGCCGCTGCTCACCACCTACGGCAAGCTGCAGGAGATCCGGACCTACTACAAGTTCCGGGACGTGGACGTGGGACGCTACACCCTCAACGGCGAGTACCGCCAGGTGACCCTGTCCGCGCGCGAGCTGTCCTACCGGGACCTGCCGAGCCGGGGGTGGATCAACGAGCACCTGACCTACACCCACGGCTACGGGCTGGTGGTGGGGCCGGTGAACCGGATCAGCCCGGAGGGCCTGCCCGAGTTCTTCATCAAGGATATTCCCCCGGCGGGCACCGGGGGCATGCCCAAGATCACGCGGCCCGAGATCTACTACGGCGAGATCGGCAACGAGTACGTCCTCGTGCGCACGCGCTCGCAGGAGCTCGACTATCCCTCGGGCGACCAGAACGTGTACACCCGCTACGAGGGGCGGGGCGGCATCCCGATCAACTCGCTGCTCCGCAAGGCGGCCTTCGCGGCGCGCTTCGGCGCCCTCAACCTGCTGCTGTCGAACGACCTCACGCCCGAGAGCCGCGTGATGATCTACCGTGACATCGGCGCGCGCGTGCAGGAGGCGGCGCCGTTCCTCAAGTTCGACCGCGATCCGTACCTGGTCATCGGGGCCGACGGCCGCCTCGTCTGGATGATCGACGGCTACACCACCAGCGATCGCTATCCCTACGCGACGCCGGTGCGGGGCTTCAACTACATCCGCAACTCGGTGAAGGCGACGGTGGACACGTTCCACGGCACCGTGAGCTACTACATCGCCGATCCCGAGGACCCGGTGATCCGCACCTACGCGAAGGCGTTCCCGGGCCTGCTCAAGCCCTTGGCCGACATGCCCAAGGATCTGCAGGCGCACATCCGCTACCCGGAGGACCTCTTCGCGGTGCAGGCGCGGATGTACGCGACCTACCACATGCATGATCCCCAGGTCTTCTACAACAAGGAGGACCTGTGGGTGATCCCGCGGCTGCCGCAGGAAGGGCGCGACCGGGAGATGGAGCCCTACTTCATGATCATGCGGCTGCCCGGGGAGCGGAAAGAAGAGTTCGTCCTGCTGTCGGGCTTCAACCCGAGCGGCCGCGACAACATGATCGCGCTGATGGTGGCCCGGATGGATCCGCCCCAGTACGGCGGCCTCATCGCCTACCAGTTCCCGAAGCAGAAGCTGGTCTTCGGGCCCCGGAACATCCAGGCGCGGATCAACCAGGACCCGGTCATCTCCCAGCAGATCTCGCTCTGGAACCAGCAGGGCTCGCGGGTGATCACGGGCAGCCTGCTCGCCATCCCCATCGACCAGTCGCTCATCTACGTGCAGCCCCTCTACTTGGCCGCCGCCGAGCAGGGCGCGCTGCCGGAGCTGCGTCGCGTGGTGGTGGCCTACGGCAACCAGATTGCGATGGAGCCGACGCTCGAGGCCGCGCTCGCGCGCATCTTCGGCGGGCACGTGCGCGGCGACGAGCCGCCCGGCCGGCCTGCCGCCGAGCGCCCCGCCGCTCCCGGCTCCGCGCCGATCACGGCCATCACCGCCGGCGTGCAGCGCGCCTGGGAGGCCTGGCAGCGTGGGCAGGAGGCGCTGCGCAAGGGCGACTGGGCCACCTACGGCCAGGAGCAGAAGCGTATCGAGGAAGCGCTGCGCCAGCTTCGCGAAAGCCGCTAGCGTCGTTGCCTCTCGCGGAGGCGGGCCGGCCGGGCGCCGCCCTCCCGGGAGCACGCTGACTCGCATCCCGCCGCGCCGTCCCGATCGAGCCACGAGACGGACCGCCTCCCGCTTCGATTCCCCGCAGAAGACACGGCTCCCGGGAGGGCGGCGCCCGGCCGACCCACCTCCGCGAGGCCGCGCTCGTGGAAGAGGACCTCGCCGGTGAGACGGGCCGCGTTCCGCGCGGGCTCCGCCCGCGCAATCCTGGTTTTCGGGGGGAGGTTCGGAAGGGGGGCGGAGCCCCCCTCCGAGTTAAGTGCGGGCGCTGAGGAAGAGGGCGGTGCCGATGCCCGCGAAGACGATGTTGGCGGTCCAGGCGGCGAGGGCGGCGGGCAGCAGATCCGCCTGCGCGAAGGCGATCGCCACCGAGTGCACGACCCAGTAGCCCACCGCGATCACGATGGCCACCCCGATGCCCATGGCGCGCCCGCCGCTGCGCGGGGAGGCCAGCGCGAATGGAATCGCCACCAGCGCCATGATCACGTGCCCGAGGGGGAAGGACAGTTTGGAGTAGA